>JAGQLO010000003.1:33641-51653 GCA_020429185.1 Candidatus Doudnabacteria bacterium
TGCCTGCGTACGCTATACTTTTCTTACTAATCCTGAACTATGAAATCTAAAAATCTCACCCCTGAAGAAGTTCGCGTCATCGTTGAGAAAGGTACGGAGGCGCCATTTTCTGGTGCGTATGTCGATCATCAGGAAAACGGGACCTACACTTGTAAACGCTGCGGAGCAGCGCTCTATAAGTCGGACGACAAATTCGATGCGCACTGCGGATGGCCTGCATTTGATGATGAAATTCCAGGTGCTGTTACGCGCGAACTTGATGCAGATGGCATCCGTACAGAAATTCTCTGTTCTGCCTGCGATGCCCACCTTGGCCACGTATTTGAGGGTGAAGGATATACAGACAAAGACATTCGCCACTGCGTGAACTCGATCTCCCTCGACTTCGAACCAGCAGAAGATTCACCTGAAGAAAAAGCCTCGTAGATCTACGAGGCTTTTTTCCAGAGCTTCACGAGCCACTGTTCGAGTGGTGCCGTTTTTTTGGCATAGGCAGCGCACTGACTCACGAGCTTGGGCGACTTCAATTGTGCGACCGTGATTTTCGGAGAGAGTGCCCACAAGCCATTGTGCTTGAGCAACTCTCCGCGTGGATGTTCCGGATCGAACTCGCGCGGAACATTTTTAAGCTCAGAGCCCCCTACTTCGTACCCGCGTGTCTTTCGAATGCCATGTACGATGCGCTGCAATTCTTTACCTGTGCGCTCGTTATCAACCATCTTACGGTAGGTCTCCCGAACCTCTTTTGTTGGGAATCCATGCATCCCTGCAAAAAACCACCCACCATCTTGTTCTACATGCAGCCCAAAGGAAGGAACTTCTTTCTTACTCCCCTTTCCGTCCCAAAAGATGAGACCAAAGTAATCCTTGTACGGCTTTTTATCTTTTGAGAATCGAACGTCCCGATAAATACGCTTTACCGACCCGTGCCCACTTGCTGATGAATCATACTGCACGGTCTTTGCCACCTTTTGCAGACGTGGACCAAGTGCCTCTACAAGCGCCTGTCCAGGTTCGACGACATTTTCTACGTACGCTTCTTTGTGCTTTTCGAACCACGTCTTGTTATTGTGCGTTTTAATTTCCTTGAGAAAGGTAAATGCTTCCTTTGGAAATCCTTGAAAAGAGGTTGGTGCCATATCGTCGTAGTTGAGTGTTGCGAGTATCGCGCGTGTGCCTCATTTGCGCAATCGTTGCGCGAATACAAAAACTCCGTATGATAGTCGACGTGGAGAGGTGCCAGAGTGGTCGAATGGACTGGTCTTGAAAACCAGCGCGCCTTCACGGGTGCCGGGGGTTCGAATCCCTCCCTCTCCGCCAGAGATCTGACAGTCGCTTCCTTGCGACTTCCAGATCCCTGATTGAGATGCGCACGCCTCTAAATTCTGTACTCGCACCCCATGGAAACACATCGCATCTATGGCATGAATTTCTCAAGGGTCTATTTGCTTTACGTAGCGAAGGCGGAACGAAAAGGACGCACAAAGCGCGAAGTACGTGCCATTATCCGTTGGCTTACCGGATATAGTTCAGAGCAACTCACACGTCACATTAAACGTGAGACAGATGTTCAAACTTTTTTCTTAGACGCTCCAGCGCTCAATCCGTCGCGAAAGCTTATTACCGGTGTCGTGTGTGGAATTCGCGTTGAGGAAATAAAAGAGCCACTCATGCAAGAAATTCGATATCTCGACAAACTCATTGATGAGCTCGCACAAGGAAGGGCGATGGAACGGATCTTGCGAGCATAAGTTCGCGTTCATCTTCCCCATACATACGTTGTCTCACGTCTCTCCTATATGATGCCCCACGACCCTATGAAGCAGTTTGCTGAAGAGTTTAAGTCGTTCGCTGTTAAAGGAAATCTCGTCGACATGGCCGTTGGTGTTGTTATTGGTAATGCCTTTAGCAAGATCGTCAGCTCGTTTGTGTCGGACATAATCATGCCCCCTATCGGGATTCTTGTTGGAGGTGTCGACTTTTCCAGTCTTTCCGTTGTGCTGCGAGAAGCAACGGACACAACTGAAGCGGTCACTCTCAATTACGGACTCTTCGTAAACTCGATTGTCGATTTCCTCATTATTTCGCTTTCTATCTTCATTGCCGTTCGCTACGTTCTGCGACGTCAGAAAAAAGAGGCTACTACAAAGACAACACAGAAGCCGAGTGAAGACACCCAGCTCCTGCGCGAAATACGCGACACTCTACAAGCTCAGAATCGGAACTCGTAGCCACTCACCTCACTACGCCTCGAGCGGGCGTGAACCTTCTTTTGGCTGCATTCCAGAAAGCGGCAGCTCCACAAAGAATGTTGTTCCCTTTTCTTCTTCCGACTCGAACCAAATCTTTCCGCCTTCTCCGTCTACGATTGATTTCACGATATAAAGCCCAAGACCCGTACCAGGCACATCTTTTGCCCGAACATTGTCTGCTCGATACATCTTCGTGAACATCTTCTCTTGGGCGTCTTTTGGAATTCCATAGCCTGTGTCTTTGACTTCAACGTGTACGACTCCTCTTCCCGAATCTGAACCTACCGAGACGTCGATTGACCCTTTTTCCGGCGTGTATTTCACCGCGTTCGAGATTAGGTTCTGCAACACGATAAACAGCAGTTTTTTGTCTCCTGAGTATTCGTGGATATCGCCATCGTACGTTTCCTTGAGCTGCAATTCCTTCTCTTGAATGGCTGGCCTTAGGTCGCTAATGGCCCCCTTTGCGATTTCTTCCAAGTCTACAATTTCTGGCTCCACTGCAAGAACTCCTAACTCAATACGCGATACATTCAATAGTCCGTTTACGAGGTCGACCATTCGCTCACTCCCCTCTTCAATATCTTCAACTAGTTCCTTTTGATCCTCTGTTAGCTCTCCAACATTTCCCTCAAGCAACAGCCGCGTTCCCCAATTCACGCTCGCAAGTGGAGCCTTCAGCTGGTGCGAGGCAAGCGAAACGAATTCCGTTTTTGCCTGGTCGATTTGGCGCTCTCGTTCAATATCTCTAAAGACTTCTACCAATCCCGTTACCTCGCCTCGTACCACGATTGGCGCAACAGTCATCCCAACAGGTAGCAACGTGTCGTCTTTTCGTTTATACACCAGCCCATCTGTTCCCTCGACCACCACTTCCTTTCCTGTTGTGAGTGCCTGTCGGAATGGGCGTTCCTCTTCTTTTAGCGGAGTTCCATCTTCTCGTTCGAGCACGATCACATCTGAAAGACGTCGCCCCACTGCTTCCGTTTCTGAGAAGCCAAGGAGTGCTTCAAACGCGTCGTTCACGGCGAGCACTACCCCGTTTTTGTCTGTTACGAGTAGCCCCTCCCCCACACTTTCTAGAATTGTATCCGTTCGTTCTTTTTCAGAACGCAGATCTGACATCGTTTCCTCGTTTTTTACCTGACTTTCCTCTAACTCTTCGATCTTCTTGTTCAGCTCAACTGTCTTCTTTTGCACCTCATCTTCAAGGTTTGTATAGAGCCCCTGCATACGCTCTGCCATTTCATTAAAGGCAACGGCCACTTTGCCAACTTCGTCATTCGATTCAACTTGTGTACGCACGGAAAGATCCCCCTGTCCAAACGCCTGTACGGTTGTCGCTACCTCTCTAAGTGGACGTAGCAAGATTCGTACTGCAATTGCAAAGACGATTGCAAGTACCGCAAATGTGATTCCCGCAATCCAAAAGAGTGGCACTGTGTACTGATTCACCGTTTGTATCACCTCATCTTCAGAAAGCCGACGAATGGCCGTCCAAGCTCGATCGGGCGTTTCGCCCACAGGAGTAACTTTTGCATGCGCAGAAATGTATCCGTCCGCATGGATCGATCCAGATGCAAGACTTGTATCAATTGCGTCTAGATCTGGAAATTCTGAATACAGCGATGTGCCCGTTCCAAGATCTCCGGGTCCTCCCCACTCTTTGCTTGGATCTGGATGCAAAATAAAGTGCCCGAGCGAATCAATGACGTACACGTCTGATCGCTCATCTGACTGCAGGCCACTTAGCTCCAGCAGGCTGTTCACTCGCACGTTCGCCATGAGGACGCCCTCAAAGGAGTTGTCACGCTCGTCAAAAATAGCGATAGCATATCGAATCACCGGGCGGTACGGCACACTCACGACTGGAGGTATTCCCTCACGATTCAACTCTGCCTTCGAAGCGTATATCTGGCCCTCTAAAAGCGTCGAAGCTTCTTTGAAGTAGTCTCTGTTTGCCTTGTTTTGCAACTTCTCTTCCGACACCACGAATATTTCTCCCTCCACGTCATCAACACGGACGATTTCTTGGCCTGTTTCATCAATAAAACGCAGCTGGTCGTAAATCCTCGCTGCGTTCATTTCTGAAACAAAGATGGTTTGCAGTCGCTCTTTCCATTGTTGTTCTGTCGACAATCCTACTTCGTCGATACCGTCGTTTTCATTTGCGCGAATCAGCCCCTGAAGCGGCGGAGTACCGTGTAGCGATCGCAGTGTTCCTTGCACGTCTTCCGTAAGAAACTCCAACTTCTGGGCGTCGAATATCACTCCTGTTTCTTGAGCCTCTATCGCATCGTTGAGCACCACTGTTCGAGTACTCCACACGGCATAGCCGAACGAAATCCCAATGAATATAGCTGCGAGCACAATCGAAAGCAGGATGATCTTCCCCGCTACGCCCCCGGTTCGCACTTGAGTTTGCGTTGGTTTCTCTTGTTGTGTTGTTGTGTTGTTCATCTTTCCTCCTCTTAGTGTGCTCGTGCAGTGTATCGTGTTTCGTTGTAGATAGGAACGAGACCTTTTCTTTTTTGTCTGCGTCGTTATAGTCATTTCACTATGACATCACTCCTCCTTACACTGTTCACTGGGTCGATTGTATTGTTCTTCTTTGGTCTTAAGAATGGCATTATCTGGCTAAATGTCGGTGGATTTGCCGCACTCGCCCTCTCGATTTTCTTGTTCTTGACGGCGGCCTAGCTCGGTACATGCCTTCCACAGGCTGTTGTTTACAGGGCGCATCTGTGGCATGCTAGCCGCATAACGCCTATGGCAACCGAGACACAAACAACCCTTGAAACCCTAAAGCAAAACATCACCGTAGGTGACGTCCCTGAGCTTTCTGCATCAGATATATTTGTTCAGTGGAAGGCCAATGAATACGAGCCGATTTCACTTGACCGTCGACAGCTTACGCTCGGTGTTCTTCTTGCAGCTGTCCTGCTGATTATTTCGATCGCGACAGCGAACTTTCTATTCACGATCGTGATCGTGCTCGCAAGTGTTGCCATCTACCTCTTCTTGAATCGCGAACCACGTGTCCTCGATGTTGCTCTTACAAGCAAAGGGATTATCTACGGAGATCGATTCCTTTCCTACGCGAATGATCTTCGGTTGTTCTGGATCTTATACGATCCCCCACTTTCCGTTCTGAAGCTTTCCCAGACAGGATTTACTACTCCCACACTCGACATCCAACTCGGAACACAAGATCCGATCGAAGTGAGAGACATTCTCCTCACCTTCCTCGACGAAGACATTGACGCAGAAGAACACACAGCAGATCGCTTCTCTCGTCGGATCGGCTTCTAAGGAGCCAATACAAAACATCGCCGTTCGGCGATGTTTTTGATTTCTATCGTGGTGCACCCGGCAGGATTCGAACCTACGACCTTGGGCTCCGCAAGCCCACGCTCTATCCAGCTGAGCTACGGGTGCTCATACATGTGTCAGACACCTCTATAGGCGCGCCGGGAGAGTATCAGAGCCCGTAGGAACAGGCAACTCTATTTTGCGCTCGACCCACTTCTTGGAACTCGGTATCTTACAGTGTCATGACACTCGATACTCCCATTTCCAAGATACACAAACTTCGGAAGTCTCAGCGCGAGGCGTTGGAACGTCTTGGGCTGCGCACTGTTCGCGATGCACTCCTCTTTGTTCCGTATCGCTACGACAGTTTTGATCGCATTACTCCAGTCAACAAACTACGCGTTGGAGAGAAACAGGCGTTTCGTGTGCGTATTGCATCTATTGAAACCCGGCGAACGCGACGAAGAGGTCTTTCCCTTACTGAAGCCGTTGTAGAAGACGCAAGCGGCCCTGTGCGCGCTGTTTGGTTTAACCAGCCCTATCTTCCTGACATGCTCCCACCTGGAACCGAAGTACTGCTCTATGGAAAGGTCGACTACAAAAAGTCTGGTCCTCAGCTTTCGTCACCCAAGTTTGAGAAACTTGAGGATGATGCAGATGCAAAGGTAGATGGTCACATTACGCCCGTATACTCAGCTTCTGCTGGCATTTCCACTAGAACTATTTTAGCGATCGTACGGAAGTGCCTTCCCCTAGTACGCGATATTGAAGACACTCTCCCGGAAGAACTTCTGGAGCGACAAGATCTCGTGCCGCTTTCGGACGCGCTGCAAGAGCTGCATCTACCTACCACACGTGAAGCCCTTGCCGTGGCTCGTGAACGCATGGCATTCGAAGAGCTCTACGAGCTTCAGCTTACTGCCCTCACGAAGCGTGAGCGTTGGCGCGCTGGAGGAGGAGAGAACATTACACTCTCTCCCGAACACGAAGCAGCGTTTCGTGATGCGCTCCCCTTTTCACTCACGGGCGCACAGGAACGTGTATGGAGTGATATTCAGACAGATCTTGCTTCAGGCACCCCAATGTACCGCCTCCTACAAGGTGATGTAGGCGCAGGAAAAACACTTATCGCTGGACTCGCCCTGCTCGCAACTGCCCAACAAGGAGCACAAGCTGTTCTCATGGCTCCCACCGATCTTCTTGCTAAGCAGCACTTTGTCACCCTGAAAAAGTATCTCGCTCCATTTTTAGGTGAGGTATCGATTGGACTCTTTACCCGTACGCGGCAGTCGATTCACAATGGATCCCAGAAGACGCTCAGCGGTGACACACAAGACTACGACTGCTCAAAAGCTGTCTTCCTTGAAGCTCTTGCTGACGGATCAGTCGATATTATTGTTGGAACGCATGCGCTCATTCAAGGCGTCGTGCAATTTGATCATCTCGTATTAGCGGTGATTGATGAGCAGCACCGCTTTGGAGTAGAGCAACGTGAAGTCTTGCGACGCGCTGGCGGTACGCGCTCTCCTCATTTGCTTTCTATGACCGCCACTCCGATTCCACGCACGCTTGCGCTTGCCGTGTATGCAGATCTCGATGTTTCGGTGCTCGATGAACTTCCGCCAGGTCGCACCCCTATCGCGACACGTATCGTGTCTCCGCGTGGGGCGAAGGTCGCAGAACAGTTTATGCGACAACAAATCGACAAAGGTCGTCAGGTATTTGTAGTATGTCCCCTTATTCAAGATTCGGATGATGAATCACTTGCGCAGGTTCCAAGCGCGGAAGAAACGTTTGAACGACTCGCGAACGGATTGTTTTCTGATGTCCGGCTTGCACTCCTTCATGGAAAACTGACACAAGAAGAAAAAGACGCTGTCATGAGCGCCTTTGTTGCTGGCGAGCTTGATGCTGTTGTCAGTACAACCGTTGTGGAAGTTGGTGTAGACGTCCCGAATGCAACTGTGATGGCTATTTATGGCGCGGAACGATTTGGACTTGCACAGCTTCACCAGCTGCGAGGACGTGTAGGCCGAGGAGAACACGCAAGTTCCTGCCTTGCGTTCGTTACACGCTCTGGACGTCCTGCTGAGCGATTGAACGTGTTTCAATCTTCTACAGATGGATTTGAACTTGCCCAAAAAGACCTTGAACAGCGCGGGCCGGGAGAACTTGCAGGCGTTGCTCAGTCTGGATTACCAGATTTGCGCATGGCATCACTTATGGATACCGCGCTCCTTGCGCGTGTACAAGAAGAAGCTCGAAGTCACCTTTTGGCCCCCATGCATTGATTTTTTTTGGAGGGTCGGCTACATTCGCTCGATCCTTGCCACAAGGCTTGGTGTACGCCCTCGCTTCGCCATTTGCATTTCCGAAGCGAGATTGTTCTTTGACTGCGGAAGGGAGCTTCCTGATCGCACACCATGGAGAGTATGCAGTGAACCAATCGAGCGGGCAACAGATTCAATGTGTCCTTGCTGGCGAGGGCCAAACGGGACCCATCGGGTCCATCCGACGGGTCGGCCAGTCGTGGGGGCCGGGTGGCCAGTGTGTCATCCACCTCGATCCGTCCAGCGTGACGTTCGCACTGCGCGAGGACGGCGCAGTGGTGACCGCGCTGATCGTGGCGCAGGCGATCGTGCGCAACGGCGCGAAAGAGACGGTGGCCGTCGATCCGCCACAGCGTGTTTCGGTGCACCTGCTCGAGTTGGACGCCGAGAGCCGTGCGGCACTGCTGACGGCCGCCGGCAATCCCGGGTTCAAGGGCAAGTTCGTTCCGGAAGCCCAGGGGCGCTCCAGCGGCTTGCGTGGGTTTCAAGGCCGCTCCACTCCCCCCTCGCGCGGCGCCGCCTCGTTGCGGGCCGGCGCGAGTGTGACCTACGGCGACGTCGGGGACTTCGGCAACAACCGTTAACTCCTGCACGTCTGACGCTTGATACCGCTTCACTCAGCCTGAGTGTTGCGGATTTTTCTTTTCTGTTGGTTTTTTTACCTCACGCTGCCTGCCGCGCTGGTTGAAGCGCTGCAGTAATGCCTTCTTTGACCGTTCGCACAGTAATGAGCTCTAGTTTTGATTTTGGAACACGTCGCGTTCCCTTTGGAATGATCGCCCTTGTAAATCCAAGCTGTTCGACTTCTTTTAGGCGTCGCTCGAGGTGTGGAACGGAACGCACTTCACCTGTGAGCCCCACTTCTCCAATGGCAACTGTTCCGTCTGCCATTGGCTTACTTACTGCAGAAGAAGCAACCGCGAGAGCCGCGGCGAGATCTACTGCCGGCTCAGAAAGTTTTACACCTCCCACCACATTGAAGAATACGTCTTTTTCACCCAGTTTTAGACCCACGACCTTCGTAAGCACTGCGATCAATAGTTGTAGTCGATTGACGTCAAATCCAGATGCCGTGCGCTTTGGATATCCAAATGATGTCGGTGTGGCAATTGCTTGAAGCTCGACCAGGAACACACTCGATCCTTCGACTGTTGTCGTTACAGCGGAACCACTTGCTCCCTCTTGTCGCTCAGCTAAAAAGAACTCTGATGGGTTTGGCACCGAAAGTAATCCCTTTTCTGCCATTTCAAATACGCCCGTTTCGTCCGTTGGGCCGAAACGATTCTTCACGCTGCGCAAAATACGAAATGAATGAGAACGATCCCCTTCTAGCTGTAGAACAGTATCGACAAGATGCTCCAATGTTTTTGGCCCTGCCAGCGTTCCGCCTTTCGTAACATGACCCACAATCACGACTGATGTGTTTGTGCGCTTCGCCGCTTCTATGAGACGAGAAGCCGCCCCGCGCACCTGCGCCACGTTCCCGGGCTCACCTATTACTTCAGAGGTATACGCGGTTTGAATGGAATCGAGAATGAGAAGTTGCGTTGAGTCGTCAGCAAGGTGTTGCATGATCGTTCCCACGTCTTGTTCGTGCATGAAACGCAAATGTGGAGATGTCACATTCACTCCCAAGCGCTGCGCTCGGAGACGTACCTGCCCCCCAGACTCTTCTCCAGATGCGTACAACACTCCCTTCCCGTCGTTTGAAAATGCGTCACACAGCTGTAGCAACAGCGTTGATTTTCCAATACCCGGCTCTCCCGAAAGCAGGACAACCATTCCGGGTACAAACCCACCTCCCAACACACGATCTACATCTTGTAGTCCTGTGGTTGCACGGTTTTTTACTTCACCTTCAATGTCTGCAAATGACATTGGCACATTTCCACTCACGCGTTGCTGTGCACGCTGAGCCGCTTTTGATGTTGATCCACCAGAGGCCGGGCGTGATGGAATAGCAGGAGCTTGCTCTGCGAGCGTATTCCACTCTCCGCAGTTCTCGCATTTCCCCGACCATTTTGGATGTCTTGCTCCGCAATTGTTACAAACAAACGTGACGCTCATATGATGATCTACAAATCTTCTCCAGTGGTATCGCTCGCTGCAAAGATGGTCAAGGTATCGCTGAAAGTGCTGTAGAGAAACAGACGAACACGCTCTCCATCGAACGCAACCTGAGACACCTGCGTTTCTTCTGGAAGAAGAGAGACGCGCTGAGAAGCTCCGGACTTCCAGTTCATCTGCCAAAGCTCCGTGGCTGTTGGATCGCTTACAATCGTGTCATCGTCAGTTTCTTCGACGACCTCCCCTTCTTCACCAACCAGGAAGAATACCTGCTGGGCGTTTTTGTCCCATGCATATATCGGAAGTGCAGTCGCTGGCAGAGATAGTTCTGTCGTAGTTCCATCTTGTGCCACAACATCCGTAAAGAACACGTTGGCTTGCTGACGCGTAACCAAGAAGGTTGTCCTTGTTGGAGCAGGTATTACTTCTCTCGAAGATTTCACCAACACCGTTTCTTCTCCTATAGCGACATCGAGAGCACGAAATGAACGGCCTGAGGTGTCGAATCGTTCGTACCAAATTGTCGTGTTCGTTGCTCCGTATGGCTGCACTTGGGCCGCACCTGTGGGAACCGTTACGTACTCCTCTGCGGTAAATGACCCCTCTTCTAGGTCAATGACATCAAACACCATCTGATTGCCCTCTTCGCGAAGCGAGAGCAGCGTTCCATCTGTTGTGAAGATAGACTGCGTATATCCAGGTAAGAAGACTTGTCCAACCGCTTCACTCACGACCAACTGTCCTTGGCCCTCATCTTCGTCATCGATTGAGAACACTACTTGCCATTCACCTGTCTCGTTCACATACCATTCAACATTCGTAAGCCCCACAAAGAACTCATTCTCAAAGAGAGACTCTAACTGCAGATCTTCTGTAATGCGCACCGGCTCTCCAAACGTTGGGTCCGTTGCATACAACACTCCGGACACAGCATCGTAGAAGAGGTCCTCGAGCGGCACCTGAATGCTAGCCCCACCTTGGATCTGACTGGCACTTTCTAGAAGCGATGGAGCTTCGCCCGTACTCAACTGCTCTTCAAGTTGTTTGATTTCTGCGCTCGTTAACAGATTTCCCGAGGCATCTGTTGCCCCTGTCGTCGTTCCGCTTGTTGTGTGTTCTTGTTCTTTGCTTTGCACAATCAAATATGAAGCAAGCGCCGCAATACCTACGAGCACTGCTGCAACGATGACTGTGATCAAAATGACTCGCTTGGTTTGCATACCTAGCGGAATTCAGGAAGACGTTGAGAGTGGCCAGCGGATGAGAGGCCGATCTGCTCCCAGTTAAACTCACGCGGGTCAGAACGGCGACCTGGTCGGGAAACCTGCCAGTGCCCCAAGATGTGCTGATCGTCTACCGTCACAGCTGTTCTGCCTGCAATATCACCAATAAGTGTACGCACCGCCGCATACTGTTGCGGCGTCCAATTTGGCGGCTTTGCGTCTCCTGCGTGTTCTTTCATGAGATCAATTCCAATACTCTTGGTGTTGAATCCACCAGCGTGGTTCGCAATATGACGCTCGTCTGCGAGCTGGTAGATCGTTCCATCACGTTCGATTGCGTAGTGCGAGGATATCTTGTTTTCCCGCCCTGCTGCCGAGGTCAACCAATAGTTCAGCATTCCTCCGATTCCAAATGAGGACGTAAACTCTGATGGCGAGCCATCGTGAAGGACCACGTGCGTGATCTTCGATGTGTCGCGTGGATTCACACTGATATGCGCATCGATCTGCCCGAAGTACTTTCCGTTGTAATTTCCAGACGCAAGACTTCCTCCGCGTGAACCCGAAGGTGTTGCACGATCATAGACCGTTCCTCCTTGCTGCTTACAGAGTTCCACATGTCCTGCCTGAACGTGTTCGACATAGCCATTCTTATTGCTTCCGGCGTAGCGCAATGCAATGCCTTCGAATGAGTTATCTCCCGCGCGCTTTGCAGCTGCCTGCTTGGCCGCAAGAACCTTTGCAAACATACGCATGTACTCACGAAATCCTTCCGTTGTGTCGATGTACGCCTTACAGCTATTTGGGAAATGCTCAATCACACTTCTTCCACTCGCAATCGCACCACAATTCGGGTCGTTGTCTGAATCCTTCCCTGTTGAAGGCTTGTGTCGACACCAGCCATCGTCGGTTCCGTCGAATGCCCTGCTCGTATCTGATCGCTTGTTTACACACTCTGGATGTGAGGCCTTCACTGTTTCTGACCAATACGCCGCAGCTGTACTTGGCTGAATTTGAAGGATTCCATAGGCACCTGTTGATGACTCTTTTACGTTCGAACCAAGGCCCGTTTCGCGATTGTAAATTGCCAACATGAAGACGGCATCGATTCCGGTTTCCTTTTCGATCTCATTAAATAGTCTTCCAATATCTACCCCGAGACGTGTGTACTGACCCTCGATCACATCCTTGTCACACGCAAGAATCTTGCCACCTTGTGGACCCGCTCCAGACACGCCACCTCCAAACACCCCCTGCGGTAAGTCCCCTACGTTGCTGACAAGCGTACAAGTAGAAACGGCTGGAACATCAGAACATTGGATAGAGGCAATGGTGGCGTTTGGATCTCCAGAGACTAATACGGCAACGGTGCCGACAATCGTCCAGGCTAAGAATGAGATCACCAGTCCCGTAATCGTAGAAGCAATAATGCCTTTGGCTTGTTGGACGGTACGGTCATTTCCTCTGGAGATGAGATACAGGAAGCCTGCAATCACCAACATGAGTGTGGCAAAGGCTCCAATGAGACCAAAGCCTGCTTCTACGACGTTTTTAATGACCAATAGAACGTCACACTGACCACAGAAGCCTGCGGAGTAACAGCCAGGGGAGACTCCCTCGAAAATAAAGCCTTGTCCTGCTTCTAAGTTTGAGAAGTTCGTGGTTCCACAGTCGACAGGCTGATTAGGAGTGACCTGGGCGTATCCGAAGGAAGGGGCGTACCAGAGGATGGAGAGGGTCACAACAATGACCGCCAGAGCAATTTGAACAAAAAGAAGCCATGGAATGTGCTTCTTTTGTTGTGTGCTCTCCTGGATCATATCTCCAGAGTAGCAGACTTTTCTACTTCTCTGCTGTGTCCTTGCCAGTCACGCTTGACGTTACCTTCGTGTCCTGAAGAATGACGATGGATGTTGCGAGTGGGTCACGATATACGAGCCTTTTTCGTGGAAGATCAAAGAAGAATGTATCCACCAAAAGTGTTGTTTCAAACGTAGAAATACGCTGGGTATCTGTACTGTTGGACTCAAGTGGTACCTGCCACAATTCCTCGGCCAGTACGGCAAACTGCTCACCCTCTTCTCCCTCGTCTTCGTCTACTTCTGTTTGCGTACCAGAAAGTTCTTCTAACGTTGCTTCCTCACCGGTGAGTACGTAGAGGTGTTCTTCTGAGACATCCCAACTGAAGATTGGCTGCGCGCCCACAGGAAGCGTAACAGTTTGAGGTTGCGCTACATCCGTTACCCACTGAATCGTTTCGATGTTTCCGCTCACTACCTCTACCAATACGCCTGATTGGCTTGGCGACGGCCACACACGCCCAATAGCATTCACGACGCGCTCACGTTCTCCTGTCTTAAGGGTAAGTCGCTCAAGGAAGCGCCCCTCACTCGTTTCAACTCCAAGAAACAGCACCTCACCTGAAAATGCATACGCAGTGAGTGACTGAATCGTCTCATCTTCAATGACCGCGAGATCAGTACGCACGTCGAAGTTTTCCGTAAATGGATCCGCCATCTGCTGCTGCGTAAAGGCATGCACCCCATTTCCGCGGTCTTCATGAACAAGCAGCGACGTATCGTCGTAGAAGAATGAGCGCTCGCCTCGCTCCTCGTAATAGAAATCCGCTGCATCACGAATAATCAGCGTCTCACCGCCAAGTTCTTCCAAGAGAACATCTGGTTCACCGTCTTGACCGCGCCTCCAGTCCATACGCTCTACCTGCAGAGCTACCTGATCTGGAGCGAGTGCTTGTGCCTCGTCTCCGGACAGATAGCGGTACGCGGTTCCTCGAATATCACTATGATAGAGGATTTCCCCGTCTGTGTAGTCGTATGCCAACTGACCAACGCCGTCGAACAGCTCCGTTCGTCCTTCCTTGTCTTCGACAAGCACTGTTAACGTCTCTGAAGAGGTATCAACAGGGATAAGCTGCGCTTGGCTTGTCGTATCGTCTGCTGTCGTGTCTATGCTTGTGGCTTGGTCCTGTTCAGCTTCACGCTGCTTGAGAATGAGTGTTGTTACAAGCCATGCAATCAACACAAGAACTGCCGCTACAATCACCGTTATCGTAATGAGTTTTCGTGTCTTCATAGCTAGCGCGAGTTGTAGCGAGTGACTTCAGTACGCACAACATCTGCCATCGTGGCGTATTGCGCACGGCTCGGGTGGGGGTCATTTGCTCCTTGCGGAGTTGGAAGTGCTGCCTGGAAATCGACAACCCCTTCAATATTCCCCTGTTCTGCCTGCAAGCGCACCCAAGCGTTATACGAAGCTGTCGCTGCAGAAATCTGCTGTGCGGTCTGCCGATAGTTTGCTGCGGCTCCACCTCTCTTCGCTGCCTCTCGTGCTTCGTACCACTTCCCCCAGTCTGGAAATGTTCCGGCAAAGACTGGTATTCCCTGTGCATGTGCGGCCTCCACGTCTTTCTTCAAATTCTTTGCTGTGTTTAATACGGCACGCTCTTTGTTCGGCAGCGTAAAGAGATCGTTTGTACCATAGGTAATCACCATCAAATCTGTTCCCGCTGCACTACTCTGAAGGTGTTCTTGTACACGTGGTGAAACCTTGTAACTCTGCTGCCCCACAATTCCATGTTCTGTTCCTTGTCCTGCGGCTTCCAATACACTTCCATATCCCTTCGTGAGCGAGTCGCCCCAGAAATGCGCGTTCGCAAGATTGATTGGAGATCGAAGAGGCAATGCAGCTGGGACGATCGATACTTCATTTAACGAGGAAGCTGCAACCAACGCAGAATCTGCTGGCGAGCCACTCTGTCCCTTATACTCTGCACAGAGCTGTCGATGTGCGCGCTCTGCCTTTCCTGCGTAGTCGCGAGGACCGCCACTCGAAGGACACTTCGTTCCACCGCCATTATAGACACAGGCGGCTTCGAAGTAGTTTCCATTTGTCTTTCGATCCATTATGTCGCGAATGAACACGGCAGCCGCATCTGTTACATGTTCTGGGTTTCGCACGATCCAGTCCTTACAGGATGTCGCGAACTGCTCAAACACTGTTCGCTTTGAATCATTTGAGCGACCACAAGTTGAGTCGAGGTGCTGTCGACTTCCCACATACTTATTACGGCAATATCCATCAGCGGCTGCAGGATTGTAGACGTATCCTGCTTCATTGCGTCGTGAATGTTCATTCAGACAACTGCTTGGTGCGCCGGTTCTTGCGGCACTTTTCTCATAGACCCCTGCTGCCGTTGATGGCTGAAATTGGAAGATTCCGTAGGCTCCCGTCACACTCGGTCCAATATTTGCCCCAAGACCACTTTCAATGTTTGCGATGGCCATTAAGTAGACAGGATCAATACCACTTCGCTTTGCAGCTGTGTTTACCCATCCCTTCAGCTCGGCCATGGTATGACATGCTTCAGAACCGTGTCCGCGTGCACAAATACGTTTCGTCTGGTCACTTGGGAAGATAGGAATCTCGTCGATTCCACACGGCTGAATGCTTCCCGTCACATTTCCAGAGCCACGCACCGCATAGCTACCACCTGCACCCACGCCACCACCCTGGAACCCAGATCCCCCAAACACCCCCTGCGGTAAGTCCCCTACGTTGCTGACAAGCGTACAAGTAGAAACGGCTGGAACATCAGAACATTGGATAGAGGCAATGGTGGCGTTTGGATCTCCAGAGACTAATACGGCAACGGTGCCGACAATCGTCCAGGCTAAGAATGAGATCACCAGTCCCGTAATCGTAGAAGCAATAATGCCTTTGGCTTGTTGGACGGTACGGTCATTTCCTCTGGAGATGAGATACAGGAAGCCTGCAATCACCAACATGAGTGTGGCAAAGGCTCCAATGAGACCAAAGCCTGCTTCTACGACGTTTTTAATGACCAATAGAACGTCACACTGACCACAGAAGCCTGCGGAGTAACAGCCAGGGGAGACTCCCTCGAAAATAAAGCCTTGTCCTGCTTCTAAGTTTGAGAAGTTCGTGGTTCCACAGTCGACAGGCTGATTAGGAGTGACCTGGGCGTATCCGAAGGAAGGGGCGTACCAGAGGATGGAGAGGGTTAACGCTGCAACCCCAAAAAGCGTATACACGCTTCTGAGGACCACCTTCTTTCTTGTTCGGTGTTTCTTATGGGAGGTAGTAGGCATAGAGCCGCCCGTCGTTGCGGCGAGTAAAGTACAACGTATCTTGTTCTGGAGACAGGAATGGATCTGAAATGTCATACCCTTCCGTATATTGCGAGTGCTTCACAATCTGTGTTGCCTCACCTGTTGTTGCATTCACACGATAGAGGTCGTCTCGCGTAACCCATTTTTCATCTTCGTAGTCCTCTGGCACGGTGTATTGCTCATCTGGAAATGCAGGTACCCCGCACAGCAAGGTGAATCCTGTTGAAGACCAGGCGCACTTTCGCGCGAGCGTATCCAGAGATGTTTGCACCACATTCTGCCCTGTTGCGTCCATGAGCAACAGTGAAGTGATGTAGGGCTTACGAGGAGCTTCTGAAAACACAACACGATTCCCTATTGGTGAGAAAACCATATCTGCTGCGTAGGCATCGCCCAGGAGGGTTCGATTGCGTTCTCCTCGTGTATCCATACTGAATACAGATGCTGCTTTGAAGCCAGAAGAGACTCCCCCGTAGGCAATTCCCTCTTCTGCAAACCAGTGCAGCTGTAGCTCTCCGGCACGATAACTCTTCAATGCCTGCGCGTTCGTTCCATCTCGGAGTGCAGTCGAGAGTTTGAACTGCCCAGACTCTGGGTCGGAAAACAGGTACACAATGCGCAATCCATCAGGAGAAAACACAGGATACTGAATACGTGGATCCAATTCTACAAGCGTCTGGTCTTCCAACGTTAGGATCACGTTCTTTGTTACTGATCCTTCTGTGAATGAGATTGCAACTGCGTCTTTTGTTGGTGCCCATTTGATCCGTGACACGTTTTCAAATGTTCCCCCAACAAGCGAGCTTTCGTTTGCTCCCACTGTGTCGGTTGTTCGGAACTGCCCTGATTTTGGGTCAAAGAAATAGAGTGCCAAACCATCTGCAGAAAGCGTTGGTGCAAGCACAGGACGATCGAGCACTTTGGCCACCGTCACGACGTCATCTTGCGCCGTAATTCCAAGCTCGCGTCGCAGCTCTTCATGCTTTTCTTCTAACGTTTTACCCTGTTGGACTTCTTCGGGCGTCAATGTCACCTCTTGCCCAGGGGGCAATGGGATATCAACGACATTCTCAGGTACTGCTGGGCGGTATACGAAATAGTAGTACGCGAAGAAGCCAATGAGTAAGACGGCGAGTACGATTCCGGCAATGAGGAATATTCGCTTCATAGGCATTACTGACAGGTGAACAAAGCCGGATCCCGCTGTGTTTGAGCTTGCGACTGCGTACAAACGGTTCCCGAAACGCAGCTGTTCTCATATGAACGTGTTGCGAAGCTTCGCTCGCCACAGTTGAGTCCTGTCATCTTACAGAGATCTCCCTGCTCGATCGCACAAACACCATCCCACTGCACGCCATCTTCGTCGACATGTGCCTTGCCTGCTCCCGTGTCACACACTGTGTTGATGCGCTGTGTTTCTTCGTAATCAGAGAACGCATTGTTTGGCCCGTCACAGTGGAATACATCCTGACCAAAGTCTGCACAATCGGCCGTGACATCACACGACGCTCCAAGAAGGCGATCTGCACGTTGTCCAGGAGTTCCCTCACGATCAACCTGGTTGTACGCAAATGGAGACACTTTCTTTCCACTCTCATTTCCCACGCCCGGAGCTGCACAAATGTAGTTTCGTGGGTAGATTTCAGCTCCCACACGATTATCGTCGTTTATCTGGAGA
>JAGQLO010000040.1 GCA_020429185.1 Candidatus Doudnabacteria bacterium
TGGTTGCGATTCCTGCTAGGAACCCGAAGAAGAGAAGAAGGAGCATAGTGTCACGATAACGTTTGTCTGTGGTTTGCTCTGCGTTAGATAGCGCGGTCGACAATAGTGTCTAACTCTCCACCGTTCCACTTCTTGAGCTGGTTTCCTTCTGCGTCAACCTGCACAAACGTGTGCTGATAGGTGACCCCATACTTGTCCTTCAGCGCAGAAGCTGTGTCGTAGTCGACCTTCATGATCGTCATTCCTTCTGGAATGTCAGCCTTGTTCGCCGTAATGTCTGCGTTTGCCGCAATGCAGGTTGGACACCATGCTGCATGGAAGAAGAGTACGACCTTACCATCGTTTGCGTCTGACAGACGTGCTTCGTCGTAGTCAATGTACGCCCCCTCACGCTTTGCCATCATCTTGTCGTCGTCTGCTTCCATCGCTTCTCCGTCCGTAGCATCTGCCTCCATCGCCTCTCCATCCTTTTCCATCATGGCGTCACTGTCTTGTTCCATCATGGCGTCACCATCTTTCTCCATCGCGTCGTCTGACGAATGGGAGTCATCTTCATTTGATTCCATCTTGTCGTCTGACATCTTGTCGTCGCTTCCTTGTTCCATTGTTGTGTCTGCCGTTTCTGTTTGATCGT
>JAGQLO010000041.1 GCA_020429185.1 Candidatus Doudnabacteria bacterium
TCGGCGATGCGTTTCATCTCCTTGAGAATTTCCGCACTGATCTCTTCGGGTGATCTTCCAAGTACAAGCGGCAGCCCGTCGTCTCCGGTGGAAACCGTTAGGGGGAAATTCCCTCCCACCTCGCTGGCGCGGCGGCCCATCAGGCGCTTGATGCTGGTGACCACGCGTTCCGGCTCCACCGCGCGGCGGCGCAAGGCTTTCGACCCTACTTCCACCTCGCCGCTTTTCCCGATCCATACCGCGCTGGGTGTGATGCGGCGTCCGTCTTCGTTGGCTAGCAAAATCGGAAATCCGGAGTCGACGATGCCGACGGCCGAGTTGGTCGTTCCGAGGTCGATTCCGAGAATGGGTTCACTCATCGCGGGCATGTTCGCGGCAGTCCCGTGAGGGGTCAACGCCGCGAACGATTCAGCGGCGTCAATACTCACGCTCCAAGAGATAGGCGGCGATCTGTTGGAGGCGCGCGCCCTTGCGACCGAGCGGTTGCAAGGAATCCATCGCCGCCTTCGTCAATTTCGCCGCTTCCTTGCGCGACTTTCCGAGGCCGATCACCGACGGATAGGTCGCCTTGTGGACGGCCTCGTCTTTGCCGGCGGTTTTGCCAAGCATCTCCGTGCTTTGCGTGACGTCG
>JAGQLO010000042.1 GCA_020429185.1 Candidatus Doudnabacteria bacterium
GACACTTCTGTCGCAACCGTCGGACCGCGGTACATCGGTCCACTGGCCGCCTTGCAAACACGGGCGGCCTCTTTCTTTTGCAAACCTTACCCATGCGCTGCCACAACGGCGAATAACCGAGCAGGCTTCACAGAAGCGAGAATGGCTTCTGCGCAGGAGCGAAGGGTCGAGCCTGTGGTGACAACGTCATCAACAAGGATCAGCGTTTTGCCGGCGAAACCGTCGGCAGATCGGAGCGAAAACACATTCTGACTGTTTTTGGCACGATAACGGTGTGCGAGGTCGGACTGAGCTCGACGATGCGATCGAGTGAGAGCATGTTCTTCAACTTGGAGTCCTAATTCTTGACCAATCGTGTGTGCAAGAAGGGCAGATTGATTAAAACCACGCTGATTGAGTCTCCACCGAGAAAGTGGCAACGGCACGAGAATGGTGTGTTGTAGGTCATAAAGGCGCAATTGGTGACGCAACTGCGTGGCCATACGAATACCGAGTAGACGTGCGCATTCGCGATAGCCAGAAAACTTCAGTTGCGTAACAAGGTGCTGAAGATCTGGATCCGCATACGAACCTGTAGAGAG
>JAGQLO010000043.1 GCA_020429185.1 Candidatus Doudnabacteria bacterium
CGCGGTGCGCTTCGAGGTGTGGGCGGTGGCCGCCAACGGCAACAACAGCTCCTCGGGCGACGCATCCGACGACGCGGCCTTCGACTTCGTGTTCGGCTGCTCCCCGCAGACCTTCTACCGGGACTTCGACGGCGACGGCTACGGCCGCACCGCCCAGCCGCTGACCCACTGCATGGGGGCGCCCCCCACCGGCTACGCGGCGCTGCCCGACGATTGCGACGACAACCGCGCCGAGACCTACCCGGGCGCGCCCGAGTACTGCAACCAGATCGACGACGACTGCGACGAGCAGATCGACGAGGACGCGCTGCCGGTGGACCTCTACCCCGACGCGGACGGCGACGGCTACTACGGCGCCGACGAGTACGCGAGCGGCGAGATGATGATGGGCTGCGTGCCCACCGAGGGCTGGGCGGCCGAGCCCGGCGACTGCCGCCCCGAGGACCCCACGATCAACCCGGGGGCCGAGGAGGTCTGCAACGGCTTCGACGACGACTGCGACGCCGACGTGGACGAGCGAGTGCGGCCGCAGTGCGGCGAGGGCTGGTGCCGCC
>JAGQLO010000044.1 GCA_020429185.1 Candidatus Doudnabacteria bacterium
GACGATCGTTCATAATGTCGAGCTCAAGCCAGGCAAGGGCGGGCAGGTCGCACGTTCGGCCGGAACCTATGTTCAGTTGGTCGGTCGCGATCAGGGCATGGCGATCCTGCGTTTGAATTCGGGCGAACAGCGCATCGTTTCGGGTTCGTGCTTCGCAACGGTCGGTGCCGTTTCGAACCCGGACCATGGCAATACCAATTTGGGCAAGGCAGGTCGCAAGGTCTGGCTTGGCAAGCGTCCGCACAATCGCGGCGTGACCATGAACCCTGTCGATCACCCGCATGGTGGTGGTGAGGGTCGCACTTCGGGCGGTCGCCATCCTGTTACACCGTGGGGCAAGCCGACCAAGGGCAAGCGTACGCGGTCCAACAAGGCGACCGATAAGTTCATCATGCGCTCGCGTCACGCGCGCAAGAGCTAATAAGAGGTACCTGAAGTGACCCGTGCAGTTTGGAAAGGTCCGTTCATCGACGGCTATCTGCTGAAGAAGGCAGATAAGGTCCGTGAAGGTGGACGCAACGAGGT
>JAGQLO010000004.1 GCA_020429185.1 Candidatus Doudnabacteria bacterium
TCGCTGCAAGACCAAGGTGAATCTCCAAGATCTGCCCGATGTTCATACGGGACGCAATACCAAGCGGGTTCAACAAAATGTCGACTGGTGTTCCATCTTCGAGATGTGGCATGTCTTCCACCGAAACAACACGTGAAACCACACCCTTGTTTCCATGGCGTCCAGCCATCTTGTCACCCACCTGAATCTTACGCATCTGAGCAACAGAGATCTGAACCGTCTTGATTACTCCCATCGAAAGCTTGTCACCTTGTTCTCGGGTGAAGATCTTCACGTCCACAACCTTTCCGTGTTCACCATGTCGGAGGTAGAGGGAAGAATCCTTCACATCCTTTGCCTTCTCACCAAAGATGGCACGAAGCAATCGTTCTTCAGCCGTCAACTCTGTTTCACCCTTTGGCGTAATCTTTCCAACAAGGATGTCTCCGGAGCCAACTTCAGCACCAATACGGATAATTCCTTCTTCATCCAAGTCCTTCAGTTTCTCTTCACCAACGTTTGGAATATCGCGAGTGAGCACCTCAGGACCAAGCTTGGTGTCACGCACATCGATCGTAAATTCTTCAATGTGTACAGAAGTATAGTAGTCACCCTGTACCACACGGTCAGAAATCAGAATCGAGTCTTCAAATGTTCCACCATCCAACGAAAGGAAGGCCACCAACATGTTCTGACCAATCGCAAGCTCACCACCTTGAGTCGCAGCACCATCAGCAATCAACTGACCTTCTTTTAACTCATCACCAACATCTACAACAGGAATCTGGTTGATTGAAGTAGAGGTGTTCGAGCGCTCAAACGTCTTTAAGAAGTAGGATCGCTCTTCGCCCCCCTTTTCCTTCACGACAACTTCACCACCATTTACTTTTGTCACTGTTCCCGGCTTTTCAGCCACAATCACAGCAAACGAGTCACGAGCCACACGTCCCTCGACACCCGTTCCCACCATAGGAGAATCAGGACGAATACATGGTACAGCCTGTCGTTGCATGTTCGTTCCCATCAACGCACGGTTCGCGTCATCATGTTCCAAAAATGGAATCAGCGAGGTTGTAATAGAAACAACCTGGCGTGGAGACACGTCCATGTACTCAATCTCTCCAGTTGCAGCAATCTGCGGCTCACCATGAATACGACATTCTGCACGCTTCTCAGTAAAGTAGCCCTTTTCATCTGTTGGGGTTGTTGCAGGTGTCGTCACCGAAAGCTCTTCTGCAAACGCATCCAAATACACAACATCATCAGATACACGAGAACGTACACGAATACGATCAAGGCCCGCCTTCTTAGCGGCTTCTACATGCGCCTTCGTAATTTCCGTTTCTGCGGGAATCACAATCTTTCCCTTTTCATCTGACTGATCACTCTTATAAGAGATCTCCCCCACAGCCTTATCGAATTCGGCTGACAAGAATTCGCGAATCACCTTGCGGTAAGGCGTTTCAATAAACCCAAGATCGTTGATACGCGAGAAGCTCGCCAAGTGACCCACCAAACCAATGTTTGGACCTTCTGGCGTTGCAATCGGACAGATACGTCCATAGTGCGTTCGGTGCACGTCACGCACATCGAATCCAGCGCGCTCACGCGACAAACCACCAGGACCCATCGCGGAGAAGCGTCGCTTGTGTGCCAATTCTGAAAGTGGGTTCGTCTGATCCATGAACTGCGACAACTGCGAGCTCATAAAGAACTCACGAATCGACGCAATAACAGGACGCGCATTGATCAACGCTGAAGGTGTAAGCGTGTGCATGTCCATCGTAGACATACGGTCCTTCACAATACGCTCCATACGCATCAGACCCACACGCATCTTGTTCTGAATCAGCTCACCAACCGAACGCACACGGCGGTTTCCAAGGTGGTCGATATCATCTGGCTCACCCTGCGTTGCATTCAATCGGATAATTTCTCGAATGGTTGCAATCAAGTCTTCTGGGTGCAACACGCGACCTTCTTTGGTGTTTGGAATGTTCAATCCCAAGCGCTGGTTTGCCTTAAAACGACCAACACGACCTAAGTCATAGCGATCGAAGTTGTAGAACATCGATTCAATCAGCGACTTTGCGTTATCAGCGGTAGCAAGATCACCTGGACGAATACGCTTATACACCTCTTTGAATCCCTCTTCTTCAGAGTCAGCCACGTCCTTCGCCAACGTTGCCTCAACGTAGCTTCGGGACGGATCTGTATCGACATCCTTCAAGGCTTCAATAATCTGCTGGTTCGAACCATACCCAAACGCACGCAACAAGGACGTTGCAGCCACCTTTCGTTTTCGGTCTACCTTTACAAAGATAGCTCCAGAGTTGTCGGTTTCGAATTCCAACCATGCTCCACGGTTTGGAATAATCTTGGCACCAAAATTCTTCTTCCCCTTCGAGAGTTCAGCCACAAAAAACGCACCAGGTGAGCGAATCAACTGGGAAACAACAACACGCTCAACACCGTTAATGATGAACGTTCCACGATCCGTCATGACTGGGAATTCTCCCAAGTAGACTTCCTGCTCCTTAATTTCACCCGTAATTTTGTTCGTCAAACGAACTTTTACGCGCAACGCAGCTTCAAATGTTGAGTTACGAGAACGCGCCATTACCTCATCAACCTTTGGAGGATCAAGCTCGTAGGTATCGAGTGTGAGCTCATAGCTCTTTCCAGTCCAGTCCTCAATAGGAGAAATTTCCTCCATGAGTTCTTTGAGTCCTTGTTCAAAGAACCATTCGTACGACTCGAGCTGAACACGAACCAAATCAGGAAGTTCCATAGCATCCCGTGGTTCGGAGAAGAACACACGGTCAGACAGTTGGGAGCGGGTAGGAGTCGTTGCCATAGGCAGTGGAAACGAAAAAAAGAAAGAAAAAGTTTCGCTAAGACAAGGCGCGAAACGCGCACTTCAGAGGGATAAGTCGGCACGAGACAATGAGGGGGCACCGTAGCATCCTCACGACAACAGGGACGTTGTCCTTACATACAGAAAGATAGCGCCCAAAAGGGCACTCCGTGCTCAGTTCAGAATTAAAATCCCGATCCGAAGATGAAGATCATGCGGAGAGTGTACTCTTTACCACAAATATGTCAAGAAGTGCAGTCGTTTGACCACACAACCAGAAAATCCCTAAAACTAAAGGTTTTCTAGCTCTTTTCGTGCTTCATCCACATCGTCTTGCTGCTGCTGTTTCTGTTCAAACAATGCTTCCGCATCAGACAATTTTGTCGCAACAGCCACGTCCCGTTCAAACTGTGCATTCACCTCTTCAAAACGCTCATCGACTTTCTGCTCAAACGCGTCTCGAAGAGCAAGTGCGCCAAATTCCGCTTCAAGTTCATTCTCAAGCGCATCAAACAACTCCTTTAAGCGAGCCGTCTCTTCCGATGTTCTGGAGTCATTCCCAACAAGATCGAGCAGTTCTTCCTTCACGCCTGGTTGTAACGCAAGCGAAGAGAGAATGTCTTCGAGTTTTTGTGTAGATGCCATACCACTATAAAGCTAAGAAACAGAGAGACCTAGACCCCAATTTCACCGCGGAACTCACGGAAAGCACCAAGTGCTTCCGCCACCCCGCGCTTCTTCTCATTTCGACGCTCAACGCGCTCACGAACATGTTCAGCACGTCGTTGACGGAATGCCGCACGACGCTCAGCACGCTGCTTCGCCTTAAACTCAGCATCGACCTCTGCAGGCAGTGGTGGCGGAGAAACGCGACCATCAACGACCGTCACATCCTCCGCTGCCCCTGTATCAGCCAAGACGCGTGGAGCATCGGCTCCATAACGTCCCTCATAGTACGCCTTTCGCATGCTTTCCCAAGTTGTACCCGCGAATACAACGGCCTCTGAATATCCCTTTGCAAGACGCTGAAGCTTAGGCGACAAGTACTTCCAGGCACGATTGTTCGCACGATCTTCCCACCGACGTGAAACAACGCCCTTTGCCAAGTCCACACCACGGCGCAACCCCCGGCCTGCACGATCAAGAGCGTATGCCATCAACTCCCCGCGCTCGAGTGGTTCTCCATCAAGATCAACTTCTCCTTCCAACTCGGCACTCATATCTTCAAGAAGGACGGATCGAGCTTCCGCAAGTTGCTGACCAAGACGACGCATATCCCTCTCTACCAACAGTGGGAATTGACGACGCTCGCCTTCAGGCGTCACAAACTCGTGTCGCTTTACAAGCGCCTCACGGAACGCTGGAGACACGTACTCGCCCACAGCTCGCAACAATGCATTTCTCTGTTCTGCAT
Organism: Candidatus Doudnabacteria bacterium; assembly: GCA_020429185.1. Classification (GTDB taxonomy): domain Bacteria; phylum Patescibacteriota; class JABMPQ01; order JABMPQ01; family JAGQLO01; genus JAGQLO01. The sequence continues at coordinate 4,251 of JAGQLO010000004.1, forward strand.
CAGACGCATTATCATCCAGCTCCGCAAGATTCGAATGGAACGCGTTCTCCAGACCATCAAAACGCGCCTCCATTTCATTGAAATCTTGTTGTGTCGCCTCACGACGCGAAACCTTTCCTAAAAACTCATATACAGATGCCTCCAATTCCCCCTCCGACTCCGCAAGACGCTCCAAAGCAAGTTCTTGCACTCCCTTCGGTTCTGGCACTGGTTCACTTTTGAGAAGCGTGGCTACCTTTACCATTTCAGCACGAATTCCTGCCACCTCAGACTGATCCGGAGCAAACACTCCTTCTGCAATACGATGAACACGTGCAATCTTCACGGCGTCATCTTCCGGAGATGCCTGGCCGGTTGTGTAACGCTCGAATGCCTCTTGCCATCGAGCTTCAATTTCTGCATCTGAAAGCGTGCTTATCAGCTGTTGAGCTTCGTGCAACGCCTGCTCACGCGCTTCAGCCGTAGCAGGCTTTTCACCATCCGCCGCATCAAATTCAATAGCCGCTGCCTCCGCTTCGGAGATTTCAATAACATCCTCGTCATTCAGATCTTCGAACCCAATATCCTCCAACGCGATTTCCGACGTCTCAATAAGATTTGCCACAACTGTTTCAGGCTCTCCTCCTGCTTGCTCCGCAGCAGGACGCGCAATACGTGTCTCAGAAGATCGATCAAACATCTGCCCACCCATATCAACTTGCTGGGTAACATCACGTGTATCCATAACACGTGTCACAGGAAGCTCCTCAGCGTCCCGAGCCAAACGTGCAACTTCAAGAATGACAGTTTCGTTCAACTGATCCGGCGTCATGCCCCCGGGAAGCGTTTCACCTGGAAAGGCGGCAAGATCAGCCTCGACAGCAGTTCGAACAGATGCAGCAAGTTCAGCGTTCAATCGCTCAATTTCCATTTTGAACGGAATATGTTCGTCCTGTACATCACCATCATGAAGCACAAAGTCTTCAGAAAACATGCCATCGAGGGTGAGACTCTCTACATACGCCGCCGCTTCTTGTTCCACACCCCGAAGCAGGGCGCGCGTTTCGTCATCCAAATTCGGATCGGTCTCAAAATTGTACGGCTCAACACCCGCTACATTCTCCATTTGTGCCTCAACTCCCTTGAACGCTTCGTAGTCAGCACCTGATTCAATTTCTGGTCGATTGCCTGGCATTGGATCTCCATCCATACGTAAGTGATTAAATCTAGACAACTATAGCACTGAAAACGATATGTTCGACGAACCCCTTAAAAACGAGGGCGCGAAGAGGAAGATCGCAGACCAGACCCTCCACTCATTCCGCCGCCACGGCGAGATGAACCTGAGCCCATGCCGCGATCGGCACCGTACGAAATACGGTTCCCATCGCGATCTGTTCCCGTCTGCATTGATCGTGCCGCCTTTGTACCAGCTGCAATCGTCTTATTCTGAGACTTCTCAATATTCGACTGTGTATCATGCACACCCGCACCAGCAAGCGCCGAAAACAAACCAGTTTTAGGACCAATTTTGCTTTTTCGAGAACGTGCAGACCCTTTTCCAACCGATGCATCTGCAACACGTGCATCCGTAAACCTTCCTCCTTCTCCCCAAAGCGCGTCGACATCTTTCATGTACTTTGCCACGAGCTTGCGCCGCTCCGCAGGAGATAGATTCTTTGTATCTTCCATCTTCGCAAGACTCTTACGAGCAGAGCGCTTCAAACGATACTTCGCCCCCTGTGAAAGACCCCCAGACTCCGCATGTACCTTACCGCCTCGCGATGTAAGTTCCTGTTTGAGTTTTCTCTGTGTTCGAGTATCCATCTCAATTTGACCACCCACTTTCTGATACGTGGAGGTCGAAGCCGTTCGGTCATCACGACGCTTTCGCTTCAAACTTTTCTGAAAATTGCCAATGTCTTTGTGGGACATGATGGAAGAATGAATTCAGTTGTTTAATTATAACAGAGAAATACAATAAGTCAACCTTTTGGCTGAAGAGAGCCAATATTTGGGTCTACAATGTAACGAGGCTCAATATCCTCATTCGAAAATGGCAACTGGATCAATTGAGGGATGAGCAGCTCAAGTTCTTCCATGCTCGTAGCAGAAAACGTGTACGATGCACTCTGGTGATGATCCGCCACCAAGACAGCGCCAGAAGCACGCTTTTCGAGCTCAGATGCAGAAACGCGTTCATATACAAGCTCTGGAAGACCCACTGAGCCCACAACCCCCTCTCCAATGAACCAAGAATCATGCATTGTGGAGAGTGCAGATACCACACGAGCAGAAGCAGCAACTCCCCTTACGCGCGCAAGTAGAACACCCCACTGTAAACAATCGAGGCCCACAGCTGACACACCCTGAGCAAAACGAAACGTGTTTGCAGCGACCACGCCCGTACGAGAAAAAGAAAACGATCCCGGCCCGGTCAAAACAACAAGACCTTGCAGTTCAGCGGCATCAACACGCTCAGTATCCAACAACACACCAACGCGTTCTACTAAGTCCGTCTGAGCACCTTTTGGGACATTCCAAGACAGATGCGAAACAAGCCCATGTTCAGATGAGAACAACGCCGCAACATGTTCAGACGAAGGACTTCCGAGTAATAGATACATAGACTTCTTGTGAAGACACTCCGAACCCGATACAGTGCCTCAGACTTATGAAGTGTACCAGATACGAACCATGATCTTCCCTTTCGTCCTCATCTCCTCATTTGCATCCGGGATCATTGCGCAAGCAATTAAGATCCTGTTAAAGATGCGCAAATCGAAATTCGAGCCAGAACTACTCGATTCGTACGGCGGCATGCCCTCGGCACACTCTGCCTTTTTGTTCGGACTCCTCACCAGTGTGGCCATTGCAGAGGGATTTGACTCTACAGCTTTCGGCATTTCCGCCATTATGGCGGCAATCATGATCCGTGACGCACTCGGATTCCGTATGATTCTAGAAGAGCATGGCGTCACACTTTCCAAGTTGGCAAAAGCCGTAAAGAAGCAACATCCGAAAATCAAGGACGGAAAACGTTATCAGATTGGACATCGTGTAGGGCACACGGTGCCAGAAGTCATCGTTGGCTCTGCTATTGGAATCATCACAGCAACATTCACCTGGTGGATCTTTGTGATGTAGTCACATTGACACAACACATAAACGGCGACGCAGTGGCGTCGCCGTTTTATGAACTTCCCAAAAGCTCCAAAACCGTCTCTTTATCGCTCCACGGTATATGACGACCGTCCGCAACTGCCATCACCGTCTCACTTCCTTTTCCCAACAAAATGACAACATCACCTGGTGTAGCAAGCTCAAGCACTTTTTGAATTGCGTCACGGCGCTCCGAAATACGAAACGCATCAACTCCTTCTTTCATGGTTCCTGACTGCTCCACTCCAGAAAAAATCTGATCAATAATCGCCTGCGGATCTTCATCGTAAGGATCTTCATTGGTCACGACAACAACATCAACCAACTCAGCTGCAATCTTTCCAAACTCAGGACGACGAGCCACATCTCGCCCACCACCTGTGGCACCAATGACTGCGAGCACCCGCCCAGCAGATCCGCTCATCATTCGTGCAGCTGTTAGCGCACCACGATACGACACAGGCTCATGCGCATAATCTACGATTACCAAAAACGGATCCAGAACAACACGCTCCATCCGACCCGGCAACCCACGGAACGCATTGAGTGCTTGCGCAATAACCTGCGGAGAACTGCCCAGCCCAACGGAAATACCAGCAGCCACAAGCGCGTTCGACACATAAAACATTCCAGGCGTTTCAAGCCTCACATCACATGACTCGTCTTCCACCACAAGACGAAACGAAGAGCGTGTTGGTGTCGTTTGCACATTCTCTGCCCGTACCGTTGCGCCCCCCTCCATTCCAACCGTAATCGTCTCTGGAAACGATGGCGTAAGAAACACTTCAAGATCCTCAGGATGCTCGAGCACTTCTGGCACGACCCGCACACGCGGAACAACTACTGAAGAACCGTGCAATTTCTTCGCCGGCAATGCAGCGGTAACTTCGAATAAGCGAGCTTTCGCAGCTCGATATGCTTCATACGAACCATGCGATTCAATATGTTCCGGCATCAAATTCACGAGCGCCACGACATCAAACGCGATTCCAAGATGTCGAAATTGAGCAATTCCCTCCGACGACATTTCAAGGACAACATGTGTACACCCTTCACGCACCATCTGACGCATGAGTTTTTGAACAAGTCCACGACCAGGCGTCGTCATCTTGTTTACAGAATCTAACTCGGTATCACCAATACGATAGGCCACTGAAGAAAGAAGTCCCGTCTTCGCCCCAGAACGTTGCAAGATCTGATACACCAAGTTCGCCGTTGTCGACTTCCCCTTGGTACCAGTAATACCAATCACCACCATCTCATTTGAAGGATGTCGATACCACAGAGCAGAGCCAACAGCCCACGCCCAGTGATACAAAGAGATAAATCCACGCGGAATGAGACGACGAAGAAGACGCTTCATAGAACTAAGCCAAAGACGGAATAAGGAGGGAAACAATCTGATACACAATACCGGCCCCAAACACGCCATACATCATCCATCGAAGCCAAGCAGGAAGTGTAAGTGAGTACGCGGGTGTTTCATCGCCCTTTTCTTTTGACTTCGCATGCATCGCCAAGATCAAGATGATCGTCAGACCAACGACAATCGAACCTACAACCTCAACCACAAGTGAGAAATCTGTTACACCGAGCAAGAAGATAAGAAATGGCGGCGCCACAGCAAGAGCCCATGCACCAACCTTGGGCATTTTAAAATCGAACTCAAAGATTTCACGAATGACGAGACCACTAATCAAAAAGGAGCTCGCCATCGCCAGAGTGCCAAACACTGCACCGATAGCCAAAATCCCCGACCCCAAAAATGGAACAAGTCCCTCAATAGCCTGAGGACTTGTCGCACCACCTGACACACCTACCACCAACAGCGAAAAGGCAATATATACAAACGAGATCACAATAAACGCCACCAAAATCGCCGGTCGCATGCGTCCCTTGTCCCGCGCCAATACACGCTCCATATCAACCAATGCACTTGTGCCAACAAACGCAAACAACAACATGCCATACAGTGCCATCACCCCTCCAAATGTTGGTTCAACAGAAAGTAGTGTTGGCAACTCGAACGATGGCAGTCCAAACAGCAAAAACAACACCAGCACAACGAGCAACAACACAAACATGTAGCGCTGTGCCACTGTTACAACATGAAGTCCAAACAACACAGCAACAGAAGCAATCAAGAAGAAGAGCGTTCCATAGCCGAATGCCGTACCGCCAAACAAATTACCAAACAGCAGTTCTAAAAACGTACCAATACCAATCAGGTACGCGAGCATCGCTCCATATCCACCAAACAACGCTGTACAAAGCGCAACCCAACGCCCAGCTTTCCCAAGATATTTCTCCGCCAGACCCGGAAGTTGCTTTACACGACGTGTTCGCAACACCACCTCACCGTAAGCCGAGTGCAACAGATAGGAAAACCAGGCAACGACAGCGGTAAGCAGAAGCCCAACTACAACACCAGCTCGAGAAAATCCTCCAGGCAACGCAAAGATACCCGCTCCCACCACAGTTCCTACAAGCAATGCAATAGCTGAAAAGAAAGGTGTGTTCATCCAAGGTATCTATCGTCTGACGTACCCTCTACAAAAGATACTTCTGCTGCAGAAGAAAGTTGAGGATCACGAAAATCTCGTTTATAGATTTCGATCAACGCTAAGAAAATGGTCATGATGATCGGCCCATACAACAATCCGAGCATCCCAAACGCCGAAAGCCCACCAATAATCGAGAAAAACACCAAAAGCGGATGCGCGCGTAAGCGTTTTTCGATCAACTTCGGCTTTAACCAGTTATCAAGCACATTGCTCGCCACAATATTGAACACAAGGAATCCAATCGCAATGCCCCACCTACCTTGCACCATCAAAATGATCGTAGCTGGAATATAGACGATGAGCGTCCCCAAAAGTGGAATCAGTGCCAAAATCCCCATCACAGAACCCCACAAGAACGCGCCAGGCAAACCGAATATCAGGAAACCAAGTCCGCCGAAGATTCCTTGTAACACGGAAGACACAATGTTTCCGTAAAACACGGCGCCTCCCACATCGCGAAATCGACGCATCACCTGTTTTTCCTGCGCATCTGGCAATGGAGACAAGTCCATCAAATACACCACAAGCGCATCACCATCTCGCAACAAGTAATACAAGGTAAAGATCATCAACAAGAATTGAACGATCGCACCAAAAATACCGCTCGCAATCGCACTACCAGAACTCGCAATCGTGGTGCCCGCATTCTTTGCAGCCGTTAAGAACGACTCACGCACCTGTACAGGATCTACTTCCACTCCGTAGTTCTCTGCAAGCCATCCATAAAAATCACCTGCAATCCCCTCGCCTGCAATAATCTCATTCACATCATCAACAGAAACTGTCTCGCTTAACGTACCAGCGAAATCAGCCGCCTCTTTTGCCAATAGCCCCAAGAACCCAACAAGTGGCAGAACTACAATAAGCACCACAAGAAAAGAGGTCACTGCAGCAGCAACGGTCTTGCTCCCACGAAAGCGAGCCTGCAGCCAGCTATAGAGCGGACGGAAGACCGACGCCAACACCACTGCCAAAATAATCGCGGTCAAATATGGCAAGAACAGCTTTACAAACAACCATCCCGTTCCAATCAACACAACAAGAAAGAACGCACGAACGAGTTTATTGTTCACGGTACTAGGCCGACGTAGTAACCGTCGCCGATCCTGTACACCATCACGAGAAGCAGGATTCGAAGTGGGATCAGAACCTGCAGAAGAAGTCTCCATATTTACAGAACAAAGCTTTCTAGAACACCGTTCACTTCGGCCGCGTCTGCCTGAGTATCACGCCCCGTAAAGGTAAGCGTAAACACATCAAGATCCCGAACAGCCACTACCAACACGGAACGGCCAGACGGAAGATCAGCCTCAATACGCCGCGCCTCGTACTCACCCAACGTCATAGTTGTTTCACTATGCACCGCGGTTGCCAACAGCTTTGTATCCGCCGCAAGCTCATCGAGCGAGAGTCCTTCCGTATTTTCCTGAACGACAACTTCTAATTTTGTTCCCGGCAACTCGTTCACATTTGAAGTCGCATCAGAACGATACGTCGTATAGGTCGCAACCCAGGCCGTAGGTGTTGTCTCGGGACCACGATTCCACTCAGAAGGCACATCAAATGCGTAGTCGTACAAGGTATTGTTGTATTCCGTCCATCCCTCTCGAGAGGCAGCTGTAACATCACTCGTGGTGCCATCACCCGAAGCAGCTTCAGCATCTCCAGACGACTCTTCTTCTGCCTCTTGAAGTGCTTGTTCAACTGCAGCATCCAACTGATCTTCTAACTCCTCTTCATCGGAGCGCACTTCAAGCGATGGAGCGTCGAGATCACGAGGTTCAGATGGAGGAGGCAACAACGCAGTAGACGCAGAATCTTGTTCGTCCACATCAGAAGACTGCTCATCATCGAGAAGAAAAAATAACAGAAATGCTCCCACAACAAGAACAAGGAGCGAGACCAATGCAATCATCATCTTCTTAGAGCCCATAGAACATCATTACAATACAAAGCGTATCACAACAGCGGCGATTTTTTTGGAAGGCCATCACGACGAGGATAGCGATCAGAAAGAGATCCTGTTCTTCGAAAGAACAGCAGAGAACGAGGTTCTGTTTCTTGCCCTAACGTATACGCATGCACCTCAGTAAGTTCTACACCAAGTTCAGATTGAGCCGTTCGTGATTGCAAAAGCTCCTCTTCATACCGAGGACCTTTATAGGCAACAAGCACACCCTCTCGAGCCAGAAATGGCACGGTCAATTCCAGCAACGTTGGCAACGCAGCAACAGCTTTTGCGACAACAACATCAAATTGCTCACGTAGATCTTCCTGATGTGCCAACGTCTCAGCACGACCACAACACACCTGAACATTTGTCCTATTCAATGCAGTGGCCAGTCGCCCAACCGCCGAACATTTCTTTTGCACAGCATCCAACAATGTCACCGACAATCCCGGTATCGCCTGTGCCAACACAAGTCCTGGAAACCCACCACCCGTTCCCACATCTAACAACGACTGACCTTCACGCAGTTCCAAAAGACCCGCTACAGCAAGACTATCTTCTACAAGCGCTCCCACAGCTTCAGACGTACGAGCTGCAGACAGGTTATGAACCGCATTCTCTTCGAGAAACAGTGCAATAAACTTCTCGCGATCTTCTTGACGTAACAGCACCTCAGACATACTTACCGAACAACCCAACCTTCCTGATGACTCGTTCGATCTTCTTCTGTTGTCATACGGACTGCCTCCTCCTCTCCAGAAACCGACACCGTCCACACAGTAGCGTAACCAGCTGGCAACCCATCCTTGATTGCCTGTTCACTTTTCTCGAGCGTTTCATAGGCAACCAACTCTCCATCCGGAGAAATACGCGGCGAAAATGCATCTTCAACAAGCGTTCGAACGAATTCTTTCCCGAAATCAATCACAGCAACATCTCCCGGACGAGGCGCACTTCCTGTGGTCGCACCAGTCGTAAACAACAGGCTCAAGCGCTCACCATCTTCCGAAAACGAAAGATGCGTCGGACGCTTTGGAAGAGTCTCTCCATCACTAAAGGACGAAGCTGTTGTAAGCACTTCCTCTTTGTTCAAATCATACAGAGACACATCAAACCCCTCACGAACTACCCCAGTCGCATAGGCCACACGCTTCCGATCTGGAGTAACAGCAAACGCCGAAGCGGTCGTCACAAACGATACTGGCTCGCCACCCAACAACGAAACGGTCTGAAGCGGCTCGTTTGCAGTACGTGGATCTGGGGTGCGCCAAACCAAAAGCGTCTCTGCATCAATCCATTCAAACGCATGAACATGCTCGAGCAAAAGCGTGTCTTTTCCAGACGCGAGATCATACACATGCAACTCCCCTTCTTTGATGGCGGTACTTTCCTCTAAACCAGCGAGATCTGCATCAACGCGACGATACGCAATCGCCGCTCCATCTGGAGAAAAGGCAGGCTCAACATCGGCATCTCCCTCAGAGCGTGGTGTAAGAAGCTGCTCGCCCGTTCCATCAAAGTGGAACAGAAGAAGCGAACGACTCGGAGTGAGGCCGTGTGTTCGTGAAGCAACAAACCGTGTAGAAGCGGGGTTCCACGCCACAGCACTGTCATCCCCCGTGTAGATAGCATCCTCAACTAACGCAGCCTCAAGACTGTCGAGATCAACAAGTCCAACATCTTGGCGCGTCTTTCGCAATGCAATATAAGAAAGAGTTGACCCATCTTCAGATACAACGGTCTGCGGAACAAATAACGCATCTTCTGCAACCGTGTCGCGCGTATCCGCATCTGCGCCAGGACGCTGCAAGTGTAAAGAGGCTGTTTCTGCATTCTCCGTCGTCAACAGAACGTGTTGCGTTTGTGACAACTCGGCAATGCCCGCTGAAGAAGTGGGTTTTGTTTTCTCTGGCGCGGCAGGTTTACCCGGAACCTGTTCAGACGGCTCAGAAACAATCTCGGCTTCAGGCAGTCCAGAATCAGTCGTTTCTGACAGTGCATCAGGAGAGGCATCTGAATCATCAGCAGAACGCCCAAACGAACATCCAGCACCCATAAACACGAGCAACGCAATAACCGCAAGACTTGTTAGCCACCAAGAAGAAGATGTCTTCATATGCTATTTACCAAGAAGATGAACAAGTTGTGTAAGCAATGGCCGCAATGGCACATCATACGCCGGAAGATAGGAAACGTCACGACCACCAAACCCGCGTTTAAATCGAGAAACGCCCGCCCATGGGTGCTCTGGTCCAGCATCAGGAGGCGCCACTCCCCAAAAATCGTACTCACTGCACCCTCGCTCACGAGCCGCCCGAATAATGTCTATGTGCAATGCGTGCGGAGCCATAAGCTTTCGTTTTTCAGACGTAGATGCACCATGCAAATACGTCGCACGTGTGGGAGTAAACGCAACAAGCGCACCCGCAAGTGCCTGGCCCTCATGTTCCGCAACAAACAACTCAAGCATTCCAGATGGAGCAAGCGTGTCGCGCATCGTTCGATAATACGCGTCGTGATGACCCGAGAACCCTTGTCGAGAAGTCGTTTCGTGATGCAATAACAAGAATCGTTCCAATGCCTCTGGAGACGTATCGCACTTCACCACCACGCCTTTCTTCAAAGACAACCGGATGTTGTACCGCGTCTTTGGATGCATATCCTTCATCAACTCTTCATCAGACAACGAGCAATCAACGATGTGGGTGTGTTGTGGCGAAGGATTCCGAGAAGCAGGCTTTGCCCCCAATCGTTCCAACACGCGCGTATACATCAGAGCATTCTGCGTTCCCTGTTCGACACCCGGCTCTACCCGTACAAACGCGTCTGTTGAAGCCGCATGTGAACGAACCGACTGCAACCAAGAACGAAACAACTCTTCAAACAACGCTTCATTCTTAAAGACATCCGGATGAAACCACGGCGAAAACGTGGCACGGAGCTGACTCAATCCAAAGCGCATCCGCAAACGAAAGACCCACGAAGCAAGCTGTACCTCGTCATCCTGTAAACCAAATGTTGGGATGCCAGCATTCCCAGCCGCCACCTGAAACCCCGCCCAATCAGAAGAAACAGAAAAGGGGGGCTTTGCCTCTTGTACAAATCGTTCCCAGGCAGCAGCAGATGCCTTTGAAGTAATGCGAATGCTCATATGACTAGGTCACCACCCGTGCAAGTTCTCGCAACGCAGCGCGCACCAACGCCTCGGTTGTCTGTTCCGTATCTGCAGGCACCGAGTGAACCGCATGTTCCGCTTCGCGTGAGGTGTATCCCAATTGCGTAAGCGCCTGAACTGCGTCTGAATGCTGTGTACCAACCCCCGCTTTCGCAGAAGCAGCTTCACTAGCTCCAATAGAAGCAAATCCTTCAATCACACCTGTAAGTTCCATCAACAAACGCTCCGCCGTCTTTTTTCCAATACCCGAAGCAGACGTAAAGTAACTGACCTGTTCGGTAAGGACGGCATTTGCCAGCTCTGCCGGAGATCCCTGCGAAAGTACAGCAAGTGCAGCTTTCGGACCGACACCAGAAATCTTCAACAACGTCGTAAACACCTCACGCTCTGCCGGAATGAGAAATCCAAAGAGCACCATCGCATCTTCTCGCACATGCATATGTGTATGCACTGTCACTTGCGACCCGACCATTGGGAGCTCTTCAAGGACACGCTTCGACACAAACAACTCATAGCCAACACCCTGAACATCAAGTGTTATCGAATTTTCGCGTCGCTCTGTAAGTACGCCGGTAAGAAAAGCAATCATAGTGAAAAGAGTATACACCACTCATAACACGCCTGCGCCCGAACATTGACTTTTAACGTGATATATTGTTCTATGCGCAGCTCTCAAGAGCATTCGCGGACAAGGCCGTGCAGAAGCGGCCTGAGGGGAGATACATGCGAATCGTCCTTTCGGCGGGCCTTATTCAGGCCCAGGAACCTGAAGTCGTGTACAGCGGAGAAGAAAGGGGGCTCGGTGCCCTCGTGCTCGCCGCTCTCGGCTACGGGGAAGAAATCAACGAGCCACACAAGATCGACATGCCCCGCCTGCTCGCGGCAGCACGAGAGGAACGCTTGCTCACGTCGGGCGAACTCGTCTGCTCGGACGGCGGAGGTTTGAACTGGGGCATCCGTCACGCAGAACTTCCTCGTGCACGACGTTTCGCGATGATCTGGCGCGACGGCTGCTGGCAGGTGTGGTTTGTCGATTCAGCCACGCGAGCCGCATTCCAGCGCTTCGCGGTCAACAACGGCCTCGTGCACATCCAACCCTCGTAAGCCAACGACTTCCGAGGATTTTTCTTTTGCGCGCAGGACCATTTCAAAAGTCAGCAGAACACGCTACGCTTTCCTCTTATGTCAAACACCTCCCCCTTCAATCTTGTCTCTGAATTTGAACCCACTGGCGATCAACCAGGGGTCATTGAAAAACTCACGACGTGGCTCCAAGAAGACAATCAACACCAAACGCTTCTTGGCGTCACCGGCTCTGGAAAAACATTCACCATGGCCAACGTGATTGCCAACATCGGCAAGCCCACACTCGTCATGGCACACAACAAAACACTCGCGGCGCAGCTCGCGAGTGAGTTTCGACAGTTTTTCCCAGACAACGCCGTCTCTTATTTTGTGAGCTACTACGACTACTACCTGCCCGAGTCCTACAACCCAAAGGCCGACCAATACATTGCCAAGGAAACACAGATCAACGAAGAGATTGAACGTCTCCGCCATGCCGCAACGCGCTCACTCTTTGAACGAGACGACGTCATTGTTGTCGCATCCGTTTCAGCCATTTATGGACTTGGAAATCCAAATGAGTATTTCCAGATGCGAACACAACTCAAAAAGGGCAGCGACTATGCGCTCGACAAACTCTTTAGTGATCTAATTAGTCTGCAGTACACCCGCAACGACATCGACTTTAAACGTGGCACGTTCCGCGTACGAGGAGACACGGTCGAAATCTTCCCGATCTATGAAGAAGAGGTAGTGCGCCTCAGCTTCTTTGGGAACACGCTCGAAGACATCACACGTATCGACTCACTCACGGGAGAAATCTTAGGAAAACTCGACGCACTCAACGTGTATCCCGCATCTCACTATGCTGCAGAACGAGACCACGTCGCAAAAATCGTTCCGAACATCAAAAAAGAACTACAGGAACGTGTGAAGTGGTTTAAGGATCGAAATCTTTTACTCGAAGCGCAGCGCATTGAAGAGCGCGTCAAATACGATATCGAAATGCTCGAGAGTATTGGCATGGTGTCTGGAATCGAAAACTACTCAGTGTATACCGACGGCCGCAAACCAGGCGAAGCACCATTTACACTCGTCGACTATTTCCCGGACGACTTCGTCCTGATGGTCGACGAATCACATATGACCATTCCGCAAATCGGAGGCATGTATGCCGGCGACCGCGCCCGTAAAGAAAATCTTGTACAACACGGATTTCGACTTCCCTCCGCCTTCGACAACCGACCACTTACCTTTGAAGAATTCGAAAAGCGCGCCGGACGTACCCTCTACGTTTCTGCTACACCAAAAGACTACGAACTCAAAAAGTCCAAGGAACATGTTGCCGAGCAGATTATTCGCCCAACCGGCCTTCTCGACCCAGAAGTCGAAATTCGCCCAACAGAACATCAAATCGACGATGTCCTCGAAGAAGTAAAGAAACGCATAGCAAAAGAACAGCGCGTGTTGATCACCACACTCACAAAGCGCATGTCAGAGGAGCTCACAGAATACCTTGACGAACTTGGCATCAAAGTGGCCTATATTCACTCCGACGTCGATACACTCGAGCGCCTCGAGATTCTTCAAGATCTACGCAAGGGAGAATACGACGTACTTGTAGGAATCAACCTCTTGCGAGAAGGACTCGACCTTCCGGAAGTGACACTGGTGTTGATTCTCGATGCCGACAAAGAAGGATTCCTTCGCTCGGACACAGCCCTCATTCAGACGATGGGCCGCGCCGCCCGACACGCAGAAGGACACGTCATTCTGTATGCCGACAACACAACAGACTCCATGAAGCGCGCGCTCCGCGAAACAACGCGACGTCGCAAGATACAGATGGAATACAACAAAGCACACGGCATCACACCAACGAGCGTGAAAAAGGAAATTCGCGAAGATCGCCTGTCTGGAGAAAAACGACCGGACACCGTATCACCATTGATCTTGCGTCCTGGTATGACAGACGAAGAGCTTCACGAACACATCGAAGCACTCGAAGGACAGATGGAACTTGCAGCTCAAAATCTCGAGTTCGAAGAAGCAGCGCGACTACGTGACGAAATTGCCGCACTCAAAAACGCAGACGCTTCAACAGGAAAAACAGCCTCTCGCTAAAGACAGACCATGCTTGGAATTCTCCCAATTCATAAGCCTGCTGGAATAACGTCTCACGATGTCGTAAACACCGTGAAATTCGCGTTAAACCCAAAAGGAACCCCAAAATCAGAACGCATCAAGGTGGGTCATGCCGGCACGCTCGATCCATTTGCCACAGGAGTACTCCTCGTAATGATCGGAAAAGCAACCCGTCTCGAACAATTTCTACACGCACATTCCAAAACATACGAAGCCACCATCCAACTTGGTTCCTCTACAACAACCGATGACACCGAAGGAGAGATCTTAGAAACTCAACCCGTTCCAGAGCTTCCAAACCGCACCACATTAGAAGTACAACTTCGGAACACGTTCACCGGAACACTTCAACAACTGCCGCCCACATACGCCGCCATTAAGCAAAACGGTAAAAAGCAGTACGAACTAGCCCGCGAAGGAAAAGCAGTACACAAGAAACCTCGCGAAGTTGAAATACATGCAATCGAGGTTCTCGAGTGTCGAGCAGAAACAAACGAGATTGAGATTCGTGTAGAGGTTGGGACTGGTACGTACGTACGAGCACTCGGACGAGATATTGGTGAATTCCTCAACACAAAAGCTCACCTGACACGTCTCGTCCGCACACGCATTGGACCCGTCGTACTTGAGAGCTGCATCGATCCAGAAATACGCTCACTTGAGCATATCGCGCAGCACCTCCTTCCAGTTTCTGGTCCTCTTCTAGGAATGCAAGAAGTTTCTCTTTCAACAGAACAGCGAATAGCATTCGAACAAGGCCAGCCTGTCGAGAACCTTCATGTAGAACCCGGCCACTACGCACTCGCACTCGATCAAGCGCAACCGATCGCTATCATCGAAACACGAGAACACCAGACCTGGCCAAAGATTGTTCTCACATAAAAAAAGAAGGCCGTCACTCGACGCTCGGAAGCGACCAGTGCGGCTTTCGCTGAAGAAGCAACGCAGTGAAGAAGGCGATGAACTCACGCGCGCGACGCTCGCTCTCCACCACCCCATGCTTCCACCCAAAATGACGAGCCTCCCAACCCGGAAAGAACCAGGCGGGGGCGGTCTGAGCGCGAATCGAAGCAATGAGAGGTGGACGCTCACACGCGCGAATCACCTTTCGCCAGCGTGTATAGATGTCGACACCAAAGCAGTCGGGCATGTCTTCGTCGACGAGAATGACGTCAGCATCGAAGAGTACCTCGGGCGGCTCAACCTCTTCGCCTCGCGGAGGACACAACAATCGAGCCGTTTCTGGACCGTCGTTGATCACTACCTCAAGATCCACGCCCGGCCACGCTTCCAACAAGCAGATCAGTCCGACAATGTCGTCGGGATGATCATCGATCAGCGTGACACGCAGTCGATCCGTTTCGTCTTTCGGAGAAGGCGCGCGCATCAACTGCATGAGATCCAGCAACGCATCCTCCAGCCGAAAACGTTCAGACGCGTCGGGATCAAGTTGCGTTCGCGCAAACAGCGATGACCACAACTGTCCAAGCCGACGAGCAAGCTGCAACGGCCGACGTGGATCCCACGCCTCAACCTGAACACGGGCTCCGCTCGCTCGCAGGGCCGTGAACCGCGACTCGAGCGCACTCAATTCAGTCGCCGAATGAGCCGATCGCACACGCACCAGCACCACTCGACGCACGCGTCCTTGCCGAATCTCCTCTTCCAGATCCGACAGTTGATCGCGCGAGTACACGCGCGCTGCCGTGTCGGAAGGCAAGAAATGACGCGCAACGACCACCGCATCACGAATCGCCACTGCATCACTTCCGAGCAACACGGCCACGTATGGACCGTCCTTCGGATGTTTGCCCGCATCAACCCGAAAACGCAGAGAGCCCATCTGCGCCTCCTTTCCACGCATCTCTAGGGTTTTGAAATTGCTATCTTGCCTGAGAACATCCCAGTACACACCTGCCACGCCAAGAAGGCAACCCCTTGTCAATCATGAAAACGCATGATACCTTCTGGCGGTCAGATTGATTACCGAAATTCGATCCCATGCCGATCAAAGACGCTGGAAAAAAGGACGTTCGTCAGAACGAACGACGCCAAGTGCGCAACCTTCGCAAGAAGCGTGAACTTCACGACCTCATTCAGGACTTCGACAACGCGATCAAGGACGAAAAGTTTGCTGAAGCAGAACAGATGCTCCCAACCATTCAAAAGAAGTTGGACAAAGCATCAAACTCATTCCTCAAGCGAGGACGCGCACAGCGAAAGGTCTCTCGCCTCAACAAGCGATTGAACACAGCAAAGGCTTCCGCCTAAGCACACAAAAACACGCGGGATACCGCGTGTTTTGTTATGCCGCCACACTCGTTACAAACAGATCGAGCGCCAACACCGGATCAACTTGAGACGTCTTAAAACTGCGGTCCATGCGGGCCAACGCACCATGAATAGCCTCGAGTTGACCCTCCTTAAACTTCTTCGCAACTTGCGCGGTCTTTTTCACAACATACGGGTGCAACCCCGCCTCCTTTGCAATTGCTTGCTCCGACAACCCACGCGACAACCCATCGGAAATCAGCAGCAAGTTCCGAATCTGAAACACAAACATAGAATGCAGGTAGTGAGCACTCGCTCCCTTTTCAAGTTGACGATGAAGCAATTGCAACGCAGCCGTTCTATCTCGACGTGCAAGTGCATCAGTCAGCAAGAAAATCTCATCATGTACCTCACCCACCACTAACACCTCCACATCTGCCTTTGTAATCTGAGTGCGACCTTCTGCCGTGACATACAACATGAGCTTTTCGAGCTCATTGCGTAACCGAACACTATTGTCACCCACACGCGACACAAGTTCGGCAGCAGCATCACGTACAAGTTCGAATCCCTCAGAGCCCAGTAACTGAGAAGCAAAGGCAATCGCATCTCCACCTTCAGGAGCTTTGTACTCCTGCACAGTTGTATTTTTCGAAATCCACTTAAATGCTTTTGTTCGTTTATCTGGGGCTCCCGGCTCAGCGAAGACCAGCACCGTTGTTTCAGGCAACTTGTCTTCCTGAAGCCATTCCAAAAGCGTTTCTTGCTGCTCCTTCGAAGCTTCCTGCAAAAAGCGCTTCACCACCACAAGTCGCGAAGACGCCAAAAACGGCATCGCCTCAGACGCATCTCGCAGAGCTTTCACAGTTGTTGTGTCTCCATCAAGCTCTGCCAAGTTGAGCCCTTGAGGATCTTTTTCTTTGAACTTCTCAATAAGCGCACGTGTTTTTGTGCGCACCGCATCAACATCGGTTCCATAGAGAAAGAGGATCATGACAGTAGACTACAGCGTCTCCAGCTGATTCCAACTCTGCCCCGCAGCCACATCAACCGTAAGCGGAACATCTAGTTTGGCAGCGCCCTCCATTTCTTCTCTCACCAACGCGGCAATCGTAGAAACCTGCTTCTCTGGAACCTCCAAAACGAGTTCATCATGAACCTGTAACAACATGCGCACTCCAGACGCATCGCGCAGCTGTTCGGCAAGATTCACCATTGCCACCTTAATAATGTCAGCGGTCGTTCCTTGAATCGGATGATTCCCAGCAATACGTTCTGCTGCTGCCTGCACAACCGGACTTCCCGACTGCAAGTCAGGCAAATTGCGACGACGTCCAAAAATAGTTTCAACGTATCCCTCTTCATACGCAAACTCGATCACCGCTTCACGCCACTGTCCAACACCTTTGTACGTCTCCAAATACCGAGCGATGAAGTCTGTTGCTTCCGTGCGCGAAATGCCAAGAATGCGCGAAAGAGCCGTCGCACCCATGCCATACACAATGCCGAAGTTAATTTCCTTCGCAGCACGTCGCTCGTCTTTCGTCACATCATCAAGCTCCTTTCCAAACATCAGCGCCGCTGTTGAAGCATGAATGTCACGTCCTTCCTTGAACACCTGACACATCGCCGCATCACCAGACATATGCGCCAACACACGCAGGTCGATCTGCGAGTAGTCCGCCGACAACAACACGCTTCCCTTTTCGGCAACAAACGCATCACGCACGGTCTTTCCGGTTTCCGATCGAATCGGAATGTTCTGGAGATTTGGATCGTTCGAAGACAAGCGCCCTGTTGCCGCTACCGCCTGGTTGAAGTCGGTATGAATACGACCCGTATCTGCGCGCACCATCTCCGGAAGGGCACTAATATACGTCGAACGAAGCTTCTCGAGCTCTCGATACTCTTCAATCAGTTCGATAATCGGATGCTCCGATCGCAACTTTTCTAGTTCTGAAGCGGCAGTCGAGAACCCAGACTTCGTCCGCTTGATCCGTTTTGTAGAAAGCCCCAAGTCATCAAACAGCACTTGTGCAAGCTGCTGCGTAGAGTTGATATTAAAATCACTCCGACCAGCTTGTTTGTAAATACCTTGCTCAAGCTCTTCCAGGCGCTTTGTAACTTTGTCTCCAACACGCTTGAGACGCGCCGTGTCGAGCGTAATGCCAGCAAGCTCCATATCTGCCAGCACATCAACCAATGGAAGTTCGACACCATCAAACAACGCCTGCAGATTCCATCCCGCACGAGCCTCGCCACCCACCAATGCTGCCGGCACAGATTCCTGCGAATCCACGACTTCTTCGATGCGCTTTTTAAACACCGTATACAGACGCCACGTATAGTCCGCGTCCTCACAGGCGTAAAACGTCAGCCGATCGGGATCAACATCAGTAATCGGAATCGCGGTCTTTCCCTTTCCAACCAGCTGCTCAAACGACATCATTTCGTACCCAAATTCTGAGAGCGCCAAATCGTCTAAATTATGACGACGCGTTCCAGATGCCAACAAATAAGAAGCGAGCATCGTATCGAACGCCAAACCACGTACGCGTACGCCCAAACCCCGCAACACCTTCACATCGTACTTTGCATTTTGGAGAACCTTCTTTCGATCCGCATCTTCAAAGATCGAAACAAGACCCGCATGTAGCATGCCATTCTGCACACAGACAAACGCTGGAACATACCAAGCCTCGCCCTCCTGCCAACAAAACGACAACCCAACTAACTCGGCATCCATCGGATTCTGACTGGTTGTCTCTGTATCAAACGCAAACACAGCATGACGCTTCACACGTTCAACAAACTTATCCAAACCTTTTTCATCAACCGACTGATACACCACACCTCGTTTGTTGGTGGCAGCCTTCAATGTAAACTCCTCATCTTCTTCTGTGTCATTCGAAGAGAGAGCGATATCCACGTCCGCAAACAATCCCACTCCTCGAGACGTTTCAGGAAGACGACGTAACAAACTCTTAAACTGAAACTCTCCAAATAGCTGCACCGCTTCTTCACGGTCGTAATCATGAATGATCGAATTCTCAATCGTAAACGGTAAATCCTTGATATCCGTGACAATCGTGCCAAGTTCACGACTCCGCAACGCATCTTCTTTGTGCGCTTTCAAATTCTCAAGCACCTTCGGACGCATCACCTTTTCCTTCAAAATCTTCTCATCATCGGTCGCATCGATGTAGTCGTAAATCCCCTCGATCGTTTCAAACTTTTGCAGCAAATCAACAGCCGTCTTGTCACCAACACCCGGAACGCCAGGAATATTGTCTGAAGTATCACCAGCAAGCCCCTTATAATTGGTGAGCTGATCAGGACGAAGACCATATTTTGCCAAAACCGCCTGGTCGTCGTACAACACAGACTCCTTCATGCCACGCTTAAAGGTAAACACCTTTGTATCATCATCAACTAACTGCAGCGCATCATTATCACCCGTCAAAATGACATTCGGAATGCCAACTGTTTTTGAAAGTGTTCCAATGACATCATCTGCCTCATACCCAGGAATCTCCAACATCGGCAGATTCAACGCCTTCACTACGCGCTTCACGCGCGGAAATTGTTCGTACAGTTCATCTTCTCCCTTTGGACGATTCGCCTTGTAGGTTTCATCGAGCTGATTTCGAAACGAACCGCCCGGCGCATCAAACATCACCGCAACATGTGTGGGCTTCAACTGCTCAAACGCTGAAAACAACGTAGAGGTAAATCCGTACACCGCATTCACTAAGTCACCCGAAGCAGTCGTCATTGGAGGAAGCGCATGATACGAGCGATGCATCAACGCATTTCCATCAACCAAAAGCAGTTTTTGTGAGTCATTCTTTCCCATGTGGCCAGTATAGCGGGTTTTCAGGGATGTCTAGCCTGCACCAGATCCACCGCCTCCACCACCACCTCCGCCACCACCTCCGCCAGAGCCGCCTGAAGAAAACCCAGATGAATAGCTCGAAGCACTCGCAGCAAAACTCGACATCGAAGAAGCAAATGTAGAGGCGGTCGCAGCAAGACTCTGTCCAGCAGGAGTGCCAGCACTAACAGCTGCGTACGACGAGACGTACCAGTCAGGATCCTTCAATTTAATATCTGCAAATCGCTTCGCCCAGGCTTCTTCCACACCCATCGCAACTGCGTAAGGCAAAAACGTTTCAAACTGATCTGGAGACACATCTTCCAAACGAAACCGTTCAGCTGTACTTAAGTAATCCTTAAATCCAAGCAACGCCTCTTTCGCTTGCAATCCCTCTTCTGAATAACGACGAAGCGCGCGAGTCATGACAATCGCGACAACGGAAAACAACAAGATAGATGCGAGCGGCGCAACCGCCCACGTCAGTGCAAGATTGAAGGCTAACACCATTCCGGCTACCGAAAAGACTAAGCAGAGCACAGCCACAACACCCACACGACGCGAAACACGCTCTGATGCTCGTTCAAAAAATCCTCGCTCTACCGCTTCTTTCATCAACAATGAAGGGAGCTGCTGCATGAATTGCCCATACACCCGCCGAACATCCCGAGAAGGCATACGAACAGGAGCGCCGTCAGCAAACAACGCAGCCGCAAATCTACGCTGCATGGCACTTATAGCTTCAGAGCCACCGCTACGCGGACGCAATTCAAACTCAGGGGTTGTCACTGCCTTGCGAATCCACTGCACTACGCCCGCTTGCTCAGGATTTCGTAGATCCTCTATCTCGAGCTGACCCTCTCGAGCCAACACAATCATCATCGATGCCGCATCAGTCTTTTTAGAAGTCATCCCCAACACCACAGTACAAAGTTCTGGGTCAACTCCTTCAGGAGGTTCGTAACGAGCATAAATCGACCCCAATGGTCTCAACTCTTTTCCATATCTTCGCCACAACACGAGAAGAACACTCAGTCCTACTAAGAAGATTCCGATTGCTACGACGATCGACGACCAAAATGTCACAACATGCAGACGAATAGGTCGATCGGTAATCCCAACAGGCCAACCCGCCACAATTGTGAAGTGATCGCCTGGAGAAAGATACGTCCCCTCAAAAACAATCGTCTCGTCATCTAAGACCTCAGAACGAGCATCACGTAATGACCGAGGACGATACTGAACAGCATGTTGCAACTGTGATGCCGTCGCACCCTCAGGAAGATGGACAGTCACCGTCACATTCTGAATCGTGACATCACGACCTTCTGCAGATACCGCATTCCAATACAACTCATCATGATCTGCAAAATATCCAAGTCCGCCTGTCACGTCATACGCAACAGTCCACGTTCGGGTTTCATCTTGTGCCGAATAGTTCCAAGTAATCTTCTTCGCCAAACCAACGCGTTCGATCTCAACATCAGACACCTCAACTCCCATTTCATCAAACACATGAAGATTTTGAATATCGTCTAACTTACGACCCTCAATCTCTCGAAATGCAAATGAAAACGACCCATCAAAGGTATGGGTGATCTGCTCTTCTACAGAAAACGTTCCATCTTCATGTACGGTAATGTCCACCGTCCAGTCGGGATACGTATAAGACTTCGCCTGTGCAACACGTACAGGCACCACAACTGAAGTCGCCAAGACCAACGCGACCAGTACACGAGTGAACATACTGCGTAGCCAATTAGTGTTGAACATTCCCGCCTTCGAGTAACACTTGTACTCGCTCTTCAATAGGAGGATGTGTCGAAAATAACTTGGCAAACGAACGCTTCTTAAATGGCGAAGCAAAGAAAAGATGTGCCGTTGATTTACTTGCCTTTGCGACCGAAGCATTTGCAGAAATCTTCTGGAGGGCACTGGCCAATCCCTCTGGATAGCGTGTCAGCAACGCGCCTGCAGAATCCGCTAAGAATTCACGTTTTCGAGAAATCGCGAGCTGAATCATGGTTGCAGCAATCGGGGCCAAGATAAGCAGGACAAGCCCAACAAGCGCCAACGCTCCTCCCGCATTATTGTTATTGCGATTACCACCCCCAAAGAAACGAAACCGAAAGAACAAATCGGAAACAAGTGCAATCGTTCCAGCCATAATCACCACCATTGTCGAGAGAAGAATGTCGCGATTTCCAATATGCGACAGCTCATGTGCCAGTACGCCCTCGAGTTCCGAACGATCGAGCGTATTCAATAATCCCGTCGTCACAGCAATCGCTGCATGCTCCGGATTACGACCCGTCGCAAAAGCATTCATGCCAGATTCCTGCAGAATGTAGACACGGGGCGTTGGCAATCCAGCCGTGATAGCCAAGTTCTCAACGATCTGTACCAATTCAGGAGACGTCTCTTTAGTCACCTGCTTCGCACCCGTCATTGCCAAAACAATCTTGTCAGACCACCAATACGAAGCGAAAGAAGAAAACACAGAGTACACAACCGCAAGAGGCAAGATGGCCGGCTCATCAAACACTACCGCGACCACATACCCTAAAAAGATAATGCCTACGAAAAAAATCGACATCCAAAACCACGTCTTTCGAATATTCTTGTCTTTGTGCGTGTAGAGCGTTGCCATAAAAACTCCATCGATTACAAATCAGAATAACTCACTCAATGAGAGAGATAAAGGATTGCTATACAAACAATCTGTTAACCATGGGATGTTTCAACACAAAAGCGACTCGATTGAGTCGCTTTTGAAACAGAGACAATGAGATTAATTTGTTCCTCCAGACATGCCCGTAATAACAAACTCTCCGTCATTATTTGTTGCCGTGATTGCAATATTACCAGCTGTTCCAGTCGCTGTATTTGTGAGATCAACAACTGGATCAGAAATTGGCACAGATGAACCCATGCTGCTGTAAAACGTAAGATTACGAGGGGCCGCGTCAATTGCAAGATCGCCAGCGAGACGAGACAAGCTAATCGCGTAGGCGAGCTCTCCAGCCACCCGACGACCATCATCTCCAATACCGCCCCCAAGATCGAGGTTAACGTTATTTGCATCAACGCGCGTCGTGAACCCACCCGCAAAGTTCACAACAGTATACGTTACATCACCTCCTACACCATCTTGAATACGAATCGTTTCATCGTATCCAATGAAATTTGTTGTCCCCACACCATCCAACTCAATCACTCCAGTTGCAGCTGTCGCAGAAGTCCCAACCGCAGCAGCTATTTCTGCGTCTACCTGAGACTGTGTGTAATACCGCGCATCCGCAGCTGTCTTTGTGTAATACCGAGCATCTGCGTCTGTTTGAGTAAAAGCGCTGCTCGAATCAAGCTTGTCAGCCAAAGACGCATCTAATACAGACTTCGTGTAATACCGAGCATCTGCCTCAGTTTTCGTGTAATACCCAGATAGATCCGTCTCGCTCCCGTCTACATCCCCTATAAGTGCATCTACTTCTGATTTTGAATACAGGTTTGAAGCTGTGACAGAACCCGTTACTTTCAAATCATCATTCACCCGAACAGGCTTTTCGGCGTTATCTGCACTGATTGCAGAGTTTACAAATTCACCCTGTACATCCACCACAGGCGCACCTATATCAAGAGTACCCGTCTCGGATGTAAGCGTTCCATTTGCAAACAACACTCCTCCACCAGTTGCAGTTCCAACCACAAGAGAAGGAGTTTCGATCCAACCACCATCCACCGTAATTACCGTACTCGCCGGAAGCCCAAGCGCTGAAGCAAGATCAATTGAATAACTCGCTGCCTGAGCAGCAAAGACCGTAACCCCAACAACGAAAAGCGAGGAGAACGCCACAAGGACATGACGAAAATAACGACGAAACGAAACAGGTTTCATATGAATATTGCTATCGACAACAAAGATCAAAGGTGAAGAAAGTCGTGTTCACCTACGCCTGAGAGGAAAAGTCCACTTCAGGTACCGCACGCTGCGCCTCATCTTCTACCTCAAAGAACTCAGCTGCTTCAAATCCGAACATGCCAGCAACAAGGTTCGCTGGGAACACTTCTTGCTTCGTATTGAAATCACGCACGTTTCCATTGTAGAAACGACGAGCCGCCTGAATTTTGTTCTCTGTATCAGTCAACTGAGCCTGGAGGTCCAAGAAGTTCTGGTTCGCCTTCAAGTCTGGGTATGCCTCTGCAACTGCGAACAAAGACTTCAACGCACCAGACAGCATGTTTTCTGCTCGAGCTGCTCCAGCAACGTCTCCAGCCTGCTCAGCCTGCACAGCCATGTTGCGAGCCTTCGTCACGTTTTCAAATACGTCCTTTTCGTGTGATGCATATCCCTTAACCGCATTCACCAAGTTAGGAATGAGGTCATAACGACGCTTCAACTGCACGTCGATATCTGACCACGCTTCCTTCACGCGGTTACGTAGCTTCACAAGGCCGTTGTACACGCCAATCGCCCACATCACGAGCGCAGCGAGTACAACCAATACAATAATGAGAACAATCATAGTATTCGTACTAATAGTGACCACAGTCTATCACAGTTATTGCCAATTCGCTAGAAACGTATACAGCTAGATCGAATTTCTCCTCCCGAAATGCAATGTTCTGCAACAACAGGAGCGATCGCAATTACACAAACACCCCGTTCTCCAGATTTGGGGCGCTCATTCAATGGATTCAATGCCATCGATCACAATCTCATACCCTTGCGCCTCCAACTCTTCCAACGAACCAGAAATCTCAGCATCAGACACATCACCAATCGCGCTGCCCGTATCTACAACAAAATGGCGCACAATAGTCTGCGAAAACACAGGCTGATCTCCCACTCCTAATGGAGTGGCTGTCATCGTATACGTCCCATCGGGAAGATTCGGATACGACACAATCGATTGCCCTCCAAGCACGGACACAACGCGATCCGACTCAAACGCATCCCCAGACAAACGAACTTGAATACGCTCTTGCTGGGCACGCATCCCAGAAACAAGCGTTGCATATACCTGTGGCCGAGGAATGCGCTGACCTTCAGCAGGTTCCACAATGCGCAACAACGGATCTTCTACGACATTCTCCTCCATATCCGTTACTTCAGAGGTTGTCGTGAGAGATGATTGCGCCCACCACCCAACACCCACAGCACAAAACACCAGCACAAGCGCGCTCCCAACAAGCCAGTAGCGAGAAGACGTACGAACCATAGTCATATTAGCGAAGATGCATCTCTACCAACTCCGCGGTTTTCTGTTCATCCAACACCCAGAAATACAAGTTCTGACCGAACGCAGGGGCAAACAACGTTTCGCCCTTTCCTGGCAACGCCTCATCATAGACTTCACCTAGTGAAAGTTTGCCACCGTGCGCAATAAAGAATCCGTACCCAAACCACAAAAACTTCTGCTCCGGAATATCAACGCGAATTTGAGGATCTTCTTGTGACAATCGATACAGCATTTGCGGATTTCCTCCACTTCGAACCTTCGTTAACAACGCCCGAAACAATTCACGCTGATCTGAAGTGCGTGCAAAGTCACCGCCGGGCCGATATCGATCACGCACCTGAGCCAGAGCCGCCTCACCATCCAAATGACCTTCCGTAGAATGATCAACTCCTCCAAGCGCATCAACGATGGACACAAAACTGTCGAATGTCACTTCAATAGTTCCGTCAATCTGAATGTCTAACACATTCTCGATCGACACTGTTGTAAGATCCTTGTTCCCCAACACAGATCCTTCCTCTACCTCGCCATATGCATACGCATGCGTCAGCTTGTCGATCCCATGCCCCGGAATATCGACACGCGAATCACGAGGAATCGTAATCAAGGACGTTCGATCAGATGGCCACTTCGCCAAAGAAAAAATGAACATCACATCAGAACGTGCGCGCTCAGTTCCTCGCTGATCAGAGCCAATCACCAATACGTTAAAACGGTTTGGCGCGAACAAAAACAAGACAACTGCCCCCACCAACAGAACGAGCACGAGAACGCCAAGAATCTTCAGTAGGAGCTTAAACATACTCACCAACTACGTCGCACGATCACCCTTCGCAAACCAACGATCGATACTACACAAGGAAGAGTTCCAACGCAGAAGAACAGCACCTACTCCCATAAGAACGAGGTCACGAATCAGCGTTTGCCAGGGAGTCGTGTCACCAGAACCAAAGCACCCACAGTCAATATCTAACCCGCGCAACATTCCCTGTGCAATCAACACCACGAACACTCCAAGCAACACAAGGTGTGCCCAGACTATTACCTGTGTAAACGCTCCAACGATCAGCAACGCACCCACTCCGAGCTCAATCCAAGGCAACGCAGCCGCCACAAGTTCAACAGCCCATTCCCACGGCAAGACTTCATACGTACGAATAGCAGCCTCAAACTGCTCCACAGGAGCCGTAAGTTTTTTGTACGCCGCCACAACAAATGTCCCCCCAAGAACAACACGAAAAAGAACAAGGAGGTATCCCCGCCACCCACGACTATTCTTCAACGGCTGCGCCACTTGTTTCACTTGTTGAGTCGTCATTCTGTTCCGATACTAATTCCCCTTCTTCAGAACCATCAGATGTTTCTACGTCTTCACTAGAAACAGGCAACAATGCTTCTTGTCCATATGCCTCTGAAACTGCCGCGCTCACCATATCGAACAAAATCGCGTAAGAATCTCCCACGAATCGCTCTCCGTTCACGAAAATCGTGGGTGTTCCACTAATGTTGAGACTCTCTCCCTCACGAATATCCTCATCTACGAGATCTACCGTGTCATTGCCCTTCACACACTCACCAAATACATCAACATCAAGGCCTGCCGAAGCCGCATAGCTTGTGAAGGCACCTGTAGGATCCTGCACAGTAGACCAGTCGTCCTGTGCAGCAAAGGTAAAGTCATGCCACGCCCAGAATCCGTCTTGCGCATCAGCACACTGACCAGCAACAGCGGCAGCATACGCATGACGATGTGTGCGTGTAAGCGGAAAGTCGTTGTACACCACCTTTACCTGCTCGGGAAACTGCTTCGCAATATCCGACAAGACAGGAGCGGCACCTGCACAGGCCGGGCACTGAAAATCGGAATACTCCTCTACCACCACCTTAGCATCCTCTGGACCCTTAAACGGATCGGCGGATTGATTCTGAATGGAATCTTGTTGTTTTCCTACACGCACCACAACAACAAGTGCAACAACAATGGCAAGAACCCCCAGTACAAGAATCCATTTCTGCCAATTCGGAGCAGCGGAAGACTGATCAGACATACACAAAAGTTACAACACAACCTTAGAATTACTACGCAAACCTATAGTAAAACCTTTCAAACAATCCGACCAGATTTACTGGACAAGACGAAAGTCTCCCATGGAAGGATCTCGGAAGTCTTGAATTAAATCTCTTGAAATCACATTTCCCCAAAGAACAGGACCAGGCCCATCTGGCAGTTCTTGGGTAAAAAAATCAACATTCAAGAAATTTCGTGAGACGGTCACAGCATTTGATCCTGTCACGTAGAACCCATATTCCGCCCCCGCATCTGGCCCATCAAACAACACAACGTTACGAGAGAGCTCCGCATCGCGAGCATTAATCCACTCGTCATCTTCGAAACTAGGACCATACAAATCTACCCCAATAGCCCAATCTGACTCATCGGTATAGACACCATTGTACGAGAACTCAAACTCCGATCCATGAGAAGACGTGACCGCCGTCTCATTGTAAAGGAAGATGTTTTTAGTGACTGTTAATCGCTCAACAAGCCTTGGAATTTCGCCAACACCGGAGAAATCGCCAACAACCTCAATAGCAGAGGCAAATTTTTGACCTGCCGGATCTTCATCGTGATGCGCACCGTACAGCACATTTCCCTCAATCAACCAGTCGTTAGCACCTGAGACGAATTGTAGTGCTGCAAACGAATTAGAAGCAGGAGGCGAAAGATAGTCGATCAGTGAACACGAAATAGTTCCGTTCGTTGCAGCTCCATCGTCTCGACCAGAATAGATGGCATGATATCCACCATTCATGACACGAGCGTTGTGCATGTAAAACCCATTGCTTGCGTCTCCGAAATCAATCGTGCTCCAGGGAACATTTCCAACAGTGACCCCATCCAGAACAAAATTATCTCCAAGAACAATAAATACCGCCCGCGGAACATTATTCGCATTACGCTGTCCATATCCAAAAATACGCACATCGTTCCAATCTCCTGTTGAACTTTCGATGCGCACGTTATCTCCATACACGAAGATCGTACCCTCCTCACTACTTTCAAGAGGATATAATCCCGGATACATCAACAAGGTCAGGTTACTATCACCAAATTCTATTCGCTCCACAGCATCATAGAACTGGGCAAGCGTACGTATCTCTAGAGTCTCTTGTATGGCAGGATCAGCCACCGGAGGTCTCAACCGTTCTGCATTCTCAATACAATGAGTCCAGGCATATTCAGACAACACAGGAGCAGCAAACGGATCGATTGGAGGCAGGCCCACCTCAGGATCTGGCTCAGGATCTGGCTCTGGCTCAACGTCTGGCACTGGATCAACGACAGGAGACTCTTCTTCCTCGTCCTCTTCGACCACAGGATCCGGTCGAGGACGCCGTTCAGGAATCACATCTTCCTCTGGAACCTCAACAAGCTGCTCATTGTCTTCCGCGGCGTCTTCATCGTCCGCAAATCCTTCACCTGCAGCAGGAGGGAGCAAACTATCTGGATGAATAGCAATAGTATTCAAGCTTGCTGTGGCTATTCCAAGCCCAAGGCCACGCATGAGCGCAAATGCATCTGCGGGTCGACCCATATAGTATCGCTCTTTCGTTTCGGGGTGCACGTACCACGCCTCTCCATTGTCCTCGACCTGCAACAAAATACGGCCAGCAAGGCGATTGCGCGTTTGCTCATCCGCAACCCCAGCATGAGGATCAACTCCACCAAGCGGCGGAGCACTCTCGGCAGCAATCGGCACACGCGAAAGATCTGCGTTCGTAATACCAAGTCCCAGATTGCGCATAAGAGCAAACGCATGGCGCGGACGCCCCATAAAGAACCGGCCTCGACTCACAGGATCAAGCAACCAAGACTCTCCATTCTCTTCAACCTGAAGCAATATACGGCCCGACAATCGGTTCGCAAGTTGCTCATCAAGACCAGAATCAGCAAAATTGGCGCGCCAATCTCGGTGCTGAAAGTCATAAGAAAAGGCAAATGCGGTCATGCCTAACATAAAGGCTGCCGCAGCAAGCGTACCAATCGTACGCCCCACACGAACACGAGAACCAGTGCGTGTTTGTGTTGGAGGTATTACAGTGTCAGTCATGTCGATATAAGCTATCTTGTTGTAACCCAGTGTAGCACCACTGAGACAGAAAAAAGAGGACCGTTGACGAAGTCGTCAGAAATGATACTGTCTGCGCCGACAACAACGCCTAACAAGGCCCTATCGTCTAGTGGTTAGGACGCGAGGTTTTCATCCTTGAAACCGGGGTTCAATTCCCCGTAGGGCCGCCATACAGAAACACCACCCAACGGTGGTGTTTTTGGTGCATATCTGAAGTACCGAAGCACACAAGCAGTGAGCTATACTCCCGCCATGCAAACCAGAACAGAAGCGCCGAATAGAACATGGCAACTACAACAGCTCCAAGAAGTTCTTGTAGCCGCTTACCAACACCCGATCTATCGCACAGCATGGGAACAACAAGGATATTCTGGAGCGCGCATCGCCACATCGGGACTCGGCGATGTACCAGGCACTCCGTACACACCAGAACTTGGAATTCGATTCTCGCTTCCAACATCAAGACGAGAACAAACAGCGCTCCAAAAACAACTACTCCCCCTACTTCTAGGACCATCGCACACGCGGTTTACACAACTCTCCATCGCCCTGTTTCATGGCATCGATCCATACAAAACAGGCGCTACGCTGACACACCTTCTCCAAGGACGAAGGCGGATCACCCGAACATATCATCCAGGAGCTGATCGAGCGGCCCTCGTCCACCAACTCAACGAACAACAACCAACTCTTCTCATTGGCTACCCATCTGTCATTGAACGTTTAGCACAAGAACAAATTGCAGGACGTTTAAGTATCGTCCCAAAGCGAGTGATCGTATTTGAAGAGCCTGCGTCAAACAGAACACTGCGATTGAGCGAAGCGGCCTGGTCGGTTCCGACACACTACCTTCTTCAATGCGGATCACTCCCAATCGCATTTTCAGAAGAACAAACTCCAGACCAACTCATTCCATTACAGAACTGCACCATTTCCGAACGCACGACGAATGAATTTATCCCAGTGGCAGAAACCGCCATCGGAAGGCTTGTCGTAACGAGCCTGCTACATCTCGAACGCCCGATTGTACGTCTCGCAACAAACCTTCTCATTAGAGAACAAGAACTCGGAACGTGGCAACTTCCACTGGGACAGCCCCACGAAGTTCTGTGGTTTCAAACGTTCGCTGGAGGAAACACCTATCTCGATCCCGTCTCACTCGGGGACATCGACGCACCAGGACTCAAGCAATTTCAATATGTACGACACGGCATCCGAAGTCTCACAATGCGTGCAGAATTTTCTGGAAGTCCCGACGCAACCTTTCCAAAAATTCACAAACGTATTGAAGTGCTTCTTGCTGAACGACAGCTTACAGGTGCGGTCGACTTCCGCATTGAACCTGTAGAAGAATTACCGCCTGATCCAAACACAGGAATCTTCCACAGAATTCTTCACGCGTCATAAAAAGAGAGCTCATAAAAGCCTTGAAATTGAATTGAATACGTGTTATAATGCTTGCGTATTCAGAACGGAATACATCAATACAAAACACAACTTGTTCCGATGTACCGACGATCTCTCATTTTGCGTCGATTGTTCATGGCCACCACGACCGTGGCGCTTGTATTTGCACTCACTCCCCTCGCAATCATCACGCCCACAACAGGATTTACAGTGCCAAGCGCCTACGCAGCTTCCTATCCTGTCGCGGAAGACTTTACGTATGCCATGGACTACTGGAAGGTCATTCGAGGTGGCGGTGAGTTTGCAAACGTTCGTGGCGATAATGTGTACCATCTTGGTGTGGACACAGTAGGGAGTGCTGGAGACGCCGTATACAGCATTGGAAATGGAATCGTGAAGCACATTGGTATTCACTCTCGCTTTGGCACCCTTGTTCTGATTGAACACACGACAACTGATGGCGGACGGTTCGTATCTCAATACGGACACCTTCGTACCACTGACAACATGCCTGCCGTCGGAGAAGTTGTTTCAAAAGGACAATACATTGGAGAGCTGGGAGAAGAAGGAGAAGAAAATGGTTACTGGCCAGAACACCTTCACTTCGGAATTCGACCAGGCGCGTTCGTTCCCCTAGCACAAGGCTGGGTGTACTGGGGTATGGGAAACAGTGATGTGCTCAAAGAATGGATTGACGGAGATATCTTCATCACTGAAAACCTCTCACCAGACGCGGATCCAAATAGACTTGCCAAGTTTGTCGTCGTGCCTGCCGTAAAGAGTAGTGTGTCGTTGCAATCGTATGCACTCCAAGCAGCAACAGGAACTGCGCGTGAGCTCGAAGACGCTTCCTTCCTTGGCTTCAGCAAATCAGAAGAAATCGGTGCTGATATCGCCGTAGGAGATGTCACAGGAGACGGAGAAAAGGAACTAATTGTCGGTGCAGGTTCAGGTGCAGCCCCTACCGTTCGTATCTTTGATCGACAACGTAAAACGCTCCTCGGCGAATTCCTTGCCTATGCAGACTCGTTTAAAGGTGGCGTACGCGTAGCATCGGCCGACCTCAACGGAGACGGAAAAGACGAAATCATCACGGGAACAGGTGTAGGTGGTGGACCCCATGTCCGAGTCTTCTCTGGCACAGAAGGAACAGTCCTCTTTGGACGGATCTTCCCATTCGACCCATCGCTCCGCACAGGTGTTGACGTTGCTGCCGGAAACGTAGACAACGACGCACAACCAGAGATCATCGTGGCAACAGGCGCTGGCACACAAACACAGGTGCGCATTCTCAGTCACACAGCACAACTCGTTCAAACGCCACCCGCCACTCAAGAAGCAGGAGTAGCGACCACCTACCCCACAGAGCGTCCAGTATCAGAAGATCCAGAAACAACACCGGAAGACCGAGACACGGCCCTCACAATCACACCATACGGAGCATTTACAGGTGGAGCACGTGTTGCCGTCGGAGATATTGATGCAGATGGAATCGGGGAACTTCTGATCGGTGCTGGCCCGGGCGGAGGCCCTCACCTACGTGTCTTCGAGTCCGATGGAACCCCTCGCGGCATTCAGTTCTTCCCATTCCACAAAGACTTCCGAGGAGGAATCGATGTTGCTTCTGTTGACTGGAACGAAGACGGAAAAGACGACCTCATCGTTTCACAAACATCAAAAGGACAGGCGTGGGTGAAGGTCTATCGCTACAATGACGCACACACAATTCTGGCTGAATTCAACGCCTTTGGAGATCCAGAAGTAGGAGCGAACGTCGCAGGATTCTAGGGCTCGACAACCGTACGTACGATGCGTACTGTGAAGACATGACAGGAAAAACACACATGGCCGTTGGAGCAAGCACGGCCTGGATTGGCGCCATGGCAGCAGGCGCGGCAGGAGTTGAGCTCACCACAGGTGACGCAGCGCTTCTTGTTGCTCTTGGAGCGCTAGGGGCGCTCCTTCCAGATTTAGATGCGCCGAAGTCTCGAATACACAATGTATTCAAAGGACTCACGACTCCCATTGGATACATCGCCAAACACAGAAACTTCTTTCACTCGCTCCTTGCTGTCGCGATCGTGTTTGGAGCAAGCTGGTGGTTTGGTGCAAACGAACTCGTTCCAGGAGCAGCATTTGTACTTGCGGCCGGATACATCAGCCACATTGTCATCGACATGCTCACCCCCGCAGGAGTACGCGTGTTGTTCCCTCTAAAAGCAAAGCTCCATTGGCTCCCCCGCAAGCTTTCCCCTAAAACAGGTGGAATTGTAGACAATCTTCTCTTTCTTCTTGCTTCCGGAGCCACAGGATTGTTTCTGATTTCCATGATATGACCAAACGTATTCTTGCCATTGAATCATCGTGTGATGAAACCTCTGCTGCCATCGTAGACGAACAAGGCACCATTCTTTCTAATGTTGTCGCTTCACAAGCAGGAGAACATGCTTCAACTATGGGCGTCGTGCCGGAAGTCGCCGCCCGAAGACACGCCTCAGCAATCGTGCCTACAATTGAACTAGCGTTACAGGAGTCAACACAAACACGCGAGGACATCACACACATCGCCGTCACAGCAACGCCCGGACTTCTCCCAGCATTACAAGTTGGTGTAGTAGCAGCAAAAGCGCTTGCCACAGCATGGAAACTTCCGCTGATTCCCGTGAATCATTTAGACGCGCACATCGCGACGACATTCGTACAAGATCCAGAACCTCAATTTCCTGTGGTGTCTCTTCTTGTATCTGGCGGCCACACAGAACTCTCGTTTCATCCCGACAAAACAACTCGAACCATTCTTGGTCGCACACGTGACGACGCAGGCGGAGAAGCCTTCGACAAAGTCGCGCGCATGATGGGACTCCCCTATCCTGGCGGACCACAAATCGCAAAACTACTTCCCGAGGGAGACAAGCAACGATTCCCGTTTCCTCGGCCCATGCTGAACGACCCATCAGACGATTTTTCTTTCTCGGGAATCAAAACAGACGTAAAGCGTATAATCGACACACTACCCCAGCCTCTTTCTCATCAAGACAAGGCGGATGTTGCTGCATCGTTCGCGGAAGCAATGACAGAAACACTTGTTGGAAAAACTGTTCGTGCAGCTCTTCGTGAAGGCGCAGCGTCTGTCATTCTTTCTGGTGGTGTTGCGGCGGACAAATATCTCCGACAGGTTCTCACCGACACGCTCAAACAAAACGGACTCGAGCTATACGTGCCGCCCATCTCCCTATGTGGAGACAACGCAGCCATGATTGGCATTGCTGCACTCTGGGCAGATGAGCGTCCAATTCACGATGTCCACGCCACACCAACAAGCCGCACGCACAAGCGTGGCACAACGGAGAAATACTCAAACTAAAAGACAAAAAGAAAAAGGCGCGCTACGGCAAGCGCGCCAGCAAAGAACGACTACTCAGCACTATCCTCGTTAAGCTCGGGCACGAACATTCCCTGAACGGGAGCATCTTCATTGCCTCGATCCAAACGCCAAGGACTATCCTCCGGACGAAGCGATTCGCCCGGGAAGTATTCGTCCCAAAAGGCCTTGAGCTGGGCGAAGTTACCACCCAGCAAGGCCTCCTCGAGAATCTGGGAACATTCACGACGCAGAACCGTGAGTTCCGGCCCCAACGGCGCATCAGAGCCCAGAAGCCCCTGCACCGCATTGGCCAACCGAGTAGCACTGAACTGCGAACGCGGCGTCGGATACAACGCCTCGTTCACAAGACGCTTTGCATACGCAGTGCTCACGGCACCCAGAATGCGATCCTTCACCGTTCCAACCCACTCAAGACGCCCGCGAACGAACGTCCCTTCGGAAAAGGAATCGATGATATGCACCACGTGCCACGACGGACGACCAGCGCCCTCGGGAAGCTCATGCAGAACCTCCCAGAGATCGTCATCCACACGGGTCGCAACCGTGGTTGCCCCCGTCGACAACGACCGCCAGAGCACGCGATTCAGGGCGCGAACGGGCCAGCCCTTCCAGCTGGTCCCACTTTCCCAGAAGATATCCGGGAGGATATGAACGGGATCGCAAGACCCGTCCATAAAGGAAACCTCGCGCAAATACAGGCGGGTGCCGTCCCACTCGATCCACGCATCAACGTTGGCATAGACCAGCTCCTCTCGAAGCTGATCTTCGTCCCGAATGCTTTGGGAATAGACCTTCCCAATCAAGATCGCAAGCTCGCAGAGCTCGCGATCACTCACCTGCACAGAAATAGCCATCACTGCCTCCAAATGCCGCAACATGCGGCGCAGTCCCTCGAAACTCCTCTACAGGAGCGCGAGAGCGAAGCCCCAGGAGGGGGCTTGGAGGTCTTATATGCCAACGAAGACAAATTCATAAAAACACACAAATAAAAAAAAGTCAATAGATTGAGTAAAAAAAAGAGATGCGACATGCCCGTATCGAAACAGACAGAGATCACATCAACAGTTGCGTTGCGTACGACGTCGTCGCGATCCAACCACGGAGCAACGAAACATGTGAGAACGAAAACGGGCCGAATGCCGCCACGGTTCACGACGCCGATTCCGCAGATCGGCAAGCGAAGAGACAAGCTGCAGATGCGCCTGCTTCAGCAATGCCAAACTTCTGCGCTCACCAACTCGCGTCGACGCCGCAACTTCCACAACGTGAACGGGCTTTACAACAGGCTCGGGAAATGGAGACGTTGTACGCTCAAGGAGTCCCGTCAACCAGATAAACCCGGGTACAGTCGGGTACCCGTCGCGCTGCAGCAATGCTTGCCACGCGGCAATTTCACGGCGTACGTCGTGCAGATCACGTGCCCGAAAATCGAATTGCAGTGCACCATACTTCAGCAATCCATACGCCTTCTCGTATCGAGGCGGCGCCTCCGAAGAACTATGCGCCGATTCCGGATCCCGCAACAGAAGAAACAGGCGGCACTCACGAAGTGCCGGAAACCCAATAACCCCGAACCGAATAGGGCCACCGCGCCACTTCGTGCTCATAAATCCCCCCCAAAACGCGAAACGGAAGCTCACCTCCGTGAGCTTCCGTCTATGTTGGTGTTAGGTTGCCCTCTAGGCATTCAATACATGCAGCGTAACACAACGAGATTGACGACCTGTCCACACATGATACGCTCACGCCACAACTGAGTAGGTCGTACGCGGGAACTGTGTCGCCCCGCTGCCGGAACACTGGCCGACCGGAACGGAAAAGTTCTCACGAACAGAACGTTCCCGCTTCAGCCGCGCATACGCTGTGAACGAAGTGGTCTTGGCCCGCGCAAGACAACGGAGGTGGTACCACTCCACCACGAGTCCTCCGAAGAGGGCTTTTATTGTGTTCATATTCCTATGTCGACATCACTTCCAACCCGCTATGACTTCGCCGCTTCTGAAGAAGCGCTTTATGCCATGTGGGAAGACGGCAAATACTTCCAGCCAGAAACAACAACAGATACAGACGGCGTTTCGTTCATGAGTAAACCACGAGAAGAACGGCCCGATCCCTTTTGTGTGATGATGCCACCACCAAACGCAACAGGAATTCTTCATCTCGGGCACGCAGCCCGCATGACCACGGAAGATATCATGACGCGCTACCACCGCATGACTGGCAAACCAACACTCTTCCTGCCCGGTACGGACCATGCGGGAATCGCAACGCAATCAAAGGTGGAACACATCTTATTAGAAGAAGAGGGAAAAACACGACACGATCTCGGACGTGAA
The DNA here is from genome assembly GCA_020429185.1 of Candidatus Doudnabacteria bacterium. Classification (GTDB taxonomy): domain Bacteria; phylum Patescibacteriota; class JABMPQ01; order JABMPQ01; family JAGQLO01; genus JAGQLO01. The sequence goes on from JAGQLO010000004.1 coordinate 40,938, forward strand.
GCATTTTTGGAACGCGTTGAGGCATTTGTACAAGATTCACAAGACACCATTCGCAATCAGGTGCGCCGCACCGGAGCTTCGTGCGACTGGTCACGCGAGGCCTACACCTTCTCCCCTAAACTCAATAAAGGCGTGAACGAAATCTTCGCACGCATGTTTAAAGATGGACTGATTTACCGCGGTGCTCGTAGCATCAACTGGGACCCAAAACTCAAAACAAATGTTTCTGACGACGAAGTAGAGTACAAAGAGGAGAAGTCTCCGTTCTACACCTTCCAATATGGCCCATTCCAAATTGGAACGGTACGTCCCGAAACGAAATTCGGCGACAAATACGTGGTTGTTCATCCAGAAGACGAGCGCTACGCCCAATACACGCACGGCGACACCTTCGAGTGTGAATGGATCAACGGACCCATCACCGCCACCATCATTAAAGATGAAGCTGCCGATCCAGAAGCCGGAACGGGCGCAATGACCATTACCCCCTGGCACTCTCAGGTCGACTTTGAAATTGCACAACGCCACAACCTCGACATCGAACAAGTGATCGATCTGGAAGGAAAGCTTCTTCCAATCGCACAAGAATTCGCAGGCATGCCAATTGAAGAAGCACGCCAAAGAATCGTTGAGAAGCTTGAACAAAAAGGGCTGATCGTCAGCATCGACGAAGACTACACGCACAACGTCGCGACCAACTATCGCGGCGGCGGCGTGATCGAGCCACAGGTTATGAAACAGTGGTTTGTAGACGTCAACAAACCAGCCGTTCAAGTGAATTGGAAGCCAGGTGAAATGCTTTCCATAAAAGAAGCGTTACAGTCAGCCGTTCGTGACGAGCAAATCCAAATCCTTCCGGAACGTTTTAACAAAACGTACTTCTCTTGGATCGATAATCTTCGTGACTGGAACATCTCACGTCAGCTTTGGTGGGGTCACCGAATCCCCATCTGGTATCCAGAAGGCGCCGTCGGTGACGAAACACAGGCCGTTCTTGAAGAAGACAAACAAGACGGAGTGACATACGTCCAAGACGAAGACACACTCGACACATGGTTCTCTTCCATGCTTTGGACGTTTAGTGCACACGGATGGCCAGAAGAAACGGACGACTTGGAATACTTCCACCCGACAAGCGTTCTCGAAACGGCCTACGACATTCTCTTTTTCTGGGTTGCACGCATGATCTTGGCCTCGACCTACGCACGCCACGAAGTGCCGTTCAAGACTGTCTATCTGTCTGGACTCATTCGAGATCGCTCGGGCGCAAAAATGAGTAAGTCAAAAGGAAACGGAATTGACCCACTTGAGATGATCGACAAATACGGCGCAGATGCAGTACGTCTTTCACTCATCGTGGGCACAACCCCCGGAAACGACTCACGACTCTACGAAGAAAAGATTAAGGGCTACCGCAACTTCTCAACCAAACTCTGGAACATTGCCCGATTCATTCTGAATAAGTTCCCAGATGTAACGGCGGCCCCAACTCCTGTCACCCTGGCAGACAATTGGATCCTGTCACGACTCGCAGCTGTTCGCGACGACGTTACAACGGGACTGGACACCTACAACCTTGGGGTGGGAGGCGAAACACTCTACGCCTTCGCCTGGCATGAAGTGGCTGACTGGTACATCGAGCTTCTGAAAGACGAATCACAAAACGACAGTGGTCCTGTTGCACGATTTGTCCTCGAAGAACTTCTAAAACTCCTACATCCGTACACACCATTCATCACGGAAGAAATTTGGAAGCATCTCGAAAAGCCAGAAGCATTGATTGTGACAGCATGGCCCACCCCCCTCGAACAAGACAAAGAAGTAGAAGCAGCGTTCAACGTTGTCACAGACATGATCGAAGCAACGCGCAGTATTCGTGGAACGCTTCGGATCCCTGCCGAAAAGGAGCTCACAGCTTCAACAACGGCTGATCTATCAGAAGAACAACGTCGTGCCATCGCTCAACTTGCCCGCATCCAGTTCGAAGAAACGCCTCGGGAAGGAGCAAGTGTTATTGCGCACGGGCGTTTGAATGCGTTAACACTCTCCATCGAAGGTGCAGTCGATCTTGAAGCGGAACGATCACGCCTCACAGAAGAACTGCAGAACGAAGAATCGCACTCGGAACGAATTCAAAAGAAGCTCAGCAACACGAAGTTTGTTGAGGGGGCTCCAACAGAAATTGTTCAAAAGGAGCGCGAAAAGCTCGAACGAGCCGAACACAAGATTGGCTTACTAAAGGGACAATTGGAGCAACTAGGGTAGGCCCAGAGCTCCTACCCCCAGTCCTTTTTTAGTTCCAAACATCGCTATTCTTTTGTGACGCGATCAACCTCTTCAAGTGAGGTCACGCCTTCAAGCGCCTTGAGTAATCCATCCTGACGCATTGTAATCATTCCCTGTGCAATAGCTGCTTCGCGAATCTCACTCGCAGTCGCTCGCGATTCAATCAATGCTTTCATTGGGTCATTCACTCGAAAAATCTCGTACACACCCATTCGCCCCTTATATCCCAACCCACCACACGCTTCACACCCACCTTCTTTCGCAACATGCGACACAAGTTGTTTCGGTAACAGTTCACCGAGTTCTTCTGTAAGTAACGCTTTCCATTCTTCAGAAAGAGATTCTGTTGTCGCGCACTCCTTACAAAGTTTACGGACCAATCGTTGAGCCATAATTGCCGTAAGTGCTGGCCCGATTGCCTGAGGTCGCACACCCATTCCAAGAAGTCGCGGAATAGCTCCAGCCGCATCGTTTGCGTGCAATGTAGAAAGCACCAAATGTCCTGTTTGTGCTGCTTGAGCAGCAGTCTCAGCTGTCTCCGCATCACGGATCTCCCCCACCAAAACAATGTCTGGGTCCTGTCGCAACACCGATCGAAGCGCCGTTACGAACGTTAAGCCATCTTCTTCAGCAATATTGACCTGCTGCAACCCAGGAACCTTCACCTCAACAGGATTTTCCAACGTAATGATTTTCACGTCAGGACTCATCCTGTCTCGTAGCGCGGCATAAAGGGCGGTTGTCTTTCCAGAACCCGTCGGACCCGTTGTAAGCACAAGCCCGAGTGAAGCAGAGATAGCATCCTTGAGTGTTGCAAGTGCCTCTTCGCGAAGCCCAAGCTGGTCCAACGACAACTCTGGCCCAAGACCCAAAAAACGAATGACGATCGACTCCCCAAACGCCGTTGGAAGAGACGAAAAACGCAAATCGATCGAATCCTCGCCAGCCTTTAATGAGAACCGACCATCTTGAGGTTCATCGCGCACATTCACCTTTACGTTCGCCAGCAACTTCAATCGCGTTACAAGAGCATCGTAGGTTGCCGAAGGAAGCTGAGCGACATCTTGCAACACGCCGTCCAAACGAAATCGTAAAACTGCATCTGTAGGAGTTGCCTCTAAGTGCAAGTCACTCGCCCCAGCGGAAGCAGCCGCTCGAAGCACAGTCGTCACAAGCTCAGACGGAGACACAGCGACTAAGCGTCCGCCCAACGAAGACAACTCTTGTAATGCAGCCACTGCCTTTGTTGAATCAAATGCCCCGAGATCCAACACATCATCTGAAGACGTATCCATTGCAACCAAAATCTGACGATACACCTTCATCACACGATCGAAACTCGCCTGCGAAGTGACATACAATTTCACGGAATACTGTTCATTCACTAGCCGCTCAATAAGCTCAACAAGTTGCCCGTTCAGCGGATCTACGGTTGCCAACCGCAAGTTCCCATCTTGCAAAAAGAACGCCACAGCGCCTGCAGCTCTCGCGTCTTGTTCGGGAATAAGAGCCAAAATCTCCTTATTGATCGGAAACGCAGTTAGGTCAATGTAGGGCAACCCAAGGGCCATCCCGATTGCCTCCGATTCCCGAGCCTGTCCTTGCAGTCGTAGCGCATCAAGTTTTTTTGAAAGCTGCTCGTCTTTCACAAGCTGCTCACGACTCGCAAGAAAATGCTGCGTACTATCTATGACTGAATTGGTGTCTTGTGTATCTGGCATACGCGGATTGTATCACGCCCAGAACAAAGAACACCGCCGCCGCAAGGGCGATGTTCTTTTCTCAAGAGATCGAATGGAGCGAACTACGCCACTTTCTCTGCAGCCTTGAGACCAAATCGTTCGCGCATGGCATCCTGCACACGCTCAAGTGCCAGAATATCTGCACCAGTACGCAAATCAACGCCATGTTCGTCAGCTCGTTTTGCGGTCTCGGCAAAGGAATCTTTCATGATTGGCGAAAGCTTTGCGTCCACCTCCTCTTCCGTCCACTTCTCATTTTTGAGGTTCTGGTCCCACTCGAAGTAACTCACGGTTACACCACCCGCATTTGCCAAAATGTCTGGCACAACAGGAATGCCCTTTTCGAATAGAATCTTGTCAGCCTTCGGTGTTGTCGGACCATTCGCAAGTTCCAACACCAGTTTCGCCTGCACACGACTCGCGTTCTCTTCTGTAATCTGGTTCTCCAACGCTGCTGGCACCAACACATCTACCGGCAACTCAAGAAGTGCTTCGTTCTCAATACACTTCTCCTCGTATTCTGGCAGATCACAGATTTTCTTACCCTTTTCCATCTCCAACAGCGCTGGAACATCGAGACCATTCTCGTCATAGACACCCCCAGAAGAGTCAGAGACTGCTACAACTTTGTATCCATGTTCATGACAAATGCGCGCCATGTTTCCACCCGCATTTCCAAACCCCTGAATCGCAACTGTTGGCGCGTCTCCAACATCAATACGCTTGATCGCCTCTTCCAAGACAAAGTAACCACCCTGAGCCGTTGCTTTTCCACGACCTTCCGACCCACCATTTTCAACCGTCTTTCCCGTAATCACGGCAGGCTGATGCTCACCCGTCAGCTTGGCAAATTCATCAACAAACCAGTCCATCTCGCGACCACTTGTGTTCACATCTGGGGCCGGCACGTCAATGAGCGGACCAAAAATGCCACCGCCCGCTCGAACATACGCGCGCGTTAATCGCTCCAACTCCCCTTCCGAAAGCTCGTCCGGATCAACAATCACTCCACCCTTTCCACCACCCATCGGAATCCCTACAACAGCGGTCTTCAACAACATCCAAAATGAAAGTGCCTTTACTTCATCAAGAGACACATCGCGGTGATAACGGATGCCCCCCTTAAACGGACCACGCGAGTCATCATATTGCACACGGTATGCCTCAAACACACGCACCTCACCTGAATCCATCACGACAGGCAAAGCGAATTCATGAATGCGTTGCGGCTGCTGCAGCACATTCAATACGTTCGCATCGAGGTTCATAATCTTTGCCGCATGCTGCAACTGCTCCTGAGCGAACACAAACGGATTCTTCTCCATACGAGTCGATTAAGACAGAAAATAGCTATCTGTATGACAGTGTACTACGCAGCGTTTTTTCACAGCAACTCACACCAACACACATCGATCTTGACAATCACACAACGCCAACTGTGTCGATTGTTTCGTACGGAACAGTTCGCAATGTATTGAGAACAGCCTCCTGAATTTCCTGGAGAGTTGCCTGACTTTGTTGCACATCTACTCGCGCACCATAGACGGGTGCACCAAATGCACGCGATACCGCAAGTGGATCACCTTCGAAACAGGTGATGCGTGCACGAATCTGACCATCTTCCTCTTCTGCAAACAACACAGTGCGCCCAACATTCGGCAGCGACATCGCAAGTTCCTCATCCATACCTTCTAAATCTGCAGGTGACGCTCCAGAGTGTTCCAGATCGCTCCGCGTTGCAGCGGTCCATGCGATTCGCGAAGTCTCGTCATATTCAACACGCGCAAACACGCGTCCCCACAACTTCATGCCCACTAGAGAACGATTTTTAAACAACGAACGAACGACACGCTGCTGATCTGCCCCCTTCGCCACAAGCTGTGCTGCAATCGTAAACGCGCGCGAAGACGTCACCTCTCGCTGGAAGCTACGTGTTCCTGCCACAATGCCCGCAAGCAATGCGGTCGCCACATTCGAATCAATCAACTCTTCACCAAGGGACTCCAAGAGCGGAACCAATACTTCTGCGGTTGAAGTTGCCCCAACATCTACAACATTCACCTCACCATACAGCGCATTACTTCGATGTGCATCAATGTTCACCACTGGAACCGACACAAACAATTCTCGAGAAGACTCGTATGCCGGACCCAAACTCTCAAAATCTGGCGTATCAAGAACAATCACCAAATCATGTGTACCAGCACGCATCGAACAACGCACGTGCTCCTCGCTGTATCCCATCTCTTCTTCCGGCGTCACACAAATTCGCAGATACTTTCCATCGTTCGTGAAGTCATAGGACACATCCGCCACGTTTGCTGCAGACGTATCGAGAGAAATAACAAACTGATTTCGACGCTCCACCGTAGGAAGAATCTGATTGTGTCCCGAAACAAACGAAAGCGTAGATGTAATAGGCCCATGTGTAACAAGTGTGACCTCTTTTCCTAGTCGCTCCAATACAAGTCCCATCGCGAGAAGCGAACCAATCGAATCATCTGTTGGATGTTCACGCGTAACCACAAGAACGTCTTGAGACTGCGCAAGCAGATCACGAAACGCAGCAGAAGATTCTTGGAGTGACAGCATGATGTCCCTTAAGCGTGATAACGAACAATCATACGATCGACACACGCTCTCTGCAACGCCGAATATACAAAATGCGGGGATAACCACACGCGAGCAGCCATGCTACGCTGCGCCATATGCGACAACTCATCGAAAGCGCCATCCTTGGGGCCGTCCAAGGCATTACAGAGTTTCTCCCCGTCTCTAGTTCTGGACACCTGGCGATCTTGGAACACCTATTACAAGTGAACTATGTGAGCCTAGCGTTCATTGCCATTGTGCATCTGGGAACACTGGCTGCCATTTTGGTCTACTTTTGGAAAGACCTTTGGGAAATCATCAAAACACTTAACACCTCACAAGCACTTGGCTGGAAAATTCTCGTGGGAACACTTCCTGCCGCAGTTGCAGGACTTGTATTTGGAAGCCTAATCGAAGAAGCAATCCAAGGCCTTGTGTTTATCGGAGGAGCACTCTTCTTTACTGGCATCATTCTGATTGCATCTGAACTTGGCGCAAAAACCAGCACAAAAAAGAAGTACTCTGACTCAAAAACAACATCACCATCTTGGAAAACACTCTCCTATAGCGACGCGCTGCTGATTGGACTTGCACAGGTTATTGCCCTCATTCCAGGCATCTCACGCTCTGGAGTAACAATGGCTGCCGGTCTACTTAGAGGTCTACCACGAGAAGACGCAGTTCGATTTTCCTTTCTACTCAGCACTCCAGTTGTTGCAGGAGCAGGACTCCTTAGTGTCCTACAGTTGGTACAAGATGGAACAAACGGAATATCAATGGGAGCAATCGCAATCGGATTCAGTGCATCATTCGTATTTGGAATTGGAACCATCCACTTTTTCTTACGTCTCATTCGCCAGCACTCGTTTATTGGATACGGGATCTACACAGCAATAGCCGCAATCGCTGTCATCATCTGGGGACTACTTGCCTCATAACGCTCCGTTGAATCGAGCAGGTGAACGCGATATACTCCTGCTCCGGGACTACAACCGTCCCCTCATTTCTTTGAACGATACGTATGAGTGACCACATCGTCGACACAACTTCCGCAAACTTTGAGCAAGACGTCCTTCAGTCAGACAAACCAGTTGTCGTAGATTTTTGGGCAGAATGGTGCCAGCCTTGCAAAATGATCGCCCCCGTTCTTGAAGAGCTTGCAGGCGAAAACGACAGCGTAAAGATCGTGAAGGTCAATATTGAAGAACACGGAGACCTCGCACAACAACACGGAGTGATGAGCATTCCAACTCTGATGGTGTTCAAAAACGGAGAAAAGACCAACCAACTCGTGGGAGTACAGAGCAAGGAACAAATCCTTGCGGCAGTCGCCTAACCAATAAAGATTTACTCCGTATGGACTACAGCTCGCTGCTCCCAAGCTTCGAGAATATCCTTCCGGAGTTGCTCAACAAGCAAAATCGACTTCTTCTTATTGTTTCGAAAGAAGAACAATCCACAAAAGATCTCGAATCTGCACTCAAGAAAGACGGATACGACGTGGAGATTCTCTCGGCAACTCATAAAAAAAGTGAGTTCGAGAAACAAAAGAAAGAATGTGAAGGAAATTGTGTTGCGGTAGTCATGACTCCTCCAACCGAAAGCCTTGAGGTCGTTCAGGAAGCGATCGGAGCAGGCATTGAAAAAGTGTGGCTCGACACCGGAAGCGAATCAACCGATGCCATTCAGTTCTTAAGTGGCGTTTCAGTTCAATTCGTACACAGCGTTCCACTTGTCCGAGAAGCGCTGAACCCTACTTCAAGCGAAACAACCAAGTTTCAGCGAAAAGATAGCTAGTAGCTATCACGCAACTCGACAACATGAGTCTCTTCTTTTCCATTCTACTTGCCCTTGTTCCAGGTTTTTTCTGGACGTGGTACTACCTCCGCGCCGACAAGGCACGACCAGAACCGCTCCGTCTCATTGGAGCGGTCTTCTTGTGGGGAGCCCTCTCAACAATTCCTGCCATAGCCATTGAATTTGGGCTCGATAATTTTCTGAACTACTCCTCTTCAAGTGAGTTCAGCGTGATTGTTGCGTCTACCCTCTTCATTATTG
>JAGQLO010000005.1:0-3242 GCA_020429185.1 Candidatus Doudnabacteria bacterium
AATTAGCTTTGTGATGGGACGGGGGCGAACGGTGCATGCCGAAGCGCTGATTTCACGTAACACAGTTGAAGAGGTGTTGAAGACGACACCGGAGGAAATTGTGAATGTCTGGACACGTAAGACAATGGTGGGATCTGTACGTGCAGGGACACTTGGAGCAAATGCACACGCAGCAAACATTGTGGCAGCCCTGTTCATTGCAGCAGGACAAGATCCGGCGCACGTTGTCGAAGGGTCATCAACGATTACAGTTGCTGAAGTCGTGGGTGAAGACCTGCTCTTTTCTGCGTCTGTGCCGGCGATGCTCGTTGGAACCGTGGGAGGTGGAACGAGTCTTCCAACGCAGCGCGCCTGTCTGAATCTACTTGGAGTCAAGCCAGCGGAAGGAAAGGCCGGAAGTGTCGAAACAAACCGATTGGCACAAATTGTGGGTGCAGCCGTATTAGCTGGAGAGTTGTCGTTGCATGCTGCATTGGCAGCGCAACATCTTGCAAAAGCACACACAAAGTTCGGGCGCGCAGCGACACCGGTCGAGGAAGAAATGCCAACAAAGTAGTATGGCCGCAACAGCCGGCATCATTGGCTACGGAGCAAGTATTCCAATGGGACGTCTTTCAATTGAAGACATTGCTACCCGTCGTGGGCGAGGAGAAAATCCAGAAGAGCTCAAAAAAGGATTCCGTATCACGTCGAAGGCGGTACCAGGAAGTGACGAAGACACGGCAACGATTGCGATTGAGGCTGCGAAGCGAGCGGTGCAGCGCGCAGACATCAATGCAACCGAGATCGGGGCAATTACCGTGGGCTCTGAATCACACCCGTATGCCGTAAAGCCAACAGCGACCATTGTGGGCGAAGCGCTTGGGGTGGGGAACGACTATCATGCTGCGGATCTTGAATTTGCCTGTAAAGCAGGAACAGCCGGATTGCAGTTTGTTGCGGCGATGGTCGCGGCAAGGCAAATCAAGATCGGACTTGCGATTGGGGCAGACTGTTCTCAATCCCGTCATGGCGATGCGTTAGAGTACACAGCTGGCGCTGGAGGCGCTGCATTTCTCATAGGACAGAAGAAAGGTGATTGGATCGCTTCAATCGACGACACGCTTTCCGTGTCTTCCGACACGCCAGACTTTTGGCGGCACGCGCATGAAGACGCGCCTCGACATGCAGAGCGGTTCACAGGAGAGCCAGCTTATTTCAAGCATGTGTTGCTGGCGACGACGCGACTTCTCGAGCGGAACAATCTCGAACCAAAAGACATTCATCATGTTGTATTTCACATGCCGAACGGAAAGTTTCCACGCCTTGCGGCCAAGCGACTTGGGTTCTCAGAGTCACAACTGAAGGCAGGTCTTGTTGTAGAGACAATGGGAAATGCCTACTCAGGCATGGTGCCCGTGGGACTATCGAGCGTGCTTGATCAGGCGCGTGCCAATCAGCGGATTGTGGTGACATCGTATGGGTCTGGAGCAGGATCAGATGCCTTCTTGCTCACCACAACAGACAAGCTTGCTGCTGTACGTCGCCGGGCAGAACGAGTACAAGAGTTGCTCGCGGTATGAAAACGTACATCACCGGTATCGGAACAACCTCTGTAGGTGAGCACTGGGACAAGAGTCTACGAGACTTAGCGTTAGAGGCTGCGCATCAAGCACTTACCGATGCGAAGCGTTCACCAGACGAAATCGGAGGAGTCTGGGTTGGGTCCATGCTCTCAGGAGAACTCTCTGGACAGTCTCATCTTGGGGCACAGATAGCGGGACTACTTGGCATTGTTGCGCCCTCTGTAAGAGTAGAAGGAGCATGTGCATCCGGAGGACTTGCCGTCGCACAGGCTCGCAACGCACTTCTTGCAGGAGAGTCAAAGCCAGTGTTGGTGATTGGCGTAGAAAAAATGACCGATCACACAGCAACAGAAGTAACAGGTGCGCTTATGCAGGCTGCGGACCATGAAGCAGAAGGCGTATTTGGAGTGACGTTTCCAGCACTCTACGCGCTCTTGGCAAAAGCACACATGGAAGCATTTGGAACAACGCGGGCACATCTGTCTGCGGTGTCCGTAAAGAACCATGCGAACGCAATGCACAACCCCAAGGCGCAGTTTCACAAAGAAGTTTCACAAGAGCAGGTCGAATTGGCGCCGCGGATTGCAGATCCATTGACACTTCTCGACTGTTCGCCGATTTCAGATGGTGCCGCCGCACTTGTACTTGAAGTCGAACCAACAGATCGATCGGTAGAACTAGCGGGAATCGGAATAGGAACAGATACAGTCGATCTTGCATCTCGTGCTTCACTTGTAGAACTAGCGGCAACAAGGCGAGCAGCCGAGCGCGCGTATCGTGTGGCAGATGTCACACCTCAGGAGATCGATCTAGCAGAAGTACACGACTGTTTTACCATTGCAGAAGTACTCGCAATCGAAGACTTGGGATTTGTCGAAAAAGGGGAGGGCGGTCGCGCAACAGCTCGTGGGGTAACGGCACGCGAGGGACGTATTCCAGTGAACGTCTCTGGGGGACTGAAAGCGTCAGGACATCCTGTCGGCGCAACGGGTGTAAAGCAGTTGTGTGAACTCACGCTGCAGCTGCGTGGAGAAGCGGAAGCGCGGCAAGTTCAGGGTGCAGAAGTGGCACTCGCACAGAATGTGGGAGGATCGGGCGGAACGGCTGTCGTCAGTATTTTGAAACGTATATGACATTCGTTCCTGCGCCAGAGTTAGCACGCTCACATGGACATCACGTGCGCCTAGAAGGAGGTTTCTGTTCGTCTTCTGGTTGTGGTGCAACCACGTTGCCTTATAAGAACATCTGTTCTGCCTGTGGGTGCAAGATGAATCCGCATGTCTTTGAACCTCGCGGGACCGTCTTGTATACCACGACGGTTGTAACGCCACCGCCTGGCTTCGAAGAGCGCACGCCCTATGTGATTGGACTGATAGAACTGGAAGAAGGGGGGCGACTTCTTGCTCATATTGTTGACTCTGGAACAGAGATCGAGTCGGGAGTGCGGGTAGAGGGGGTTGTACGACGACTCTACGATCGAAACGATGGAGGACCACTGCACTACGCAATGGCGTTTCGCGTCACAACACGTTCGTAGACAGAACGATACGTTCGTGACACCATCCCTGTCAGATCTATGAACGTTTCTGCCGACAAATTGCACGGAACAGCGGTCCCACTTGGTGGGCATCTTGGGCATGTCACAGGCGCGGAAGAGCAAGTGACGCATGCGCATGA
>JAGQLO010000005.1:3340-49615 GCA_020429185.1 Candidatus Doudnabacteria bacterium
TTGCATACTTCCTCAAGCACAAGAAAAACACGCTCAACAAGCGAGGTGTTCGGCTTGCGGTACTAGGGGAGGTAAAGGCCTTTCCTCGAAATTTGCAGAAGGCGATTCATCGCACGGTTGATCTGTTAAAGAACAACGAGCGCGTGAAGTTGAACATTGCACTCAACTATGGAGGGCGAAGCGAAATTGTTCGTGCGGTGCAGAATATTATTCGTGAAGGGGTCGAAGCGGATGCTGTGAACGAAGAGCTTATCTCACGCCACCTCTACACGTGTGATAGCTGTGACCCAGATCTCATTATTCGAACGGGTGGAGAATTGCGCCTGTCGAACTTCCTCATTTGGCAGGCAAGTTATGCAGAGTTCTATTTTACAGATGTCTTGTGGCCAGACTTTCGACCAGAGGACTTCCGAAACGCGATCGAAGAATTTACCAAACGACAGCGGCGTAAAGGCAAGTGATAAAACCGGCTCCAGCCGGTTTTTGAGTCATCTCTGTGTTCTGATACCATAGAGTGACCAATCCAAGGGAGTTGGTTTCCCTCTTATCTAAGGCAAACAGTATGGTCATTGTAATTCGTGCAGGTGGCGGCGGAACACGCTTGTGGCCCGTGAGTCGAAAGGCAAAACCAAAGCAATATCACGCACTCGTGGGTGAGAAAACATTACTGCGTGATACGTATGAGCGCATCGCGCCGGCACTTTCAGCTCCCGAAGAACTCTATGTATCGATCGGGAAGGGCTTCCACGAATTGTTAAAGCAGGAAGTTCCAGAGGTGCTAGATGCAAATGTCATCGCGGAGCCCGCAAAGCAAAACACAGGGCCAGCTGTCGCGCTCGAGGTAGCAATGATCGCCCGCTCTCACGGAGATGATACGGTGATCGCAACGTTGCCTTCCGACGACTTCATTTCTGATCCCGAGGCATTTCAGCAGTTGCTACATCGCACAGAAGGGTTCTTGCAGGAACACCCTGAGTACATTGTGACTCCGGGCATCAAGCCTACGAAAGTCGACACGGGGTACAGTTATATGAAAGCAGGACAGCGTCTCGATGCCGACGGGGAAGAGGCAATTTTTACGGTTGAAGACTGGGTAGAGAAACCAGAACGGGAGCGCTGTGAAGAATTGATTGATTCAGGAATTTATTACACGCACGCGGGTATGTATATCTGGCGTCTCGATACAATTCGGGGTCTCTTCAAAGAACTTCGACCGGCATTGTATGAAACGTGTGAGAAGGTGGCAGAACTCCTTGCAACGGGAGATGAAGCGTCGCTCACGGAAGCAGAAACGCTCTATAACACGGTAGAAGAAGAGTCGATCGAGTCTGCGATCACGGATCGGGCACCAAAGATCGCCATGAGCGTCTCCAATCGCATCGGCTGGTCAGACCTCGGAAAGTGGCACATCTTGCAGGAGATGATCGAATCAAACAATGGAACGAATGTTGTACAGGGTGCGCACGCCGTCTTAGACGATGTAGAGCATTCGCTCATTTCAGCGCCAGAAGGAAAGGTGGTTGCAGCGATTGGTCTGCATGACCTCGTTATTGTAGATACACCAGATGCGCTCTTTATCTCTCGGAAGGAAGATGCGGGCGACGTGAAGAATTTGCTTAAGCGACTGAAAGAAGAAGGTCGCGACGATATTCTCTAAAACATCTATGGGAAACGGATCATCTTCGGCGCGGCCAACGCGCTTTGGAGGCTGCTTAGGGCTCTTCCTTCTGCTCGTGGTTGCAGGAGGAATTGGCACATTGGCACTCATTGGCGACACGTGTGATTGTTCAGAGAAGGAAGTGGCAATTGTGGTGCAGCCAACAGAAACGTTCGAGCAACTGACCGATCGCTTAGTGAAGGAAGGATATGTAGAACATCCTCTCGCCTTGAGTTTGTGGGGGCAGTTCCGAGGGGTACCAGGTGAGTTGCAGGCAGGTCGTCATGTGTTGCCGCCAAATGCGTCTGTGCGCGACGTGGTAAACGTGCTCCTTGTGGGGCCGTCTCAAACAGAATTTAGCGTGACAACGATCGAAGGGTGGACGAATCAAAAAGTGTCGCAGGAAATCGCCTTGGCAATTGTCACAGGTCCGGGAGCTCCTGCAGATGTCAGCGAAGAAGTCTTCGCAGAACGATTGCTGGAGGAAATGTCTCAACTTGAGAAGTATCGAGGCGAGTTTGAGTTCCTCGGCGACGTTCCGTCCGGTCGAACACTTGAAGGATATCTGTTCCCAGACACGTATCAGTTCTTCTACACGGCACAGCCAGAAGACATCGTACGAAAGATGTTGCAAAACTTTGGAGTGCGCATTTCAGACGAGCTACGCGCGCAAACAGAACGTGAATACGGATCGCTGTTCGACGCGGTCACGCTTGCATCAATTGTGCAGCTAGAGTCTGGGAGCGCATCTGACAATGCGGCAATTGCGCGTGTATTCCGTAATCGACTCGATGCAGGTCAAGCGCTGGAGTCAGATGTCACGGTGAACTACGTCACACAAACCAACAATCAAATTGCCACGCTCGAAGAAACGCGTGTGGACTCACCGTACAACACGTATCTGGTTCCAGGTTTGCCGTTTGGACCAGTTGGAAATCCTGGGCTGTCAGCGATCCAATCTACAGTAAGCACAGAAGATCACGACTATTTCTTCTTCCTTACGGATCTTGAAACAGGGGAGGCGGTCTTTGCAGAAACCTTCTCAGGACACCAAGACAACGTACGAACGTATTTGAGGTAAAAGAAAAAGCCCTTCTTACGAAGGGAGTTCGGGCAGCATGTGCTGGTCGGTGACAAACTGCTCTACAACAGGCCGAACGAGCTCATTCAGGGCTTAGTTGAGCTTATCCGAAGCGTGTGCACTAAGAAACGTTCTGGCGTATTTACACTGTGAGACTTTGAATGCACGCGAGGGCTGCATCGATGCCTCCCGTGTCAGGATCGAACACGTGTGTCTCGCCCCAAACCGCTGCCATGTTCGCGGGTGTCATTCGTGACACGGTCACTCGCGGGACATTTGCAATGCCGGGCATGGCGGGCAGTCGTGGGAGTCCTCGGTGACCATTCATGGCAGCGTTTCGGGCTCCCGCGAGGCGCATTGATCTGGCTTCTTCGGCCTTCTCTGTGGCATCCATGAGAATAACGCAACCTCGTGCCATGCGGTCGATGACGTACTGGATCGCCCAGGTGTAGGCACTGATCGCATCACGATACATGCGCACACCGAAGTCGAGCACGATAATGACATCAGTGGGCCCCACGGGAGTCGTTTGCGGTCCATCCGGGTTCCACATGACATCTACGATGGGGTGCCCCAGTCGAGTCAAAGACCGTTGCCACGGCTCTCTGGGAAACGCATTTCCAATCGAAAGTACGAGAATTCTCACGACAAGCCCCCTGCTTGTTTGTGGAACAGATGTCCTTACTATGCCCAAAACAAGTTAAAAATCAAGGGGAACGCGGGTATCATGACCGGAAGCTTGACTCAGAGCAAAGCATTGCGTACTATTTTCGCGAACCAAAGACAGTGAGTGCGTCACCGACAAGACGCGTAACTCTCACCGAGGTCGACACGCGCTGCTCCAAATACGTGCTTTCTCTTGTAGAAAGGCCCGGTGAGGACGCGGAACGCTTCCTGTCTTCTGGTGTTCAGAAGCCATTTTTATTTCTATGGCAAAAACACGGCAGCAAAAGAAGAAGATCATCGAAAAGCTTACGAAGGAGCTCTCTGCATCCAAGAGCGTCGTGATGGCCGACTATCAGGGTCTCACCGTTGAGGAAACAGAAGAGCTGCGAAATCAGCTCTACGCTCAGGGCGCTGTCCTGCGTGTAGTGAAGAACAAGCTTGCCGCCATCGCGCTGAAAGAATCTGAGCTCGACGCAACGCTCGACGCAACTGGTCAGACGGCGTACGCTATCGGACTGGAAGACGAAGTAGCGCCAGCAAAGATTCTGTATGACTTCGCAAAGAAGCATGAGGCGCTCGAGCTCAAGTCAGGACTTCTTGGAAACAAGGTCATGACACTCGAAGAGGTGCAGGCACTCGCACAGCTCCCAAGCAAGGAAGAGATGATCGCGAAGACCGTGGCAACCATCAAGGCCCCTATTACTGGATTTGTAACCGTAATGGGTGGCAACTTGCGAGGACTTGTACAAGTGCTTGCGCAGGTGCGTGATGCCAAGGGCGACGCAAACTAGTCTCGTTAACTAATTAGTACTCCTATGGCAGAAGAAGCCGTAAAGGAAACCGAAGCTACAGAAGCTACGGAAGAGAAGAAGGAAGTTGAAGTTCCAGCTGAGTTCAAGGACTTGGTGGAGCAGATCGAAAAGATGACCGTTCTCGAGCTCTCTCAGCTCGTTGAAGTCCTCGAAGACAAGTTCGGGGTATCCGCAGCTGCTCCAATGATGATGGCTGGTGCTCCAGCTGGAGGTGGAGAAGAAGGTGGAGAAGAAAAGTCCAACTTCGACGTTGAGCTGACATCCGCAGGTGACCAGAAGATCGCTGTGATCAAGGTTGTTCGCGAGGTGACAGGTCAGGGACTCAAGGACGCAAAGGCAATGGTGGACGGTGCTCCAGTTGTTGTGAAGGAAGGCGTAGCAAAGGAAGAAGCCGACGACCTCAAGGCCAAGCTCGAAGAAGCAGGTGCAACGGTAACTCTCAAGTAGTTCCGTTCAGCCTCGCTGAATTACAAAAACCACTCCCTCGGGAGTGGTTTTTGTAAAACTAGATATCAGGACAAAGCACACTACAGACCAACCTCGTAAATCCCATCAGATGTTAGAACGGTTGCTTGAGATCCAGAATCGTTCAAGAACAGATCGAGCGCACCAGCAAAGACATCTGCTTCGTATTGTGCCGTCAATTCACCAGTCGCTTTGTCGAAGACTCCAAGACGAAGTGTGGAGGGGTCGAGCAGTACAAGGCGATTCGCATTCGAGCTTGTAGCAAGATGTGTTGCTGACGTGTACGGCTTAGACGGTGTTCCGAGTGTGAACTCCTGGCGACTTCCAGAAAGATACTTTTCAATGGTGCCGTTTTGGAACAAGACGTAGATGTCTCCATCAATGGCAAGATCTGTTGCTGACGCAAGTGAAACGCCCCCGTCTGCAATCCAGCTGGTTCCTGTTGCAAAGCCACTTCCAGCGGGACGGAACTTCAGAATTTGGTCATCGGTGCGATTCAGAACGTACAGATTGTTGTTGTACTGAGCTCCACCTTGCAGGTCGGCTCCATCTGGCACGCTTCCATCAACAAGTCCGAGGGCATCTGTGTCTGGGTTGAACGTAAAGAGTGATCCTGCAGAACCAAGAAGAACAGTCTTGCCGCCATCCGCGTCCTGAAAGGCTCCTACGAACTGTTCAGACGTTCCGTCTGGTTGGGTAGCGCGAAGACGAATTGCTCCACTATCTGTAAACCCATAGACGTCCGTTGCCGTGTAAAAGAGTCGCTCGTCACCCGATTCAATAAGTCCACGTGGTGAGGCATTGTCGATGGCGAGAGCAGGAGTGAGACCATCGAGTCGAGTGATTTTGTCGATCTGATCATAGACATCTGCAAGTGACGCCTGAAGGAGGGTGAGCTCCTCTTCTGAAGCAGCACCGGAAGGAATGACCTCAGTCTCGAGTCGAGCTTCTGCTCCCGAAAGGAGTGCAAGTGCAGTTGCCTCATCGCGGAACAAAAGGGTGTCAGACGCTTTCTTAATGTCTTGCTGAACAGATGTAACAAGTTCGGAGTTTGACGCGGTAGTCTGAGCTGTTTCCTGTCGGGAGGTATTGACCGAAACAGAGACGACAAGCACGAGGATCAATAGTATAGCTCCTCCGAGAAGGCCCTGGCTTATGCGAGGAAGGCGGCGGAGCCGTGTCACAAAACGCTTCGCCTGATGCAGAATGTTTGGGGCAAACTGCTTTGAGGCAGATGAAAGTGATGGTTGTGGAACGACCGTCGCTCCAGAGGCAACAGACTGCTTGGTATTACGTGCTCGAAGCGTTTTCAGAACCGAAGCGCCACGCGTGGCAACACCAGACATACCCTTCGTGACGGTTCGGAACATCGCACCGGGAGATGGCGCTTGCTCTACCACTGGAGCTTCGGGAGCAATGACAGGGCTTTTTACGGCAGTCTGTCCACGACGACCTTCTGGAGCTGACGTGTGTACATCAGGGGATATCGCTGAAACAGAAGAGCTCTGTCGCGAACGATTGCGCAATACGGAAGGAGCGGTGACAGGCGCAGACACTTCGCCAGCGCGTTCAAAGACAAATAGTCCAACAGAGCCATCTGGCGAACCGTCGGGCGCAAGAAGTGATTCAAGCTCCATCTTCGCCATATCTGGCGATCGCTCTGTGAGAACGCGTCGAATCTTTTCGTTTGAGAGAAAGTCGAAGAGTTGCGGAGTCGACAAGAGGGCTCTGTCGCCGGGTTCAAGACGTCCGCTGATAATGGTTCCAAACGTCTTGAGTGGGTTCTCTGAAGAGGAGGTCTGGCCGCGAAGAATGTCGATGAACTGTGAGCCACGTAACAAGAATCCGCGCGCGTCACCAGAGCGCGTGAGGTGCAACTCTGTTTCACTGACAAGAGCAAGAACGACATGCAGTGATCCAACCCATCCGACATGACCCTCTGCTGCCAATGTTGAAAGAGCCTGGTTCACGCTTCCAACACCTTTTTCAAACAGGGCGACGGGGGAGGGTGGTTGTTGGTTTTTAGCTGGGGTACAACCGTGTTCAAATACCTCAAGAAGGATGTCGAGAACGGTACCCGCTCTTCCGTCATCCGAAGTAAGCTCGCCTAAAAACACGAGCTTCGACCCAACTGATTCTGGTCCCGCTCCGGGTCCAACTAACGGAAGAGGGCGCACGATCGAGCGCAATGCACCTGTCTTCCCGTCCGTTGTATCCAGAACGAGTTCTTCAAGAGTCATAACTGTCTACAAAACGTACAAAAAGTATACGCACAGATAAGGGATTCGTCCATGTCGATCCTCGCGTAGTCAAGCATAGTGTCCTCATTGACACCTCGAGAGTAGACCCTAAGATGGAGTTGTTGAACACAATTTCCGTTCAGTCAGTACTTGTAGACTTCTTGTATGAGCCAACCCCTTGATCATCTCTTCAGTTCGAAAACGCGAGTGAAATTGCTCTCGCTCTTCTTGCGGAACTTTCAATCAGAGTTCTATGTTCGTGAGCTCACGAGAAAACTTAAGGAACAGATTAACTCCGTGCGACGTGAACTTTCGAACCTCGAAGGAATTGGCCTGGTGACAGCGACGACTCGAGACCGAAAGAAGTACTATTCTGTGAATACGCAGCACGTATTGTTTAAAGAGTTGCGATCACTCTTCTTGAAGGCTCAAGCAGCGCCAAAAGAGATCCTTGGAGTACGACTCCAAAAGGTTGGAACGGTTTCCTATGCGGCGCTCTCTGGTTTCTTTACAGAGTCGAGTAGCTCAGTTGATCTGTTGATTGTGGGAGACGTGGATCGCGCGAAGGCAAAGGAGTTTGTACAAAAACTTGAAGAGGATCAGGGGCGTGAAATCAACTATACGATCATGCCAACTTCTGAGTACACATACCGACGCGATTTGAAGGATCGATTCCTCCTCTCCGTGCTCGACGGGAAGCACATGGTGCTCGTTGATAGCGAAGCTTCTCCAAAGTCAGTCACGATAACGGAAGAGGGGGTAGAAGCGTCCGAGCTGGTGGTCTCCTAGAAAAAAAGAATCGAACGAAAGCGAGTGGTTTCCCACTCGCTTTTTTGATGTCAAAAATGTGGAGTTGTCCCCACATCTATGGGAAGAAAGGGGTGTTCATGAAAACAAACGTGGGGTAAAATGGCTGTACGTGGAACGAGGTGGAGCAAAGTGGGGAACAGACAAAATTGTCCTCGCTCCGCGTGCTGCACCTTCCAAACACGACTACTTCTCACGAACACACCGATGTTCATTGGCGAATACAGTCACACGATCGACGAAAAAGGGCGCCTAGCGCTCCCTTCGAAGTTTCGTGCAAAGCTCGCCGACGGAGTCGTAGCAACACGAGGAATTGACCGCTGTCTTTTTCTCTACACCAAAACAGAATGGGAGGCGCTCGCTGAAAGACTGGCAGCTCTTCCTATCACCTCGAAGAACACACGAGCATTTGCACGTCTCATGCTCGCCGGTGCAATGGAGCTCTCGCTCGATCGGCAGGGGAGAGTCGTGCTTCCTGAGTACTTGCGATCGTATGCAGGATTCAAGAAATCTGTGGTGGTAGCAGGACTCTATGGTCGTATTGAACTCTGGGATGAGTCGGCATGGAAGAAGGAGAAGGCGCAGCTCGAAGGCAACTCAGACGAAATCGCTGAACAGCTTTCAGAACTCGGTGTTGCGGGAGTCTAGGTATGAAGGTCTATGGCCCTCACGTCCCTGTGCTTCTTTCAGAAGTATTGGAATCTCTCAATCTGGCTGAAGGAAACATCGCTGTCGATGGGACGCTTGGCCAAGGGGGATATACCTCAGAACTTCTCACGCTCGTAGGACCAACAGGACAGGTCGTCAGTTTCGACCTCGACCGGGAAGCGATTGCCAATGCGCAAACGCGATTCGCGGCCGAGATCGGAGAGGGACGACTGCATCTTCTCAATCAACCGTTCGATGCGTGGGAACGCATGACCGAAGCTACCCAAGGAGCGCAACCGCATGCGTTTGTGCTCGACCTCGGTCTATCGACCCATCATCTGACGCACGCACAGCGAGGATTCTCATTCGGAGAAGATGCACCACTCGACATGCGCTTTGGAGACGATCTCGATCGTCCTACTGCAGCAGATGTCCTTGGGAGTCAGTCCGAAGAGGAACTTGCCGACATCTTTTACCAGTTCGGGGAGCTGCGAAACGCTCGCGTCTTGGCAAAAGAGGTTGTGGCCGCAAGGCCGCTCGTGCGTACAACAGATCTTGTCGAAGCGGCAATGCGAGCAAAGCGTGGAGCAGAACGACGAGAACGGTATCTCGCCAAAGTGTTCCAAGCGGTCCGTATTGCCGTAAACGATGAGCTAGGCGTACTCGAACGGGCTCTGAATACAGCAACGCATCAGCTTGCACCCGGCGGACGAATCGCCGTTGTGAGCTACCACTCGCTTGAAGATCGATTGGTAAAGCAACTGTTTCAAGAGGCATCAAGAGACTGTGTCTGTCCTCCAGAATCACCTATCTGTACGTGCGACACGACGCCGTCCATCAAGGTGATTACCTCCTCTCCACGTACCCCTTCAGAAGAAGAAGTACATACAAACCCCAAGGCTCGGAGTGCGAAACTCCGGGTTGCAGAACGACTTACACCAACATCACGTCACTAATCTATGTCACGCAACACCACACAAACTCGCCGCGCAACTCGTCGCAGGGCCGTACAACGATCCTCCGTCCTTACGCGTCTTCGTGATTTTGTGACACATCCACAAGGTCGTGTCCCAACGGCTCTTGCGATCGCAGCTGTTGCAACATCAAGCATGTTCTTCGTGCAGGTGTTTATGACACAGGCTCAGGGATTCGACGTCGCTGAAATGGAACGAGCGGCAGAAGAGCTGCGAGATGAAAACGATCGTTTGGAAGCACGCACAGGAGAATTGCGAGCGCTTTCTGAGATTCAGAAAAGTGCCGACGAGCTTGGAATGAAAAAAGGTGGAGCTGTTTCCTACCTGACGGTTGGTGACACTGGTGTTGCACTGAATCGCTAGTCCTGACTGAATGGTGTGCTCCGCGACTAGAGGCAGAAACAACATGACTCCGCATCATGCGGAGTCATCTGGCAAAGCGGGTCAAGTTTATTTTGGAACGACTCAATACGCGAAACCCCTCGCGCTGGTTCAGATTCTCTCAGGATTCAGGTGGGAGCCTTCGCCCGCGGGCCACGGCCCTTGGGTCAGACGGATCTCCCCAATAAAGAGAGTGATAAGAATCGATTTCGGCGCGAGGGTGTCGCACGAATATGGTAGCATCGGGTGTTCAGTCCGAACAGGAGTGAACGAAAGAAACGGAAACTACAGGAAACTCCTCCCGTAGCGCAACTGGTTTGTAGAAGATATCCCCATGGCATCAGAAACGACAGTACGTACGCGAAAAAAGCCAGTCCGTCCAAACGACGGCTCCGTTCGTGTGGGGAAAGCATTTCACGAGCGACAAGAAAAAGGGCAACGTCGCACGACAATCATTTTCGGCGTCGTCCTGTTTATGACGTTAGCGGTACTTTTCCGCTTATTCCAGTTGCAGGTAGTGAGCTATGAAACATACGACGCGCTCGCAACGGGACAACATCAAATCTACGAAGATCTGAAACCTGAACGCGGGGAAATTCTTGTAGAGGATCCATTTAGTAATGAGCTCGTTCCAATTGCAACAAACAAAGAGTTTGCACATGTCTATGCAGTACCGCGAGACATCGAGAACGTCGAAGAGGCAGTACTCGAGCTTTCAAAACTCTTTGATGTAGACGAAGAAGACTTGAAAGAGCGTCTGAGTCGAGAAGGGGACTTGTACGAACCTATCAAGCACCGAGTGGACGAAGAAGGTGTACGGAAGCTCGGGGAGCTAGGGCTCTCTGGGGTGCACACGCAGCCCGAGACATTCCGAAACTATCCAGATGGAAGTTTTGCAGCACACTTGCTTGGATTCGTACGATTCGATGGTCAGGAGCACAAGGGGCAGTATGGGCTCGAGGGCAGTTTCGACGATGAGCTTCGTGGAACGAATGGATTCTTGCGTGCTGAGCGTGATGCACTCGGAAGGTTTGTAGCAAGCGGAGAAAGTGCTCACGAAAAGGCACAAGATGGAAGCGATATTGTACTAACGCTCAATCGCACGATTCAGTTTCACACGGAACGAATTCTCGCAGAAGGGGTAGAAAAATTTGGAGCAGAGGAGGGGTCTGCCATTGTGCTTGATCCTACAACCGGCGAGGTACTGGCACTCGCCAATGCTCCTACGTTCGATCCGAACGAGTATGGAAAAGTAGAAAAGGTAGAAGACTACGTGAACTCGGCCGTACACGACCTGTATGAACCAGGCTCGACCTTCAAGCCGCTTGTGATGTCTGCGGCAATTAATGAAGGTCTTGTATCACCGAACACGATTCACGACGACACTGCAGGAGAGGTGAAGGTGGGTCCATATACGATTCGAAACTTCGACGACAAGCCCAACGGCTATCAGACCATGACGAATGTCTTGGAGCGTTCGTCAAACACGGGAATGGTATTCGTGAGTGACAAACTTGGTGCGCAGCGCATGTACGACTACTTTGTGAACTTTGGTCTCACGCGACCAACAGGAATCGATGTTCCGGAAAGCTATGGAAGTATGTTGCCTGCTTCGACATGGACGGCTTCTGACCAGGCGACTCGTGCATTCGGCCAGTCGTTTGCAATCACACCTCTGCAGCTTGCTGTGGCCGAGTCTGCATTCGCAAACAGTGGTGTGATCATGAAGCCGCACGTGATCGAGAAAATCATTCATGCAAACGGGGAAGAAGATGTAACGCCGATCGAAGAATTGGCAACAGTGCTTACTCCTGAAACAGCGGATACCGTTGCAGCCATGATGGTGAGCACAGTAGAAAATGGGTTTGGAGACACGGCAAAAGTCGAGGGGTATCACATTGCTGGTAAGACGGGTACGGCCCAAGTTCCCCGTAAAGACGGTGTGCCGGGATACGACCAAGGAAGCAAGATCACCTCGTTTATTGGCTTCGGCCCAATCGAAGATCCAAAATTCCTTGTATTAGTAAAGCTGAACAATCCGGGTGGAGACGTGTGGGGATCGAGTACAGCTGGACCGCTTGCAAAAGAAATCATGGAAGAAACAATCCGCGTGCTGCGCATTCCACCTTCGTATGAATAGTCTTGCTGAATTGTCTGTATGAAAACATTGCTTCGAGGTCATCTCAAAAAGAAACTTGCTGAGTTCGCAACACAGCGCCTTTCAAATGCCGCAACACGTCCAACGATCATCACGATCACGGGAAGTGTAGGGAAAACAGGAACAAAAGAGGCGATCGCAACAGCGCTCGGCAAAGAAGATGTGCTCGTAAGTGAGGGAAACTACAACACCGCATTCGGGGTGCCGCTTACCATTCTTGGTCTAAAAGGTGGAGGAGGATCCTTCAGTGAGTGGAAGCGCATCCTCGCAGAGGCAAAAGAGATTGCGGAAACACCTTGGGAAGACGTGCCAAAGTATTTGGTGCTCGAGCTTGCGGTAGACCATCCTGGTGACATGGAAGAATTGCGAGAAATTGTAACGCCGGATATCGCTGTGATTACACCGATTCCAAATATGCCAGTGCACGGAAAGTTTTTTCCATCGGCAGAAGAGCTGGCAGAAGAAAAAGGAAAGATGATTAAAAACGTTGCAGAGGGAACGGCGTTTCTTGCAGGAAGCGAGCCTCTCACGACAGCACTTGCACGCGGTACAGGCATGAAGACACTGACCTACGGAATGGCCACAGGAGACGACGTGCAGATGACAGAGCCTGAGCTACTGATAGATGAACGAGGTCCGTACGGACTTTCCGGAAAAGTGGTGCTCGACGGAGCAACGGTTCCAATGCGACTCAATCGTGTGATTGCACCCACGCAGTTTTTGGCAGCAGGTGTTGCACTTGCGGTGGCAAACGCGGCCGGACAAAACCCTGTTGAGGTGTTGGCGCGTCTTGAAGATTGGGAGCCACCACAACGACGTATGCAACTGAAGCGCACGGTCGAAGGTATGGCAATTATCGATGATACGTACAACGCATCTCCAGTTGCTGTGCGTGCCGCACTCAACTTCATGAAGGAGTTCCCGGTGCTGGGGCGTCGTATTGCTGTGTTGGGAGACATGCGCGAATTAGATTCTGCCATCGAAGAGCAGGCACATACCGAAGTTGGGAAGCTTGCTGCTTCCTCAGTAGATCTCTTGATCGCGGTAGGAGAACGACGATCATGGCTCGCAGACGCAGCAAACAAGGCAGGAGGTGAAGCACGTGAAGCAGAAGACAAAGAAGCGGTTGCGCGTGAGTTGGCAGCGCTCGAGCTGACAAAAGAAGATGCGGTTCTGTTTAAAGCTTCGCGAGCGATTGGACTTGATGAGGTGGTAGATGCACTTACACGCACTCCATCTTCGAAGACAGCTGTATAGAAAGGAAAAAGAAAAAGGCCTGCGTCCCGAAGGAGGCAGGCTGGACCCAAGAAGTGATGCGGAGAGGCTCGGCCAAGACCGTGCCTCTTTGGCGATGACTAGCGCATGAGCGGAGGGAGCGTGCGCAGCGTGTGCGCGATCTCCGCCACCGGACGGTAGCCCGTCCACGCGTACAGACCGTCGATCTCCGCCGGGAGGCGGAACAGACCGTCGGCCTGAGCGTCGTGCTGGCAGTTGCCCGCGCCCTGCTCACACAGGAGCTGGGTGGGGTTGGCCGGGACCTCGAGAGGCTCCAGGCCGTACCAGCGCGTCACCACCATGGGCGAGTTGACCGGATCGACCGTGACCTCGAGGGTCCCGTTGCCGTCCCAGCCAATGCCGAAGGTGCACATGTCACCGCGCGGCACGTTCCCGAAGGTCCGCGCCTCACCGTTCCACGTCACCGTCAGCTCACCCGCCACCGAGATTCCGAGGGCGAATCCGCCCACACGCACGATCTCACCCGACTCCCCCGGAGGGACGTCGTGGGCGAGGGTGACCATGAGGGTGCGCGCCTGGCCGAAGCCGAGCGCGTCCTCGTAGTTCACCACGTAATCGCGCGCGTTCGGGTTGTTGCGGAAGTGGTAGCTCCCGCACACGAACCCGCTCAGCTCACGGTTGTGCATCACCGTCTGCGCTTGCGGCAGTCGACCACCATCCTCGTGGGGCTCGAAGGAGTCCACGGACCAGCAGTCCAGGTCGAGCCCATCGGAGGGCAAGTCCTGGACACCGATCGCACCGGCCACGGCCGGCGGGATGATGCGGGCGCCGTTCAGGTGCCCGCCCGACGCGATGTCGGGGCGCCACCCAGCGTAGTGGAGGGTGAGGAGGGGATCATCGGCGAAGTTGCCGCTGCAGTTCCCATCCACACCAGCGCGCTGAACCCGCAGGTCCGACACGCCGTCCGTCCACGCCGGCTGGATGTTTCCACACGCCACCTGGGCGTCGCATACGCCATGACCGTTCGGGTCACCGAAGCCCGCGTCACAGAAGACCTCGCAGTCCTCACCGATGCAGAACTCCAGGCCGTGCAGGTCGGGGCGCGGCGTCACCCGAGGCTGGGCCTCCTGGGGCGGCTCCGGGTCCTCCGGATCCTCGGGATCAGGGTCCGGCCCGACGGGGTCCTCCGGATCCTCGGGATCCGGGTCTTCCATCGGGTCAGGGTCCTCCGGATCCTGGGGGTCCGGTTCGACGGGGTCGACCGGGTGAAAGTCACCCGGACCAGGTGGCCCGACGCGCAGGTCTGGCGGTGCCATCACGGGGCAGCCCACGAACCGCATGCCGGTTTCGTCCGGGCCGTTCGACTCCGCGCAGAACCCCGGGGTGTGCCGCCAGGCGGCGCAGCTGCCCGTGTCCGTGCAGAAGGCGAACTGGAAGCCCGCGGGCGCCATGCAGTCGGCGTTGACCGTGCAGGTGACGTCCGGAAGCTGCTCCGGCTCGGGGGTCGCGTCAGGGCTCTTGCCCTCGACGTCGGCCGGCTGGAACTCCGGCGTAGGCCGGACGGCCTCGGCGTTCTGGTCGACGAAGTTGCACCCGGGGAGGGCGCAACCGAGGAGGGCGGCCAAGACGGCCAGGGCGGGGAAAGTGTTCAGGAACTTCATGTGGAATCTCCTCGCGCGCTCGCAGCGCGCTCCAATGAGGGGTGCGCTACGCGCGACTGAAGCGCGCGTCGCGCGCGCGGGGAACAGAAACACTCTTGCGATCACTTCTTTAGGTTGTGAAAGGTCAAGCGTTTCTAGAAGAACCACAGGGAAGAGAGTCCACCTGCAGTATGACCTAAAGCATACCACGTTTAGTAGACTTGTCAACTATTCAGCACGGGTACGCTTAAAACAGCTAAAAAACCAGCGCTTCGAAAGAGCCCTGGCAGGGAGCAGGGAAAAGATGCCGTCTTTCCCTTTCTGTCGCGGAACCATATCCGCCGTCTGAATTGTTGACGGATTGGGTCGATTGAATCGCCCAACACCACTAAAAACGTACTCTGTCTGAAGTGAGTTGACAAGAGTTTTGCCACTCATCTGCAGAAAAAGTGGCGGAAACGTGTATTAAACGTGACAATCAAAAAAACGCCTGCTAGGATCGTGGTCACTGGCCCTATCGTCTAGTGGTTAGGACGCGAGGTTCTCATCCTCGAAACCGGGGTTCGATTCCCCGTAGGGCCGCCAACACAAATGTCACCGAAAGGTGGCATTTTTGTGTATAGAGAGTCATGTGCAAACTACGTTTCGTGCGTTAAGATGAAGGCATTCCGTTGAATGTAGTTGGTCAGTCATTTGTGTGTGCTGTGCACACAAGACCGAACACAAACATGCACGTATCTGTCATACTACTCCCGTTATGAAAAACGCTTTCACTAAGGCGTTCCGAAATCCGGCAATTCTCGTTTTGGGACTTGTTGGGTTTCTTGTCGTTGGCGTAGCAACGGCGGCAGATCTGTATTCGTTTGAACGAGCAAATGACGACGGTTTTGGTGACGCCCAGAATGATATTGCCGTGACAGATCACGATGTAGTGAAGTTCAACAACTACGTCTACGTTTCGGTTGAAAATACAAACGGCGCACAGATATTGCGCTGCAAGATTTCTACAGGATGTGATGCTCAGGCAGATTGGGCAGCGGTTGTAGATGATGGATTTGGAGACGGGGTCAATTTTTCTATCAGCATGCTTGCGGTCTTCAATGACTACATTTATGCGGCTACGCAACATTCTGCAGATGGTGCGGAAATTTGGCGTTCAGATACGGGAAACGCAGACGATTGGGAGAAGGTAGTGCACGACGACGTTGATGCAAATGGAGCAGGATTCGATGAGTCAGGATTTGGGCTGGGGACCTGTTGTGTTCCACCAGAAGAAAAGGCGCAGTTGATTGAAGGAGATGTTGTGGTTTCAGTGGGAGGTGAGGACCGGCTCTTTGTGGGAGCTTCAAATGTAGGGCGTCTCTTCTATACCGATAACGGTACAACATGGAAGTCAGCAACAGACGATAGTTTTGGAATGGGTGATGAAGATGGGGTAAACATTCGTGACATCGAGGCATCAGACGACTATATCTACGTTGCGCTCGACACGAACGGTGATTTTGACTTCCCGGCATCTGAGGGCGCTCAGGTTTGGCGTTGTGAAATAAACACGGGATGCGACGTGCAAGCAGAGTGGTCGCGCATCACTGATCCGGGACTCGATCCTGCATTGGGAGGAACGTACGACCAGCTCTACGATCTGGAACTCTTCGGTGGCTATTTGTATGCCGCCACAGATGAAGAGGTCTTTAATAAAGGTGGTCAGATCTGGCGTTGTTTCGAAACCGGCGGACAGTGTACCGATCAAAGTAAGTGGAGTCGTGTTGTATCGAACGGTTTTGGGAATCAGGATGGGAATAGTGATGTGCTTTCACTCTTCTCATTTGCGGACTTCTTGTATGCCACAACGGACAATGGTGACGATGGTGCAGAGCTTTGGCGTTCACGCGATGGATCAACCTGGTCAGCGGCAGCAACAGGCGGATTCGGAGAAGGAAGCTCAACGTACCTTGCTCGTCACATGATCGATGCGGGAAACCGCCTGCTCACATTTGCGGAAGGCGCCGATGCAGCAGAGGCCTGGATTCAATCGCTCGCTCCTACGCTCGCAGCAGGTCAGTTCGACGTGACAGCAGAGAAAGATGGAACAGGACAAGTAGCATTGTCGTTCGTCATGAACGATCCTGACCTTACCGACTCAGGTCAGGTGCAGGTGGAATATAGTATCGACAGCGGATTGAGCTATTCGCAGGCAACGCTTTCCACAACAGACGCAGACACGTCTGCCACGAGTGGAGATCCTGGAATCGACAACACACAAACCTACCAGATTGGAACGAGTGGTGAGTTCATCGATATTTCTGGTGGACAGAATACAATCACGTCTACGTGGAATTCGGATACAGACGAGCCAGATACAAATGTCACGACGGCACGATTGCGAATCACGACGTATGACGGAGAAGGAGAAGGTGACACACAGACAACGGCTGACTTCGAAATCGACAATGTCGATCCTGTTATCACAGATTTCTCAATACGCCCTTCTGCTGCAAAAGCAGGCGAGTTGTTGACAGTCACATTTACCGTCGACGAGGGGTTAGATGAAAACCCAACCGTGACGATCGATGGTGAGACCGCAACATTCGTTTCGTCTGAAGTAAATGGTGACGGGGCTGATTACACCTATACCTACCGTACAGTTGGAGTGGGGACGGAGTCAGAAGGGGATGTAAACGGAGTAAGTATTGCGACCGACGATTTCTTGAACCAGGGAAACGATACAGAAACGGTCACGTTGGACTTTACGCCGCCCACAACGGACACGAACCCGGATGCTGGAACCTATCAGGCTGCACAGTCGATTACGCTTTCCGCAACCGACGATGGTGTGGGTGGAGCCGGAGCTCAAGGGGTTGGGGTGGACACGATCTACTACACAACTGATGGTTCGGATCCAACAACAGCATCTGCGCAGTATGCGGGTCCAATTGCGGTAAACGCGTCGACAACCATAAAGTATTTTGCAACAGACAACGTCGATAATCAGGAATCCATTCGAACAGCTTCGTATGTGATCGATGCAGATGCCCCTTCTGGAGCGGATAGCTTCGTTCTTGGAACCGTGTTTAACGACGCAGATCGAGACGGAACACAAGATGCTGGAGAAAGTGGGATCGAATCAGCAGTGGTACAGCTCTTTGAAGACATAGATGAGGACGGAAATTATGATGCAGAGCTCGATGTCTTGCAGTCAACAGATACGTCAGATGCAAACGGAGCCTTCTCATTCCTGGGTCTCGCACAAGATCGATACGTGATCCGTGTCGATGAGACGACCATTCCTGCTGGATACGCACTGACTACGGGCAATAATCCTGGTGCACTTGCGCTTCTCGACCCAGGTCAAGGATTTACGGCACGTTTCGGCTATGCAACACCGGCAGCGACACCAGATGTAGACGACGGCGCCTCTCCATCGCCATCTCCAGTTCCAACAAAAGATGCCGATGGTGGAAGTGCGCCCGATGAAGGCGATACGACAACTCCTGTGATAGGCGAGACTGCAGATGAGTCGGACACACCAACGGATAGTAGAGGAGGAGAAGAATCTACTGAGTCAGACACGATTATTGGAGGAATTCGAGATTTCTTCGACAAGCTCTTTGGAGACGAAGAATCTGCAAAGAGTGAGACGTCTCGAGATGGTACGGCATTTACCCGTCTTGTTGATGATGCGGTCACCTCAATCTTTGCGCCGGTTAGTTTGGCTGCTCTCGCTGGCGCGGCGTTAAATCTTGGAATAGTTGGAACTGGATTCTTTACCTATCTGCGGTATCTCATTCAGTTGATTACAGAGCCGTTCCGGCTGTTGGCTGGAAATAAAGGACGTCGATGGGGAATCGTATTCGACGTGGAAACAAATCGACCAATTGATCTTGCAATTGTTCGACTTTTCGACGTAGAAACGGGTCGCCTTATTCGTACGAGCGTGACGGACAGATACGGACGCTACCTCTTCTTGGTAGATGAGGAGAAGCGGTATCGCATGACAGTCACAAAGCCGCACTTCACATTCCCTCCAGATCGTGACATGCAGCCGCGAAAAGATCTGTATCTCGGAGGTGTTATTGAGCGTGGTGTAGAGCGTCGCTCCGCTGAAGTAACAGATATACGTCCTGAGCGCGTAACACAGGAACGAACACAGGAAACAGGCGAGCAAACGGTGATTCGTCTCGACATTCCTATGACGCGTACAGCGGGTACAGTCTATGTGGGAAATAGTCCAAAGCCTGTTCAACTCAACTTGGCAACCGCTGCTGCGTTTCGTCAGGCAACTGAGCAAGAGCGCGCAGATGACGACAAAAAGGTTTCTGTGGCAACACGTGGTCGCCGGTTTGCGCACGTCATTTCCTACCTTGGACCACTTGTCGCGCTGATCTCACTGATTCTAGAGCCGTCCATGGTGAATCTTATCTTGCTTGCACTGCATATCCTTCTGTTGTTGCTCTTCCGACGTCTCGCATTGCTGACGGCTGGAAAGCCCTGGGGACACGTACGCGATCTTGGATCAAATCAGACATTGTCTCGAGCTGTCGTGCGACTGTTCGACGAGAAGTACGGAAAACTCCTATTGGCGAAGGTGACGGCTGGAGATGGCCGATATGCATTCCTTGTGGGGGAAGGGGATTACCAGCTCAACGCAAACAAGGAGAGCTACCTATTCCCGGAGGGCGTAGTCGATGTGCGTGGAGGCTCAGAGCGAGAAATCAACGAGGAGCTGGGGTTGCGTAAGGAACGAAAAGCGTAGGTGAATTAGACATGACCAATCGGTCTCAGCATCAACGTGTGGTTCTCCTCGTTCTGGATGGATGGGGACTTTCACTCCATGAAGAGGGAAATGCTATCGCGCGAGCAAACACGCCGGTAATGGATCGACTTGTATCGAGCGAGTTTGGAACGGTGCTAAGTGCATCGGGCGAAAGCGTTGGGTTGCCGCATGGACTTGCGGGAAATTCAGAGGTTGGGCACCTCCACTTGGGATCTGGGCGCATCGTTCCTCAAGATCTCACACGCATTAATGCGGCCATTCAAGATGGGACGTTCTTTCAAAACCCCGTTTTTTTGTCTGCGTTGCATCATGCAAGAAGTAACGGGTCGAAGTTGCATATCATGGGATTGTTGTCGCATGGTGGGGTACACTCGGAGGCTTCGCATCTCTACGCTTTGCTAGAAATGATTCGTGATCGTGGCTTCGAAAAGGAAACGTTCCTTCATATATTTACGGACGGACGCGATACACCTCCACGACATGCGCAGACGCAACTCGCAGAGCTTCAAGAGATAATGAACGAACTTGGGTGTGGTCATATTGCGAGCGTATCAGGAAGGCACTATGCCATGGATCGTGCGCATAACTGGAAGCGAGTGCAGAAGGTATATGACGTCATGGTGGAAGGTAAGGGTCAAACAGCTACGAGTGCTCAGGAGGCCATCGAACGCGCGTACGACCAGGGTCTCGATGATCAGCATATTCCTCCAACAGTAATTACGAACGGTGGAGACGCTCCAGTGGCGACACTGGCAGAAGATGATGTGGTCATTTTCTTTAATCTGCGTTCCGACCGGGCACGACAGCTTACAAAGCCGTTTGTGTTGCGTGATTTCTCCTTCTTCCCGCGAAAGACGGTGCTCGATCACGTGCATTTCGTTGGAATGACAAATTTTGGAGACGATCTGCCGATGTCGATCGCCTTTCCAGCAGACCCGGTGCGCAATGCAATCCCAGAAGTGCTTTCGCGGAGACAGAATTTGCGACAGCTCTACATTGCCGAAGAAGAGAAGTTTGCGCATGTGTCGTATTTCTTTCGGGGTGGTTCATCAATTCCATACGACAATGAAGAGCGTGTCATGGTCGATTCGTTGGACATTGAAAGCTATAAAGCAAAGCCAGACATGTCTTCGAACGAAGTAACGGAGCTTGTGGAGAAGGCGGTTCGTTCGGCAGAAGGGGAATTATTTGTTCTGGCAAACTATCCAAATGCTGACGTGCTTGGTCATACCGGAGATCTGGAAGCAACCATTCAAGCGATCGAAGCGCTGGATGTGCACATTGGCGAGTTGGTAAAGGTTGCGGAGGAAACAAATACGCACCTCATCATCACGGCAGATCATGGAAATGCCGAGGAGCTAATCGATCCTGAGACAGGTGAAGTTCGGACGCAACACACAACAAACCCGGTTCCGTGTATACTTCTTACACCGAGAGAACTCCCGAAGACACTTCAAGAAGGTGGATTGATCAATGTAGCTCCCACCATTTTGGATCTTTTGGGTATCGAACCGCCAACAGAAATGACAGCTACAAGTCTCGTTTCATAACACAGATACCACATGGGAAAGTTGTATCAGCGATTGTTTCCAGAGTGCGCGGCAAATGGGCTCTCACCATTTGAGTGTCCGGGTGTCGTGTTCGTATTCCTGGGCGCTGTGAACATTCTGATTATCCTGTTGACCTTCTTTATTGGTCGTCAGGTCGCAAGTGATGAGTTGATTTTGCTGATCATTTTTGGGCTTTCGATCGCAATCCTGCTCATCTCGTACAACGTGTCTTCAGGATTACGACGTATTGCCATGGTGCGACGTGAGTTGGAAGACGAGCGAAAAAAGATCGCAACAATCGTTTCACAGCTCTCAGATGGACTCCTTTTCTTGTCTCAAGAGTGTCGTATTTTACTCGTGAACAAGCGCGCAGAAGAGTTGCTTGGTATTCAGGAGCGAGAAGTCCTCGGACTTCCAAGGGGAAAGAATCTATATGAGACCTTTCCAAGTCTGCTGCCAGTATTGGAATGGTGCCCAACACCTCAGGAGCTCAAAAACGCAGCAGAGTTTGAGCCAGTAGAAATACAGGTAGAGCATCCGGCAAAGCGCACGCTTCGTGTAACGACGGCCGGAATCCGAAATGCGGAAGGGGAAATCATGGGATTTACAAAGACGCTGCATGACACGTCAAAGGAAAAGGAGCTCGATGAAATGAAGTCTGAGTTTTTGTCTGTTACGTCACATCAGTTGCGTACACCTCTTTCGTCCTTACGGTGGCTTTTAGAGCTTCTAAGAAAGGGTAGGCTTGGTGAGATGACGGAAGAGCAGATGGAAGTGGTCAAAAAGATGGACGATATGAACCTGCGCATGATTGCCCTTGTAGAGGACTTGCTTGGAGCGACACGTGTGGAGCAAGGACAAATGCAATACGAGTTTGGGGCCTGTCAGATCGAAAACATCATTCAGCAGCTGATTGAAGATCTTCAATCACAAGTTGCTGCAAAAAATCTCAGCCTCTCTGCTGATCTTCAGGATGATCTACCAGAGCTGAACTGTGACGAGAAAAAAATTCGCTTGGTTGTTCAGAATCTCGTGGAGAACGCAATTCGCTACACAACAAGAGGATCGATTGTCGTGCGCGCGTTCAGTGAGAACAATCAATTAATTGTAGAAGTGCAAGACACCGGCATTGGACTCGATGATGATGAAAAACGTAAGATATTCATGAAGTTCTACCGAGGAAAGCGTGCCCGCCAGCTTGAACCGGAAGGAACAGGGCTCGGATTGTATCTCATTCAAAATATTGTGCGAAAGCATGGCGGAACACTTTCGGTAGATTCAGAGCGCGGAAAAGGAAGCACATTCCGTGTCACATTCCCACTTGCGTCAACTTCTTAACACGTTTGTATGGCAGAAGATTCATCAACAACCAAAAAGCGCGTTCTTGTGATCGAAGACGAGTCGGCGCTCTTGTTCGCACTAAAAGCGGAGTTGTCACATGAAGGCTATAGCGTTGACGCCGCGCTTTCAGGTGAAGAGGGAATCAACAAAGCAATCACAGGCATGCCGGACATTATTGTGCTCGACTTAATGCTTCCTGAAATGAGTGGATTTGATGTGATGGAGCGTCTGAATGCAGATGAGCACACAAAAAACATTCCAGTCTTGGTGGTAAGTAATCTTGCAGACACAGAGCATGTTGAGCGTGGAAAAAAGATGGGCGCCGTTGATTATCTCGTGAAGACAGAGCATAGCCTGGAGAAGATCACAGAGCTTCTCAAAAAGGCAATCGAAGAACACGTATGATGCGCTGGGGTATCGTATTGGTTGCGGTCGTTGTGTGGGCGATGTGGGTTACGCCATCTGCTTTGGCGCGTGTTGTTGTGGGGGGAGATTTAGATAAAGCTGCTTCTGATGCGGATGTGTTTCTCGCAGATGAATTTGACGAGTTTGTAGGACTGACAGAGGAAACGTGGGAGGTGATCAAGCAGTTTGCAGCAGCGGATCCAGATCGTTACGAGGGCATTCGAACAGAAGAAAACGAGTTCATTTATGAATTCAATGAAGCGATCCTCTCGGATTATGATGGCAACCCGTATTTTGGGGTAAATGAAGTATTCGGTGGGGCGCTTGAGATTAATCCGCGAGACGAATACGCGATTTCTGTCGGAAGCGCAGATATCAAGGTTGTAGAAAGTGATCTCGACAATTTTGTGTTTGATATACGCGTGCGCGGATATGAAGATCAAGAAAATCTTGTTATTGAACAGCGCGGCAACGAGCTTGAAGTAGACATCGAAGGTGAAGTGGTCGCGAGAACAACAGAAGCGCTCGTGATCGAAAATGGTCGCGTATTCCTGCAAGATTCTGAAGGAAAAGATCTCAATCCAGTAGAGCTTCTACCTCGGCAAACATCGGAAAAGATTTTGTCACGATTTAAGCAGGCAAGTATCGTCGATCTTGCGCTTATCCAGTCCATTTCAGGTGACGCGGAATATCTTGCGATTGTTGAAAAACAGGGAAATCTATTCGGACTGCTCCCGGTTACAGAGGAAGTTGAGGTAAATGTGGATGCGGAAACAGAAAATGTGGAGCAGATTGTCGCTCCTTGGTGGGACATTTTTGTCTTCTAGGGGAATTGACTCACATGCGTCCTGGGGTATGCTATTAGCACTCAAGTAGAGTGAGTGCTAACTATGCAAGATCTCACATCACGACAACAAGAAATTCTCACAGCTGTCATTCAGCTGTACGTACAAACCGCAGAGCCAGTTGCTTCAAAGCGTCTATGTGACGAGGTTGGATTTGCCTGCTCACCTGCGACAGTGCGAAACGAAATGGCAGCACTTGAAAAAGCAGGCTATCTGACGAACACGCACACGTCATCGGGCCGCGTCCCAACAGATAAAGGCTATCGTTTCTTTGTGAATGAGCATGGGCGAGATGACCTTTCGAAAGAAGAGCAACTCGGCTTGCAAGAGGAATTCTTAAAGCTGAGGGCTCAGTACGCGCGCATGGCCCGCATTACCTCGAAACTGCTCGCACAACACGGCGGAGGAATCGGATTTTCTTCGTTGCCGGAGCAGGGGATTTCGTTCGAAAGTGGGCTTACAAACCTCCTTCGTTCCCCCGATTTCACGGGTTCTGATGAGCTTGCGGAAGCAGCGGAAGTGTTGGAACAACTTGATGAGCGAAGCGAAGAGGTTCTCAATGAACTTGAGCAGCGTGGAGGAGAAATTGAAGTGTATATTGGCCAGGAAAACCCGATGTTTCAGTTAAATCATGTGAGCATGATTCTTACGCGGGCGGAGTTTCCAAATGGCGAAAAAGGATTTGTGGCGCTTATTGGACCAAAGCGTATGCCCTATCAGCGAAACATCTCCGTGATGGACCAAATTCGACGACTGTTATCTGGGGGTTCTGGCATGGCACTTGTTGCGCTATCTACAACAGGAGGTCTTCTGCTACTCTCGTTCTAATATGGAAGAAAAAAACCACCACAACACTGCCTCACACGCCAACGTTAAAGAGGAAAAAGAACAACCCTCACAAAAGAAGAGTTCTAAGAAAGAGGGAAAGCGCATAGCAGAACTCGAGGCACAACTTGCTGAACATCTTGAGGGGTGGCAGCGTGCACAAGCAGACTACAAAAACCTAAAAGCACGAACAGCAGAAGATGTGGTGCATGCCCGAACGGCAGGAATGACAGATGCGCTCGAGCGACTCCTTCCGGTGATCGATAACTTT
The DNA here is from genome assembly GCA_020429185.1 of Candidatus Doudnabacteria bacterium. Classification (GTDB taxonomy): domain Bacteria; phylum Patescibacteriota; class JABMPQ01; order JABMPQ01; family JAGQLO01; genus JAGQLO01. The sequence continues at coordinate 28,117 of JAGQLO010000005.1, forward strand.
GAAAGTGCGTACGGAGCTGTACCTGAACATCTTCAAGATGATCCATGGGTGCGCGGAATTGAATTCATACGTCAGCAGTTCGAGCAGTATGTGCAAGAACAGGGACTCGAGCGGATTGAGGTACAACGAGGTGATCTGTTTAATCCAGAACTACACGAGGCGATTGAGACAGACACGACCGCAGAAGGCGAACCAAATTCAGTGATTCGTGTGACACGAGCTGGCTACAAGCAAGGCGATCGCGTGCTGCGACCCGCGGGCGTTGTGGTTGCTGGAGAACAAAAGAACGACGAATAACCCATGTCTGCTGCTGATATCGAAGTAGAACTGAGAGCTCCTCTCACACGGGATGACGTCGTGCGTATTAACGCGTACCTCGAACAGAATGGAGCGACGCTCAAAGAGGATCGTGAGCGTACAAACTATTTGTATGATTGCGACGACTTCTCTTCTGGTCGAGATTTGCGTGTTAAGGAGACAAACGGAGTGACGAAGTTGTCACTAAAGATAGGTGGTTGGGGTGATGTCGATCGAGAAGAGATTGAGTGGGAACTCGGAGAAGGCGAAACGCAAAAAGCGCTTCGCTTTTTGGCGGCTACGGGATGCGTCTCGGGAAAGTCATCACAGCAGCACGCAATGATCTGGGACTACAAGGGGTATGAACTCGCTGTTGTGGAATGGAACGGCGGCGACATGAACTATTTGGAGATTGAATCTATCTATCCATTAGGTGCCACGGAAGAACAGCGTGAGCAGCTGCACGAGGCTATGCGGGCAGTATTTAAAGAGCTTGAAGTGAATGAGTTTACGACAGAAGCATATGAGGCATTCTTAGATGAAATGAGCGGAAAGGGCGTTGTCTTCTCTGTCGAATCACCACTTCGTCCACAGTCTTGACGGGCAAGGGGCGAGTGATACCCGTGAAGTACGACATGAACGCGGAGCCATGCTCGCGTTCTTTTTGAAGGCGACAATGTTGGGAGAATCCAATGAAGAAGATCTTGGTATCTAGCCTTTTAGCGCTCGCATGCTCTGAGAATCAGTCAACACACAGCTGGAGCACGATGTACGGCAGTCGTTCAGATACGCTCATCGTCTATCTACATGTTGAAGGTGGGGCCGGCTGTGAAGACTTGGTTGCGCAGCTGCTCACGACTCAAGAAGTGGCAGAGCACGACGAGGTGCTTCATGAAGAGTGGGTCGATGAAGAGGGTGATGCGTGGATTGGACCTGTCTCGAAATGGCATGACTTCACCCTTGTCATCCGAGAAGTTGGCACGACGGGCGAGCAGTCCAGATGCTTCGCGCAGCAACACATCGATCTCCCAGAAGACAGTCACGTCTTCGTAGACATCTATTAGGCGCACAACACAGTGCGCCCTCTTTTCTTGAGAAAAGAAAAAAGCGCCGATGGCGCTAGAGGGTCAGTTGCGGGCCACTTCGATTTCACCTCGGGGGGTGAGCATGATAGCGATCTCGGCTCGCCTGGAGTCAGTCATGGCAATAACAGTGAACGGCACATCTGACTCGAGAACCACCAGGACCTGCATGAAGGCGCGAATTCCTCGCTCGGACTTCGCATCCGAATCGGGAGCCCACAATCCACCCCCAGACGTAGGTGGAAAGAAGCCCGTTGTTCCTCGGGTACGGCTGAGAAGTTGCCACATCACGAGAACGTGAGAGTCATCTTGGTCACGTTCAGTCCCTACGAGCGGACCATTGTGTCCAACGGGCAGAGAGCCTCGCAGAATGACAGGCACGCGCTCGGTGCGAAGCACGATACTTCCAGCATCAGCGCGAAAGACAGCAAGGTCCTGCATGCTGAGAAGCGCATCCCGATCGCGATGGCCGACCGGCAATGAGTGACCGGCATCCATTGGGTGTCTGCAATCCTCGAACGCACGCATGGGACCGATGCGATCTCCAACCACTTCAATCCCAGCGCAGATCTCGGTCGAGACATCCACCGGGCCGACGGTCGTGGTAACGGTGAGAAACTTCATGACCTACTTTCTTCGGAGTGACATGTGTGTCGCGGAAAGGAACATTCCTTCATGCTCCCGCAAATGGACGGGGAAGGACGAAGCATTTCAAAACATTTCAGGAGTTTTGTAAAGAGTCTCGCGAGAAAGGTTGTGGGAAAGTTGACACAGATTTCAGACGAATTACACTATTAGCACTCTCACATATAGAGTGCTAATTTGTTCCAAACAACGTTATTTCATCAAACACTATGTCGAAGATTCTCGGAATCGACCTCGGAACCACCAACTCGGCAATGGCCGTTGTGGAAGGTGGTGAACCACGCATTCTCGAAAACGCAGAAGGAAATCGTACGACGCCATCGATGGTGGCAAAAAAGTCTGATGACGAGCTTGTTGTTGGACAGATCGCAAAGCGTCAGGCGGTCACGAATCCAGAAAACACGATCTTCTCAGCCAAGCGATTGATTGGGCGTCGTTTTGATGACAAAGAAGTGCAGGACATGATGAAGACGGCTCCATTTGAAATTGTGAAGCATGGAGAAGGTGTCGGCGTGAAGATGGCGGGCAAGGAATACACTCCGCAAGAAATCGCTGCCATGATTTTGAAGAAGTTGAAGACCGACGCTGAGGCAAAACTCGGAGAAGAAATTACGGAAGCTGTGATTACGGTGCCCGCATACTTCGATGACGCCCAGCGCCAGGCAACTAAGGACGCTGGAAAAATCGCGGGTCTTGAAGTGAAGCGTATTATTAATGAGCCAACGGCTGCGGCGCTCGCGTACGGATTCGACAAGAAGAACGAGCAGAAGATTGCTGTCTACGACCTTGGAGGCGGAACGTTTGACGTCTCCATTCTTGAGGTGTCAGCAGATACGGTTGAGGTAAAGGCCACAAATGGTGACACACACCTTGGTGGTGACGACTTTGACGCAAAGATTATCGACTACCTCTTGCAAGAGTTTAAGAAAGAAGAGGGAATCGATCTCGCTAACGACAACATGGCGTTGCAGCGTGTGAAGGCTGCTGCTGAAAAGGCAAAAATTGAGCTTTCAACAGCCCAGACAACCGACATTAACGAGCCGTTTATTACGACGGACGCAAGCGGACCAAAGCACCTCAACATGTCGCTTACACGCGCCAAGCTTGAGGAGTTGGTAGACGAGCTTGCAGAACAGTCCTTGGAGCCATGTAAAAACGCACTCGTAGACGCTAAGCTCAGTGCAAGTGACATTGACGAAGTGATCTTAGTAGGTGGTCAGACGCGCATGCCGCTGATTATCGAAAAGGTGAAGAGCTTCTTTGGGAAAGAGCCAAACATGTCGGTAAACCCCGATGAGGTGGTGGCAACTGGTGCGGCTATTCAGGGTGGAGTCCTGCGTGGTGACGTAAAGGATGTGCTCCTGTTGGACGTCACTCCGTTGACGCTCGGGATTGAAACGGCAGGACGTATTAGTACTCCAATGATCGAGCGAAATACGACGATTCCAGCGTCGAAGACGCAGACCTTCTCGACGTTTGCAGACAACCAGCCTTCAGTAGAAATTCATGTGTTGCAGGGTGAGCGTGAGATGGCAGAAGGAAATAAGTCGCTCGGAAAGTTTATGCTCGACGGAATTCCTCCAGCACCACGAGGAGTGCCTCAAATCGAGGTGAGCTTCGACATCGACGCAAACGGAATTCTGAATGTGAAGGCTGTCGACAAGGCAACGAACAAGGAACAGAAGATCACTATTTCTGGTTCGACAGGGCTCTCTGACGAAGAAGTGGAAAAGATGAAGGCAGACGCTGAAAAGCACGCTGAAGACGACAAGAAGCGCAAAGAAGAAGTGGAGATTAAGAACACTGCTGACCAAATGGTGTACTCCACCGAAAAAACGCTCAAAGAGGCTGGCGACAAAGTAGATGCCGAAACCAAGAAGCAGATCGAAGAAAAAGTTGAAGCTCTCAAGAAGGTAAAGGATGGTGACGACTACGAGGCGATTAAGGAAGCTTCGAAGGAGCTCGGGGAACTCGTGCAAAAGCTCGGTGAGCAGATGTACAAGAATGCCGCAGAACAGCAGCAAGCAGCTGGAGCAGAAGGGGCAACCGACAACAAAGCTGACGACACTGTCGAAGCCAACTACGAAGAAGTGAAAGACGAACAGAAGGAAGGAGGCGACGCTGCCGACAAAGAAGAAAAGACCAAGTCGTAGCCGAGCTCATTGCGCTTCGGTTTCCGTGTGAGGTAAATTGGCGTATCCTGGGTCTAACTCAGAGCCAATACCTCACAGAAACCTTATGGATAGCGCGGCCGCACAGCATGTGCCAGATAGTGCGCAAAAACAGCATATTTCGCCTGATGACGAAAAGAAGGTCCTCATAAAAGAACTCCTCCTTCAGATTCCGGTGCTACTGTTGGCGGGGCTGACACTGTGGTCACTTCGAGCCTCTGTTGCGGTAGACGCGCTTCCGGGAACAAATGAAGTTGCCTCATTTCTATTGCCATTGTTTTTGTTGAGTGGGTTATTAGCAACCTACGGATTTGTGGCACTCGTCACGGAAAAATGGTGGCCACCAGCTATCACTGGGCTCATGACAGTCGTCCTGGGAGTTGTATTGCTCGGCGTCTCACCGGGGATGATTGTTGTTGCGGTACTGCTGTTGGCTGTATGGGTTGCGGGCGGGAAATACATTGCGCGTGAGCGAGACGAATCTATGAAGATTCGTATTTACCGATCTCTCAAAAGAGCATTGCCCATTCTTTCCACGATCTTGTTGTTGATGCCGACAGTACGTTTTCACAACGTGTCCGCACAGCAGTACGAAGAAAGCGATCTGATTTTGCCTCGTGGGGTTGTGGTCTCTCTCTTGGGCCCACTTGAAGGCGGGCTGCGACAAGTGCTGCCTGGATTTTCGCTAGATGCAAATTTCCAAGAGTTTGCAGCTCAGGCCGCAGCCGATCAGATCAGTAAACAGCTGGATGGTATGACGGGTCCGGTTCCAGCTGATCTCACTGATCTACAACAATTCGCTCTCGATGCTGGGTATGATGCAGAAACAGCAGAGCAGCTCGCCCTCGCGCTCGAGCAAGAAGAGGTGAAGCAAGCCATTTCGCAAGATCTGGCGGGTGGCGCAGACATCGAGCTCGCCAACAGCTTGTCAGATTCACTCGGAATCGAAATTGCGACATCAGACACCGTCACGGACGTAATTACGAAATACGTGAACACGCAACTCACGCAGGTCGCAGGCCCATTTGCAGAATATGTGCCTTGGTTGTTCTCGCTGATTTACTGGTTTGGATTCCGCCTTATTGCGATTCCGTTTATCTGGCTTGCTTTCCTGTTGGCGTGGGGACTCTTCAAGATACTCCAGCATACGCCACTTTTTGATGTGGTGTACGTAAAACGCCCGGTAGAAGAAGTTAGTCTGATCACCTCATAGGCAAAGTCCGTGGGGGGGATGGCCAGTAGTCTGAAAATGCGATGCAAATCGCAGTGTTTGACACAGAAAGGGAGAGACGTACACTGTTAGCACTCAATACATAAGAGTGCTAAACAAGCGAAAGTAGGGAGTGATTGAATTTGAAGAACAGACCACGTTTTACTCATGGCAAAAGACTTTTACGAAGTGCTGGGTGTTGACCGCAGTGCCTCGCAAGATGAGATCAAAAAGGCATTCCGTAAGAAAGCGCATGAACTCCACCCAGACAAAGACACGGGTGACGAAGCGGCGTTTAAAGAGGTAAACGAGGCCTATCAAACGCTTTCAGATGAGCAGAAGCGCGCACAGTATGATCAGTTTGGTCAGGCCTTTTCTGGTGGGGGCGGACCGGGCGGGCCAGGAGGATTCGGAGGATTTCAGGGTGGATTTCCAGGAGGTGCACAAGGATTCCCGGGAGCAGAAAATATTGACCTCAATGACATCTTCTCTTCTATGTTTGGTGGGCAGGCTCGCGGAGGGCGACGTGCACGACGTCAGGGCGGAGAGGATATCTCAGTTCGCATCGATATTTCGTTTGAGGAAAGTTTTTCTGGGGTAGAACGTACACTTGAAATTGAAAAGCGCGTGAAGTGTGAGAAGTGTTCAGGAAATGGAGCAGAGCCGGGCACGCCCATCGAAACCTGTGGAACATGTGAGGGTCGAGGTCAGGTCGAACAACAGCGACAAACCATGTTCGGCGTGGTGTCCCAGGTGGTGATCTGTCCAACGTGTGCAGGAGAAGGAAAAACCGCAAAAACGCCATGTGAAAAGTGTTCAGGAGATGGGCGAACACGCGAGCGGGTGCAGGTAAAAGTGTTTGTTCCTGCAGGAATTAGCGACGGTCAAACAATTGAAATTCAGGGTGGAGGAGAAGCAGGTAAAAACGGCACGCCAGCCGGAAACTTATTTGTGACCGTGGGCGTGATTCCGCACCCAGACTTACAGCGTGATGGAAACGATGTACTAATGCGTCTTCCTGTAAGCTTCACGCAAGCAGCATTGGGTGATTCGGCAGAGATTCCAACACTCGACGGTAAGATTAAGCTCGACATCCCATCTGGTATTCAGTCGGGCAAAGTGTTGCGCGTGCCAGGAAAAGGATTCCCTTCGATTCGAAGTGGTGCACGAGGCAATATGCTTGTAGAAGTCGTGGTAATGACTCCTCAAAAGCTTTCAGATGCCGAGCGAGAACTCTTTGGTCAACTTGCGGAGCAAAATGGGCAGGCAGTGAATCCACCAAAAGAAGGATTCTTTAAGAAGCTGTTTTCTTAGGCTCTGTGGAAGGGTTTGGTATACTACTCCAGACTCAATACATAGATGCCAGACACACTTCCATTTAGCGCAGACCTAAACGAATGGGCGGTAAACGCTGGATTTGACGTCTCGTCACCAAGTTGGGACCTCTTCATCGCCATCTTCTTTGTGGCGGCTGTTGTGCTGTACGGCCTTACGCTCGGACGTGAGCGCATTATTGTGGTGCTCATGTCGATCTACATGGGAGTTGCGATTTCGCATGCCGTGCCAGTTCTGGCAAACGAAGGGCAGATTCTTGGATTCGACGCCTACATCGTTCGTCTTGTAGTGTTTTTTGCGGTGATTCTCGCGATGTTCTTCCTGTCGTCCCGTGCGGGGATCTTTAGTGGCTTTGGGGCGAATGGACATATCTTAGTGTTAGTGGCGATTAGTGTGCTTCAAGTAGGCCTGCTGATTTCTACAACGCTGTCCTATCTGCCCACAACAATGACAGGGGCGCTGTCACCGCTTATGCAGTCGGTATTCTTGTCGGAAACGGCGGTAACGATCTGGGCGGTGGTGCCGCTTTTAGCCTTTTACTTCATGAAAGGAAAAGGAGGGGGTGCAAAAGATGATTGACGTGAGGCGCGCATTGCGGCATTCTGCGCATGCGCCTCGGCGCATTTTAGGTGAGGGCCATTAGCTCAGCTGGTAGAGCAGCTCCCTTTTAAGGAGACGGTCGCAGGTTCAAGTCCTGCATGGCCCACCAAGAAGTATAAAGATGAAAACGACCTCGGCTGAGGTCGTTTTGTGTTGCTGTTGCGTTTTACCGCCTTCTCCTCTACATTCCGGGCACGTACATTCACGGCAGGGGAGATTGTCAGTGCCACTGATCGTTTTGAAGAACATGTTCGACCGTCGGTCCGGAGCGGGGCAGCCGAGCGAGTCCACGTCGGACGACTGACCGCTTCCGCGCGAACGGTCATTTTTCTTTTGTAGAAAGCTTTGTACACTACGTGCATGCAAATCTCTGCCGGCCGCCCAATCACGATCAATGCAACGGCAATCATGCGCAAACTGGGCTATAAGCCTTGGCGTGACCCCAAAACAGGAAAAGAAAGTTTCATTCGCCGTCTTGGGCAGGCGTTTTATCCTCGCTTTCATGTCTACGTGTTGTACGAGGAAGATCGGACACCTGTGATCGATCTCCATATGGACTGGCGACGACCGATGCATAAAAAGGGTCAGAAATCCTATGAAGACGCAGAAAGTGACACGGTGCAGGAAGAAGCGCGAAGAATCATTCAAATTCTTGACTCAATCCAATAATCCACGTACGATACGTGCCGTCTGAGACCGTTTTGTTTTTGTATACGACTATGGCATTTGCAGTCATTCGAACAGGTGGAAAGCAGTATGTTGTCGAAGCCGGCGACACGCTTGATGTAGAAAAACTCGAAGAAAAAGAAGGTAAGGTTCTGAAGCTCGACACGTTGTTGATTTCCGATGGAAAAACAACAGATGTAGGAATGCCGCTCGTCAAAGAGTCGGTAGAAGCCACTGTCGTAGAGCATGGAAAGGCGAAAAAGGTACACGTACGAACATACACTTCGAAAAAGCGAACACAGCGAACGTACGGACATCGTCAACCGTTCACGCGCATTACGATCACGAAGCTCGGATCGGAAACGGCGAAGGCTGCCGAGGCAACTCCCGTAAAGGAAGAACCCAAAGCGAAAGCAAAGAAGGCTCCCGCAGCAAAGATAGCTGCAAAGAAGCCTGAGGCTAAGAAAGCTCCGGCAAAGAAGCCAGTAGCGAAGAAGTAGTCACAAAAAGAACGGCCGCGGCCGTTCTTTTTGTTTGTTATGCGCGTTTGAGTTCCCGTCGACCTTCGAGTGCTTGAATCAGTGTCATGTGGTCTGCGTATTCAAGGTCTCCGCCGGTTGGAAGTCCTCGTGCAAGACGCGTGAGTCGTAGCTCAACAGGTTCAAATAACTTCGTAAGGTAAAGCGCGGTCGCCTCGCCCTCGAGCGAAGGGTTCATTGCCAGAATGAGCTCTTTGATCTGGCCAGCCGACTCAGTGACACGTCGCTCAAGCGCATTGATAGAAAGATCCTCGGGGCCCACGTTATCAATAGGGGAGATTACTCCGCCAAGTACGTGGTAGCGACCTTTAAATGCACCCGTGGACTCGATAGCAATCACATCGAGCACTTCTTCAACTACACACACTTGTGATAGATCACGTGAAGTGTCAGTACAGATGACACAAGGGTCTTGTTCGGCGATGTTGTGACAAATCGCGCAGAACGTTGTTCCGCGCTTGAGTTCAGTGAGTGTAGATGCAAATTGATCAAGATCGTCTTGCTTTCCCTTAAGGAGCGTAAAGGTTAAGCGTTGTGCGCTCTTTGGGCCAATGCCAGGCAAGGATGCAAATGCATCAATAAGCCGGCGTACCGAAGATGGAAGAAGCGAGGCCACTTGTTATCCTTGCAATGTATCAAGATCTGGCATCTCGAGTTCGCCAGAGCGCATCTTCTTTGCCATCGTCTTCTGAATGTCCTTTACAGCACCATTGATGGCGGTGAGTACAGCCTCTTGCACCTTCACTTGGTTCTCTGGCTGGAGAAGATCTTTGTCAATTTCAACGGACTGCACTTCCTGGTTTCCGTCCATGGTGATCTTCACCTTTCCTCCCATCGCAGAGCCGGAAGCGGTGATCTCTGAAAGGACGTTCTTCATTTCCTTGGCTTGTGAACGAAGGTCCTTTACTTCTTTGAGCTTGTTAAACATGGCCATAGAGTCGAATAACTAAGGGGAATTACGACGCCTACCGTAGCGCGTTCCTGGGTCTATGACTAGGTTGACTCTTTAGGGTACTGTGGTACTTCTATGCGCTATACTAAGTGCTATGAAATACCTCACCTTTGAAGACAGGACCATTCCCCATTTGATTTCAGCGCCGATTATCTACTCGATGATTATTCCAGTGGTGTTCTTTGATCTGTGGATTGAGCTGTACCATCGTCTCGCTTTTCCGTTATATGGAATCCCGCTTGTAGAGCGAGGCAACTACATTAAGATCGACCGACAAAAACTTTCGTATCTGGATGGGATGCAGAAACTAAACTGCATGTACTGCGGATACGTGAATGGCGCGTTGCACTATTGGTCCACAATTGCAGGTGAGACAGAAAAATACTGGTGTGGAATCAAACATAAGAACGAGTCAGGTTTTGTAGAACCAGAGCATCACGCAGCATTCACCGAGTTTGGTGATGAGGCGAGCTACAACAGTCAGTACAAAGAAGCCCCAAAAACGACAGAGGAGCAGCCTTCACGGAAGCAGGCTTAAGTGCGTTTGGATTCGTAGGCGGGACCCGTGCGACGAGTACTACGGCATCATGTCTGTTGCCGCAGCTTGTTGTGTTTCAAGATCCCGGAAGCTTGCGTTTTGTGAGGCGAAGAACAAATCAATCTGACCGATTGGTCCATTTCGGTGCTTTCGAACGTGTATTTCCGCAATATTTGGTCGTTCCGTGTCCTTCTTATAGACCGCTTCACGATAGATAAACATCACGACGTCGGCGTCCTGCTCAATCGAACCTGATTCACGAAGGTCAGACAACATTGGAATCTGAGGTGAGCGGTTCTCCACGGCACGCGACAACTGTGACAGCGCGAGCACCGGAACGTTCAGCTCACGTGCGATACCCTTCAGGGCACGTGAGATTTCAGATACCTCTTGAACACGATTGTCGCTACTTGCGGACTTATGTCCGGCCATCAGCTGAAGATAGTCAATGACAAGAAGTCCAACGCCATGCTCGGCAGCTAGGCGGCGTGCCTTGGTGCGTAATTCCATTACATTCAACATCGGCGTATCGTCGATATAGATAGGTGCCTCAGACAAAACACCCATCGCCTCACCAATCCGGCCAAAGTCATTCGATTCAGGTGAATCCGACAATTTTCCACTTCGCAGTCGCCACAAATCAACACCCGCTTCAGCAGAAAGCATGCGGTCAACCAACTGCTCCTTACTCATCTCAAGTGAGAAGATACCGACTGGAATCTTTTCTTCAACACCAACGCGACGAGCAATGTCTAACGCAAACGAGGTCTTACCCATGGAAGGACGGGCGGCAAGGATGATTAAGTCAGAGCGTTGCAATCCTGATAGGAGATTGTCGAGATCTGCAAATCCAGTTGGGACTCCGCGGATCTTGTTTCCGCCTTTGTGTAGTTCGTCCAGGCGCTCGAAGGCACCTTCCAGTACTCCCTTAATAGGAGAAAAACCCTGCTTTACCGAAGACTGGCTAATCGAAAACAACTTCTGCTCTGCTTCATCGAGCACGGTTGTAATCTCTTCCTCTTCGTTCTTGGCAAGCTCAGCGATCTCAGCAGAGGCACGAATCAGTCGTCGAAGCGTAGCCTTACGCGTTACGATCTGCGCGTAGTGCTTTACATTTGCGGCTGTTGGGGTGGCATTCGCGAGCGTGACAAGCTCTGCGCGTCCTCCGATGGTTTCCAATTCCTTCTTTTCCTTGAGTCTGTTTGAAAGGGAAACAACATCAATAGGTTCTCCAGAAGATTCGAGGTCGATCATTGCCTGGAAAATCGTTCCGTGGATCTGTCGGTAGAAATGTTCAGGTGCCAAGAAGTCCGAAACCTGAATAAGCGCATCGCGATCAATCAAAATAGCCCCCAAGACAGACTGTTCCGCCTCGTTATTGTGTGGCGGAGTAAGCGTGCTCAGCGCTTGGGTGCTTCGTTCAAATGCTGGTGGTGCCGAAGGCCCCGGCGCATCATCGCGATCGCGTGTTTTGGTAGGAGAGGTAGCCATGGGAATGACAGGAAACGATACCATGTGGCTAATCCGCTCTCAATCGTCCGAATGTGTGTTTCTTGTGGGAATCTATTCTGCTGGCAAAAATAGCTCGAGGGTTTCCTGAAGAGCATCAACCGTACGAATGGAAGCAAGGCGCTTTCTAAGCTCTTTCGCGCCTGGGAATCCCTTGAGGTACCACAAGAGGTGCTTCCGGAAGTTAAGAATGCCGCGCTCCTCTCCGTAAAACTCCGACATGTAGGTTGCGTGCAACAAAATCGTTTCTTTGAGTTCCATTGGTGATGGTTCGTGCGGAGTGTTGTTTGTCAGCTCACGGAAAATCCAGGGGCGTCCGAGTGCAGCCGCTCCCACCATAAACCCATCGATTCCCGTGGCTTCCCGGATGCGATGCATGTCATCCAGAGTGGCAATGCCTCCGTTTGCGACAACTCGACAAGGTGCCTGCTCTTTCACGCGCCTCAGTAATTCAAGGTTGATATCACCGGTAAATTTTTCCTCGTATGTGCGGCCGTGAATAGTGAGTCCAGAAAGTTTGTCGAGCGGAAGTTGCATCGCGAATTCATAGACATCTGTGTCGCGAATTCCTGCACGTGTCTTAAGAGAGAGTGGAACAGAAATACGCTCAGAGATGGCATTGATAATCTCAGAGACAAGCTTTGGATGCTCCATGAGCGCAACCCCGGCACCTGTTTTCATGACCTTCTTCGCAGGGCAGCCGCAGTTAATGTCGATACCGGCAGGAGAGAATGCTTGTTCAATCTTTTCTGCGGCATCTGCCATGTATTCTGGCTCATCACCAAAGATCTGCATGACAACCGGATACTCTTCTTGTGTGTATTCCAATAACGCCGAAGACTTCGCCCAGTTGTGGTGTAGTCCACGTACGGACACAAACTCAGACCACACAAGCGGTGCGCCGTAATGCTTACAGATGCGTCGGAAGGGGGAGTCTGTCACACCGGCCATGGGGGCCAGTGCCACAAGGGGATCGTGTGTTTCCCAAAAGGTTCCTTTGGCGTTTTCAGGAAGTTGCATGCGCGCATTAGACCGGAAATCCGGATTTCTGGCAAGAAAAAACTGCGCGACAGGCGAGGTTACTCGATGTCGGGCAGTTCGTCCGTATCGACGCTCATGGCTGCAGGACGGGCGGGTGCCGTAGTGGTCTTGCCGATGTTCCGGCGACCGCCCGTCGGGGCGAAGCCACGCGGACTGTGCGGCAAGCCGGCTCGCGCGCAGGCTGTTCGTCGGCGGCCCAGCAGTTCAATCCCGAGATCGTCCTCGGGGTCGAAGGCGGGGTCGGACGGATCGGTCACTCGGGCTTGTGGGGGCTTCGTTCCGGACATTGGGAACCCTCCTTGAAGGTGCAGCCAGGAGTCTAAAGAAAAGCTGCCTTCAGTGCAACTACAGAGAGTGTTGTCAGCGAAGGTGCCAAGTGGGACCGGTTGGACCGTCTTCTAGCTCAATACCTTCTGCAGCAAGTTGGTCACGGATTTCATCTGCGCGCGTAAACTCTTTAGAGGCACGAGCCTCTTCTCGTTCTGCTACAAGGTCATCAACCTCTGCTTTGCGCTCTTCTGAGAGCACGGAAGAAGACGATGGGTAGTCGCCAAGAACACCCAGAACACGGTCAAACCAGTTGATGAAATGTTGGGCCGACAATACAAACGCGGCTGCGTCGTCGCCGCCTTTGTCGAGTAACGCATTTCCATCGCGAACGAAGTCGTACACAGCGGCGAGTGCTTCGGGCGTATTCAAATCATCATCAAGCGCGGCAATGACACGTTCGCGTGCAGTGGTTTCAAGGATGTGGGTACCAGCGGAGAGATCCTGTTCTGAGTGTGAGAGTCGCTCCTTAAACGTTAGAATACGACGAAGACCTTCTCGGGCTTGTGTCATAGCATCCCACGAAAAGTCCATCTTTTGACGGTAGTGAGAACCAAACACGAGGAAGCGGAAATCAAGTGGGTGAAACCCATGCGCTTCAATGTCACCAAGAGAGTAGAAATTGCCAGCAGACTTCGCCATCTTCTCTCCGCCAACAAGAATATGACGACGATGGAGCCAGTAGTTCGCCATGGGTTTTCCGGTGAGGGAAGACGTCTGAGCAATCTCAGATTCGTGATGAGGGAAAATATTGTCTTCACCACCTGTGTGAATGTCGAGTTGGTCGCCAAGAAGGGCACGTGACATGGCGGAACACTCAATATGCCAACCAGGGTAACCTTTTCCCCAAGGAGAATCCCAAACAAGAAGATGGTCTTCAGCGGCGTGTCGCCACAATAAGAAATCTGCTGCGTTGCGTTTGTTTGTGTCGACTTCTACACGTGCTCCCGCGTTGAGTTCAGTAATGTCGTTTCCCGACAGTGCTCCGTAGTGGGGGAATGTGGTGACGTCAAAGTACACATTGCCATCTACTTCGTACGCATGACCACGCTCAATAAGCGCCTCAACCATTTCGATTTGTTGCTGAATATACTCAGTGGCACGTGGTCGAGCTTCTGGCTCGAGCATGTTGAGGGCGTTCTCGTCGGCAATGTAGAGATCTGAATATAGGCGTGCAACTTCTTCAACGCCCTTTCCTTCCTTTTTTGCGGCAGCAATCATCTTGTCTTCACCGGCATCAAAATCATCTTGTGTCAGATGCCCAACATCAGTGATGTTTTTTACTTGTCGCACAGAATAGCCAGAAGCTTCTAGCCAACGACGCAGAAAATCTGCAAATAAATAGCTCGCAAGATTTCCAATGTGCGCCCTGCTGTACACAGTGGGGCCACAGTTATACATCAATACCTCTCCTTCAGTCAGAGGAGTGAAGAGTTCTTTTGCTCGCGATGCGGAGTTGTGGAGATGTAATGCCATGCGTGCATGGTAGCGGGGGAACGTAGGAATGTCATCAGGAAAAGAAAAGGCTGCCTTAGGCTGAGGCAGCGGTGGGGTCCGGCGAGGTGTCCGCGTCGTTGTGACCATGAAGTGGGAGCGAGTCGTGTACGACTCCGGCTTCCAAGAGTTGGTCAACAAGATGCAGCAGGAGGTCGTGTACCTGGCTGACCGTTTGCCATCGGACAAGGCCAGGACGGCACGGGACGGAGCCGGGAGAGGGTGCCGGTCGGAAGAAATCCAGCTGGATCGCTCCGAACAGGTGACTTGCCTCCGGCCCGAAGTGCCCAGCGATCGCCTCCGCTTGCGCGGCCGTCATGGCCTGATCAGGCTCACGCGCTTCGTGAAGCGGTCGAACCGTGAACTGCCGTGTGCCAAACTCCGCTGCTAGGGTGGCAACCATCCATGGGCGCTCACCTTCGCGGAACTGGCAGCTCGCAGACGCGCCATCCGGGAGACAGTGCAGGAACAAGTACCGTGCCTCCAACCGGATGGTGCCCGCAGCACCATCGCCGATCAGAAAGACACGATCGTCGGGATACGCTCTTTCTTCTGTGCTCAAGGTGCTACTCCAGTGTGGTGACGAGACAAAAGGAAATCGCCCGTGAAGGGCGATTGGGAACTATTCTACATCCGGATCAAGAATGGGACCGAGCTTGTCGGCACCAGACTGCAGGCGGTCGATCATTGGAACGTTCGGAAACCGCGATGCCAAATAATCAACGTAGATGGATGAAGAGCGCAACATGTCGAGAAATTCTTGTTTCATAAGAATGGAAAGTGTGTGTTTGGGTGAATGGCGTTTATCCAACAAGATCGTTGAGCATGAGAAATGCCATTCCATAGAGTAATCCACCAAGAAGTGCCACTTGGTAGACCGCCATGGTAGACGTAATCGCGAAGGTGTCCGTCTCAGTTTGGACGGCGACTGCGGTACGTCGGGGAGGGAGTGGAGCTGCCATACGCAATGCAAGTTAAGCACACATTAGGAAGGGGATCCAGAATCGGCTGGGACATCCGAGTCCTTCGAAGAGTTGTGTCCTTCGTGTCCAGGCGCAACGGACTCTTCAAGTTCTGCCGCAGACTCTGCCCAATCTTGAACAATCTCTTGAATGTCTGAGGCGTTTACGGACGGCCAAACCGAATCAGACTCAACCTCACGAATCGCAGCCTCAAGCAAAGCGATTTCTTGCTGAAGAGAAATCATGCGCTCGTAATGTTTCTTCAGGGCTTTCGGTTGGAGAATCTGGTTCTCCTCTACTTGCAGCTGCTTTAACTCGGCGCGCAGCTTCTGCAGTTTTACTGGTGCATTCGTGAGATCTATATGCGCGCGTTCGTTTGCTTCTGCAATAAGGGCAGGGGACTCAAGTGTGTTCTGAGTCTGTTCATCAATCGAACGAAGCTTAACCTTCGCAGCAGCCTCGTCGATCAAGTCGATGGCTTTGTCGGGCAAGAAACGATCGTGAATGTATTTGTCTGAGAGTTCGGCAGCAGCGCGCACAGCTTCTTCTGTGATCTGAACGCGGTGGTGTTTTTCATACACATCCTTCAGTCCCATGAGAATTTCGACGGTGATGTCGATGCTTGGCTCACCAATGTGTACGGGCTGGAAACGACGCTCGAAAGCAAGCTCAGGTTTAATATACTCCCGGTACTCAGCTTCTGTGGTCGCACCAATGGTCTGGAGTTCACCACGTGCAAGTGCAGGTTTAATGATATCGGCAGGGTTGACAGCACCTTCCGTTCCCTGAGACTGAACAATCGTGTGAATCTCATCGATAAAGAGAATAATCTGCCGATTCGCAGCCGTGATTTCGTCTGTGATGGCCTTTAGGCGCTTCTCGAACTCACCTCGGTACTTCGTTCCAGAAATGAGACCGGTGACATCAAGTGCAAGAACGCGTTTTCCCTGAAGAGCTGTCGTTACCTTTCCGGCAACGATGCGCAATGCAAGACCTTCTGCAATTGCCGTTTTACCGACGCCGGGTTCACCAAGTAGAAGAGGATTATTTTTGCGTCGCCGAGATAGAATCTGAATCACACGGGCGATTTCCTCGCTACGACCGATCACAGGGTCAAGTTGTCCGAGCGTCGCTTGACGAGTCAGGTCACGAGCATAGGCGTCGAGTGTTGGAGTAGGGGAATTCCCTTTACCAGATTTAGAAGCTCGAGCCATGCGAGGGTTGGTAGGGGCAACCGGAGCATCATCCGAATTATGTTTGCCGCGACTGCGCCAGTACCACATGAGTCCCCCCACGCCGAACAAGATCAGGGCTGTATAGAAGAATTCAGCAGGTCCGTAATCCATAGTCCTAGAAGTGTACCACCTAAAGAAGACGATTTTTTCGGAACAAGATCGAGAGACCCCCGATAGCAGCAAGCATCAGTCCGATCATGATCCAAAAACCGTATGGGTGATCGATAAAAGGCAAGCTCGTGAAGTTTGTTCCAAACGATCCTGCAATAATCGACACCGGCATCAGCAACACAGAGAAGACCGTCAGCGTTTTAATGGTTCGGTTGGTCCGACTAGAAAGGAGCGACTCTTCCATGCGCTGAAGCTCGTCCAGAATGGCATCTTCGGAAATGAGGTCGTCCCACAAACGTTCAGCAATGTCCCGAACGTCTGACACGCTTTCCTGAAGGGATTCTGGAACAGCTGCTTCAAGGTCGGCAAGAAGTGTTCGAGCGGGACCAAGTGTTTTCTGAATCGAAATCAGAGCCAAGTTTAACGAGGTGCTCAGGCGATACGTCTGCTGGTCTGGCTCTCGAAAGAGAACATGTTCAACTTCATCAATGTCACTCGCAATTCGCTTCATGATCGGAGCCAGTGACGAAATGACTTCTTTGAGCGTGGAAATGGCAAGTTCCATTGGTCCGTGAAACTCGGTCAGCTTGGCGCCATTGTTTTCTCGTAATTCGGCAAAATGTGCCTCCAGGGCGGCAAATCCTGCGTGTGTAATGGTGATCAGGTGGGTGGGCGTAACGAAGAAGTCGATCTCTGCCGATTCAATAGAACGGTCTTCCTTGTCGAGGGAGGGGAAGCGCAAGACAAAAAAGGCGTAATCGTCATACACTTCAATCTTTGATCGCTGTGTGTCTATGTAGACGTCTTCGACGTCAAACATCGAAAAACCAAACTCTTTTGCGAGTGCAGTAAGTTCAGCACGATCGGGATCACGCAAATGGATCCATGTTAGGTTCGGGGCAACGTATTGTTCTTTCATGTGTGTTTCGTAGTCAGCCGCTCGTTTGCGAGATGGCTCTTCAAGGACAGAAATATTATAGCAAAAATGGGGGTAAGCGTCAAAGACGTTTGTCCGTGAATGCGCTATACTTTTCGTACGTTTAAGAACACACACGATCATGCCAGACCGACCAGACAAGGGAATGCCACTTGGACGTGGCCCAGAAAGTGAGCCAAAAACGATTGACGAACTTGCGGAGGAGCAAAAACAGCAGGAAACGCAAGAAGTATCGGAACGGTTTCGTGCGCCCGAGACAACAAAGGAAGAACAAGAAGCGAGACAAGGGATGGCACGCGAGGGGGTAGAAGAGGCATCGCGCGAACAAGAAGTTTCGAAAGAACGTGAGCAGGTAGAGTCGACTCCGCAGGAAGGCGAACAGCCAGGCAAGGGGGCAAAGCCAGCTATCTCGCAGTTACCAGAAGATCTTCAAGACGATGTCTTTCTGAAAGCATTCATGGCAAGCGACAAGCCGCAGCAAATCAAGACACTTGTGGTGATAACATTGAAGAAAGGGGTTCGTCATGCCATTCAACTCGCACAATCTTCAAAAGACCCATATCTCATGGATATCTTCCATGATACTCTCGTAGACGAACTCCACGACCAGTTGGTCAACAACAAGAAGCTCAAAGATCAATAAACAAACACACCGTGCTTGCCGTCGTCGCAGAACAGCTGTCTCAGACAGGCTTCCAGCCACAAACCGAGCGGGTAATCGTCATTCCGGACGTGCCCGTCTGGCTTTTGGTAGTGCTGGTTATCGTAGCTGTGTGTGTCGGCATCGTGCTGCTTGTCATGGTGGTGAGACAGTTAAAAGCACGGCAACGACTTCCAAAATCACTCAATATGGTGTCGTTGCTAGTGACATTGCCGCGAGCCTTGAAGGATGTCGTCGAGAAAGAGAAAACAGAAGGAGAAGATAAAGACGAGCTGATCTCCATTGCGGAGACCATGTACACAAACCTCTCAGCGATCGATTCGTTTACACCTCGCTGGAGGAGAACGCTGCTTGGGAGAGATGCACTTGCACTCGAACTTGTTCTGGCTGACGGCGAGATTCGTTTTTACATTGCCTGTTCGCGTCGACTTAAAACATTCGTAGAGCGTCAGGTACAATCGCAGTATCCCAAAAGCCAGATCGAAGAGGCGGGTGAGTATACGATTTTCGGGCCAGGCCAAGCTGTGCGCGGCTCAACGCTTCGGCTCATGAAAAAGCCAGAGTTGCCTGTAAAAACCTATCGTGAACTTGAAAGCGATCCGTTGAACGCGCTCACAAACGCCCTCGCAAAACTGCCAGACGGGTCTGGGGCCGCGATTCAATTGTTGATTCGTCCCGCTTCTGCAAAGCAGGCAAAGAAAGGGCGACAAGCAGCACTGAAAATGCAGCAAGGTCGTGGCTATGGAGAGGGTGGAGACAAACTCAGTAAGGGGCTCGAGAGCCTCAAGACGGCTGCGAAGCCGGTAAAGCAGGGTCAGTCTTCTGCTGCAGATCCAAATCAACAAAATGACACGCGTCGGCTCACTCCGTTGGAGGAAGAAACAGTTCGTGCGCTTGAGGAAAAGACAAACAAGGTTCAGTTTGAAACGAATGTGCGTGTCTTGGTGTCGGCCCCAACGGAGCAGATGGCCCAACTAGAGCTCAATGGAATTTTGTCTTCGTTTACACAGTATAATGCGCCACGACTCAACGGGTTCAAGCAGGGAAAAGAGCGACAGCGTGCGTTAGTTACCAACTTTATTTTTCGCTACTTCAACAAGCGCGAAACGATGGTGCTCAACACGGCGGAGCTTGCTTCGATCTTCCATTTCCCAACGCGTTTCACTGAAACCCCAAAGATCTTGTGGCTTGGCTCGAAAAAGGCGCAACCACCACTAGGACTGCCTTCGGAAGGAATTTCATTGGGAACGAATACGTATCGGGGTGTCTCTCAGGAAATACGTATCGCCAACGAAGATCGCATGCGACACTTGTATCTCATTGGTCGTACCGGTACTGGTAAGTCGACGCTGTTAGAAAACATGATCGTACAAGACATCCGTAATGGAGAGGGGCTTTGTGTGATCGACCCGCACGGAGACCTTGTTGAAAATGTGCTCCTGCAGATTCCGAAGGAGCGTGCAGAGGATGTCGTTCTATTTTCTCCTTCAGACACGGATCGTCCAGTGGGATTGAACATGCTCGAGTTTTATAACGAAGAATCAAAAGACTTCGTTGTGCAGGAAATGATCGGCATTTTCTACAAGTTGTTCCCGCCCGAAACAATCGGTCCGCTCTTCGAGCACAACATGCGTAATGTCATGCTGACGCTCATGGCCGATCCGAACGACATGGGAACGGTGGCTGAGATTCCGCGCATGTTTACCGACGACAATTTCCAAAAATCACGTGTGGCGAAGGTGAAGGATCCAGTGGTGCGCGCCTTTTGGGAACAGGAAATGGCTCAAACCGACAACTTCCATAAATCAGAAATGCTTGGCTACCTGGTCTCAAAGGTGGGTCGCTTTGTGGAGAACGAAATGATGCGTAACATCATTGGGCAGGCGCGATCTGGGTTTAACGTGCAAGAGATCATGGACCAAGGAAAGATTTTGTTGGTCAATCTTTCTAAGGGAACGGTAGGAGAAGTGAACTCAGATCTGCTCGGTCTGATTATCGTGTCGAAGTTGCAGATGGCAGCCTTTTCACGAGCTGCGCGTCCAGAGTCTCAGCGTCGAGACTTTTTCCTCTACATCGACGAGTTCCAAAACTACACGACTGACTCGATCTCAACCATCCTCTCTGAGGCACGAAAGTATCGACTCGGTCTTACTGTCGCGCATCAGTTCTTGGGACAGCTTGTAGGAGACAACAACGATACCAGCATTCGTGACGCGATCTTCGGAAACGTGGGAACGATGGTAGCGTACCGCATTGGTGTTGATGACGCAGAAACATTCGCGAAAGAGTTTGAACCCGTTTTTGATGAAAACGACGTCATCAATATCGAAAAGTTCAATGCATACGTGAAACTGATGGTGGGAGGTACAACATCGCAGCCGTTTAACATGTCGGTGCCAGCACCAGAGCGTTTGGAAACAGGTGGAAACCCAAGGCTGGCCGAAGCGATTCGTCAGCTCTCGCGTGCCAAGCACGGACGAAACAAAGCAGAAGTAGAAGCAGAAATTGCCCGACGTGCTCAATTCGGCCGCGCGCCAGATCGAGGGCCGGCACTGGATCCTTCGTCAATGGGACCGTCCTTCTAGGTGACTCATTCAAAAACAGTCAAAAAGCTCTTGACGCTACGCGAGAACCGTGTAGGATCTTCGCATGCACTTTTGAGTATGCGCGTGTAGCTCAGTTGGTTAGAGCAGGTGAATGAAAATCACCTTGTCGGCGGTTCAAGTCCGTCCACGCGCAGGTGTTGGGGAGTAGCTCAGTTGGTTAGAGCGACGACATCGTAATGTCGTAGGTCGCCGGTTCAAGTCCGGCCTCCCCACCACATTTGTGGGCCTGTAGCTCAGCTGGGAGAGCGCTCGCTTTCTAAGCGAGAGGTCGGTGGTTCGAGACCGCCCAGGCCCACTGCGTCAACCCCCGCCCAAGGGTGACGCATGCTGCCGAGTTTCGGCTCGGCAGTAGCGAGGCGTGCCTCGCATGTCAGGAGCGGGAGACAACCTGCCCGACTCCATGCTGCTGGAAGTGGCACGCTCCTGACTGGCCTCCTCTTTCGTTCTTGTTCCCCATCCGCTCGCGGACATCGGGGGTAGCCATGCTCTATCTACGGAGTACATAAGGCGACAGGCACGATTGAGGAGGCCCTTTTAATTTCTGAACGACGATGAAGGCGACGAGTGGAAAATGTAAAGAA
>JAGQLO010000006.1 GCA_020429185.1 Candidatus Doudnabacteria bacterium
GCTCACACCTTGCAGGAGTTGTTGACGGTGAAGTCTGACGACGTGATTGGTCGTTCCAAGACCTACGAGTCGATCATTAAGGGTGAGATGATTGATCAGCCGAATATTCCTGAGTCGTTCAATGTGCTCGTGAAGGAGTTGAAGGCCTTGTCGCTCGATGTTGACCTTGTTGGTCTGGAAGAGGCTGAAGACGAGGACGACAAAGAGGAGAGTGATGAGAGTCGTATCGACACTCGTGATGAAAAGAAGGACGCCTAATTCGCTTCAATAAAGAATCCTATGGCAACCCCACAAGACTTCGAGGCGATTAAGCTTAAGCTTGCGTCTCCAGATCAGATCCTCGCCTGGAGTTATGGAGAGGTGAAGAAGCCGGAAACAATCAACTATCGAACCCAGCGTCCTGAGAAAGAAGGTCTCTTCTCAGAGCGTATCTTTGGACCAACAAAGGACTGGGAATGTTACTGTGGAAAGTACAAGCGCATCCGCTTTAAGGGTATTACCTGTGATAAGTGTGGTGTGGAAGTGACTCGTAGCATCGTGCGCCGTGAGCGTATGGGTCACATTACGTTGGCTGCTCCCGTGTCTCACATTTGGTTCCTTCGAGGCGTTCCTTCGAAGGTCGGAATGATGCTTGATATCTCCGTGCGTCAGCTGGAAAAGGTGGTGTACTTTGCGAGCTATCTTGTGACTTCTGTAGATGAAGATGCAAAGCAGGAAGCTGCACAGGAATTGGAAGAGGAGTACAAAGCAACGAAGAAGGAGATTCGCGACCAGTCGAAGACGCTCTTGAAGGAAGCGAAGGACGCGCATGCTGCGGCTGTCGCAGATGGTGCAAAGAAGAAGTCTGCTGATGCGGACTTGGCAAAAGTTGAGAAGCGTATCGAGGCAGACGAAGATAAGAACATGAAGGACCTCGAAGAGGCGTTTGCAAAAGAACAGTCTGACCTGAAGGGAGTTGAGAAGCTACGTATTTTGTCTGAGCTGGAATACCGTGAACTGTCAGACAAGTACGGTCACGTATTCCAGGCAGGCATCGGTGCTGAATCGCTGCGAAAGGTTCTCGAGGAGATCGATGTTGACGACATGATCGAAGAGCTTCGTGAAGCAGTTGAGCAAGCAACGGTTGCGCAGCGTCGTAAAATTGAGCGTCGTCTCAACTTGTTCTTGTCGATGAAGAAGGCGGGCATTCGTCCTGAATGGTCCATTTTGACGGTGTTGCCAATTATTCCTCCTGACCTGCGCCCAATGGTGCAGTTGGATGGTGGTCGATTTGCGGCATCTGACCTGAATGACCTGTACCGACGCGTGATTAACCGTAACAACCGTTTGAAGCGTTTGCTCGAGTTGAACGCACCAGAGGTGATTACGCGAAACGAGAAGCGTATGTTGCAGGAATCGGTAGACGCGTTGATCGACAATGGGGCTCGCGCTTCGAAGGCGGCGACAGCAACGACTGGTCAGAAGCGAGCACTTCGATCGCTTGCAGACTTGCTTAAGGGAAAGCAGGGTCGTTTCCGACAGAACTTGCTTGGTAAGCGAGTGGACTACTCTGGTCGTTCGGTGATTGTGGTCGGACCACAGCTCAAATTGAACGAGGTGGGTATTCCAAAGACCATGGCACTCGAGTTGTTCAAGCCGTTTGTGATTCAGAAGTTGATTCGTCGTGAAGTTGTGCACAATGTGCGCTCTGCTTCGAAGTTGATTGATGAGCGTGAATCCGTTGTCTGGGACGTATTGGAAGAGGTGATTCAGGGACACTATGTGTTGCTGAACCGTGCTCCAACGCTTCACCGATTGGGTATTCAGGCGTTCCAGCCAATCCTGATTGAAGGTAAGGCAATCCACTTGCACCCAATGGTGTGTACTGCGTTTAATGCCGACTTCGACGGTGACCAGATGGCTGTGCACGTGCCACTGACCTTTATGGCGCGAAAGGAAGCTCGAGAAATCATGTCAGCTTCTAAGAACTTGCTTCGTCCTGCAACGGGTCAGCCGATTGCAACGGCTACGAAGGACATGGTGCTTGGATGTTACTTCATTACACGTGAGAAGAAGGGTGCGCTTGGTGAAGGGAAGATCTTCTCATCTGAAGATGAGGCACTGTACGCAAGTCAGGTTGGCGCTGTTGATCTTCGTGCCAAGGTGCATGTGCGCATTAAGGAAGGCGATCTCATTGAAACAACTGTTGGTCGCGTGATCTTTAACCAGCTCCTTCCAGATGAACTTCGTTACGTGAACGAAGTGACGAACAAGAAGGTAATGGCCCGTATCCTCGCTGATGCGTTTGAGCAACTTGGAGAAGAAGCTGCAGTGCAGTTGATTGATGGATTCAAGGATCTTGGATTCCAGCACCTCACGAAGTCTGGTATTTCGTGGAGTATGAATGACCTCCGTATTCCGGAGCAGAAACAGGAAATGCTCGATGAAGCAGCTGCAGAGGTTGAAACGATTCGTCAGCAGTTCAAGCAAGGTCTTCTGACCGACAACGAGCGTTACGCTCGCGTGATCGAGACTTGGGCAGGCGTGAAGGATAAGATTACCGACCTTTCCAAAGATGCGTTGGACCCAACAGGTGCTGTGTATCAGATGGTTGACTCGGGAGCTCGTGGTTCTTGGCCACAGCTTGTGCAGATGACCGGTATGCGTGGTCTGATGGCTGCTCCTTCGGGGCGCACTATTGAGCTTCCTGTTCTTGATTCGTTCAAGGAGGGACTTGGTGTGTTGGAGTACTTTATCTCCACTCACGGTGCTCGAAAGGGACAGTCTGACACGGCTCTTCGAACGGCGAATGCTGGATATCTGACACGTCGTCTTATTGACGTATCCCAGGACATTATTGTGCTTGAGGATGATTGTGGAGACGAAGAAGGTATCTCGATCAACCGAGAAGATAGTGCTGCGATGCAGACAACTATTGCCCAGCGTATTCTTGGTCGCTATCTGGCGCAGGATGTGAAGGATGGAACCAAGGTGATTGCCAAGGCAGGTGAGGACGTTACGGTTGAAGCCATGGAGGCAATCGCGAAGCTTGATCCAGATGAGGTGATTATGCGTTCGGTTCTTTCCTGTCGTTTGACAAAGGGCGTGTGTCGCAAGTGTTACGGATGGGACTTGGGACACAACAAGCCTGTTGAACTTGGAACTGCTGTTGGAATCATTGCGGCGCAGTCGATTGGTGAACCTGGTACGCAGCTCACGATGCGTACCTTCCATACGGGTGGTGTGGCGTCTGCTGATGACATTACACAAGGTCTTCCACGTGTTGAAGAACTCTTTGAAGCTCGCAACATTAAGAAGCCCGCTGTTGTTGCACAGGTAGACGGTGTCGTTTCAATCGAGCGAAACGATGACCATCAGGTATTGCGCATCACACCTTCGGGTAGCGAGAAGGACACCTATGAAATCGAAGAAGGATTCAAGGTGAAGCCGAAGGACGGAGGTATGGTGAAGAAGGGTGCTGTGTTGCTGACGAAGGGTCGAAAGAACATCGTTGCCGAGAATGCAGGTCAGGTGAAGGTGGGTACGAAGAATATCCATGTGATCTTGCCTTCGAGCATTGAGCAGATTGAAGAACTTCCTCACGACGCTCCATTGCGTGTGAAGGATGGAGATCTTGTTGTAGCAGGACTTCAGCTTACAGAAGGACACGTTGATCTTCAGCAGTTGTTTGAAGTGGCTGGTCGTCGTGCGGTTCAGCGTTACATCTTGCGTGATGTTCAGGAGATCTACTCAAGTCAGGGGCAGGACATTAACGACAAGCACGTTGAAATCATCATTCGTCAGATGTTGCAGCGTGTACGTGTAACGAAGTCTGGAGATTCCGACTTCAATACGGGTCAGATTGTGTCTCGCGTTGCTTTCCAGAAGGCAATCGAGGACCTTGAGGCATTGAAGGGAAAGAAGGAACTTCCTGAGGCTGAGGATATGCTCCTTGGTATCACGAAGGCGTCGTTGACGACGGACTCATTCCTTTCATCTGCTTCCTTCCAGGAAACGGCACGTGTGTTGATCGACGCTGCGATTACAGGTCGCGAAGACAATCTTGTTGGCCTAAAGGAAAACGTGATCATTGGTAAGTTGATTCCTGCTGGAACCGGGTTCGATAGCAGCTTTGCTGCTGAGGCTCGTGAAGAAGCAGCTGAGCAGCTTGCGCTTGATCGGGAACGTGACGAAGAAATGGTCTCGGCAACCCCTTCGTACGACGAAGATGGGAATCTCTTGCCACCTGAAGAGTTCGCACTTGAAGAAGGCGACCTTCCGGGTCTCGTCGAAGAGGTGACGTCGGCGGGTACCTCTACAGATGACGAGGAAGACAGAGCAATCGAAGTTTAATCGCTTCTTACAAAACACACCTTGCGGGGTGTGTTTTGTATTTTGTGCAAACACTCAATTGCTGTTTATTGTCAAGTCGTTATGTGCTATACTCTCGTGGTAACTTGAAGACAAAGATTGTTCAGATTGTGTATGGCAAAGCGAAAAAAGAAAGGATCAGGACGTAGGAAGAAACCACCAGTAAAAGCTGGCTGGAGTATTTCTTCTGGAATTAAGCCAGAAACCTTACGGGGGCTGGTTATCGTGTCTGTATTTGGAGCTTCCGCGGTGTTTGCTCTTTCGCTTCTTGATGTGGCGGGTCCGCTTGGAACGTATGTCTCAAACGGACTTCGGTGGGTGTTTGGGTGGTTTGCTTGGGTATTTACGTTCTTGTTATTCGGTGTTGGAGTCCAGCTTATCCGAATTGAAAAAACGGAAGGAAAATCTATTCGTCCTGCGGCTGTCCTTGGGCTATTGGTATTTGTGAGCTCTCTTTCCGGGATTCTGCATCTTACACAGCCGCATGATCAAGCCCTGGAGGTTGTTTCACAACATCGTGGTGGGGGGTTTGTCGGATTTTTAGCTTCATATTATTTGGAAGCTGTAGCCAGCCAATGGCTTACATTTGTCATTTTGTTTGTTCTCGCTGTTGGAAGCTTGTTGGTGATGTTGTCGACGTCACTTGCTCAAGCAGTGGATCTTCTGCAGCGCGCTTGGGAGGCTATGGGACGAGCACTTCTTTGGGTGCGAGGGCGTACGCGGGGAGATGGTGAAAAAGGATCTTCTGGTATTCGTGTGAGTTCAATGCAGGTGAACCAGCATGGGTCTGATGATGACGACGAAGAGGATGATGAGTCGGAAGAAGAGCGCGATCCTCGAAGAGCTGGTTTCGAAACTAGGCCAGTTCAGGCCGCTTCTGTTAGCGGTGAAGTTGCTGCGGAAGATGGAGTTGCTCAAACAGAAAGGCTCGATCCAAATTGGAAGCCGTTCCCGTTAAAATTGCTTGTAAAGGACAGTGGTCGTCCTGAAACAACAGATTTGGAGGGATCTGCGAATAAAATTCGTGACACGCTTGATTCATTTGGCATTCAGGTGGATATGGAGGAGGTGAACGTAGGACCAACGGTTACACAGTTTACGATGCGACCGGCTGAGGGTGTTCGTTTGAATCAGATTACGACACTGCAGAGCGACCTCTCGCTTGCGCTTGCAGCTCACCCATTGCGTATCGAAGCTCCTATTCCTGGTCGTTCGTTGGTTGGTATTGAAGTTCCGAACAAGACTGTTTCAACGGTTCGATTGCGGGGCGTTCTAGAGTCGCAAGAGTTTAAAGATCGAAAGAGTGCTCTTAGTCTTCCGTTGGGTCGTACCGTTTCTGGTGCTTCAGAGATTGCAAACTTGGCAAAGATGCCCCACTTGCTTATTGCAGGTGCAACTGGTGCTGGAAAATCTGTGTGTATCAACTCCATTCTCGTGTCGCTGTTGTATCAGAACTCTCCTCAGGAGTTGAAGCTTATTCTTGTCGACCCGAAGAAGGTTGAGTTGACGAACTACAATGGTCTCCCACATTTGCTTACTCCTGTGGTAACGGAAGTTGATAAAACAGTGAATGCGTTGAAGTGGGCGGTCTCTGAGATGGAGCGTCGATTTAAGCTTCTTTCCGAAGTTGGAAAGCGTGATATTACATCCTACAACGAAATTTCAGATGAGAAGTTGCCGTACTTAGTTATCGTGATCGATGAGCTTGCTGACTTGATGGCAGTCGCGGCAAATGAAGTGGAGGCCGCCATTGTTCGACTGGCGCAGATGGCTCGTGCAGTTGGTATTCACTTGATATTGGCTACGCAGCGTCCTTCCGTGAATGTGATTACTGGTTTGATTAAGGCGAATATTACCGCTCGTATCGCGTTTGCTGTTGCCTCTCAGATTGATTCGCGTACGATCATTGATACCGCTGGCGCTGAGAAATTACTGGGAAATGGAGACATGTTGTATATCACCAGTGATTTATCGAAACCGCGACGCGTCCAGGGGGCATTTGTAGATGACAAGGAAATCAAGCGCGTAAAGGAAGCTTCGGAAGACTATGGTGTCGTGGATTACAATGAGGATGTGACAGATGGAACTTCTGGAAGTGGTGGGTCTTCTGGAGGGGATGGAGGGGCGATTGATGATGATTTGTATGATGAGGCGCGCGCGTTGGTCATTCAGACTGGGAAGGCCTCTGCTTCCTACCTGCAGCGTCGGCTACGTGTTGGATATGCTCGTGCAGCTCGGCTGCTCGATATTCTGGAAGAGCAGGGAGTCGTGGGTCCGGCAGATGGTGCGAGGCCACGAGAAGTATTTGTGCAGCCGGACGATGTTCCGCCGCCAGAAGCTGAATAACCTGAACACATTTTGTGTCTTGTCTTTTCTGTCTGGCATGCGACCATAGCCGGCCGCCCCTTTGGGTCGAGAATATGGTTTGGGGCGCTTTTCGTTGTTGTGATATTGAACTGAAGTAGGTATGCCGCAGGTGTTTTCGTCGAGAGAAGTTCGCTCTTCTCAGACATTGTCTGAGCGTCTTCAGGCTGCGCGTCGTTTGCGCGGCGTTTCATTGGAGGACGTCGCCCGAGAAACAGGGGTGCAGGCGCGCTATTTAGAATGGATTGAGGAGGCACGGTTTGATCTTCTTCCTGCCGGTGTCTATACCAAGGGATTTTTGTCCCGCTACGCGCGTGCGATGAACTTGCCGGAAGATGAGATTTTGGCGCTGTACGATCATGAGCGTGGTGTCGATACCAATATTCGAAAGGCGCGGGGTGAAGAGTTTCCTGAGGTGAAACCTATTTCTGCTCAGCGAACCCGCTTTCTGTTGTCTCCTCGTACGTTGCGTCTCTCTATCGCATTGTTATTGGTGGTTGCTCTTGCGGGGTATCTCGTGTTTCAGTTTCGTGCGCTTTCAACGCCACCTATCTTGCGGGTTGATTCTCCGGCTTCTGATATGACAATTGAGGCAACAACCTTTGAGGTACAGGGCGTTGTTGAAGAGGGAAGTCGATTGTTGCTCAACGGATCTGATGTAAGAGTGGGAGCTGATGGTGCGTTTGTGGTTGAGGTGCCTCTTGAGCCTGGAGAAAATCATCTACGCTTTGTGGCGACAAGTCCTGTTGGAAAAGAGACAGTGCTTGAGCGTACGGTTGTTGTTCCTGCATCTCAAGAACCAGTTGTGACAGATGATTCTGATCAGGGCATTTCTTTTGATCAAGGAGGTGTGTTGCCTGAGAGTGTTGAAACTGACGGGGCGAGCTTGTTGGAAGATTCTTCGACGTCTGGATCTACGGAAGTGATTGAGAGTTCTCCCGAGCCTTCCGTCACTACTCCATAGTTTTTTTGACAGTACGCGTGGGCTGCTTTTAGGGCAGCGTTTTAGTTTCTTGAGGTTTGTGTTGTGTGACATGGGGATGTCCTGGGCATAACCGGGACTTGCGTCCGTGGCTCACCACGCTACCGTTTCTCTACATTCATTCTTCCCCGTCTGTGGCGGATAGACGCTGGGTTCAACTACTTTTTATGGCACGAACGACCACCACAACGAAGAAGAAGGCAAAGGCAACATCAGCAGCGTCTGCTGAGGCTTCCGCAAAAAAAACGGAAGACGCTGCGCGATCAAAAGCCGCGACCGTGGCGATTGATCAAATTCAAGAGCGTTTTGGACAGGGGGCAATCATGCGTCTTGGAGAAGTGCGCATGACAGATGTAGATGCAATTTCAACGGGGTCCGTTTCTCTTGATGTAGCGCTTGGGGTTGGAGGATTTCCTCGTGGGCGAATTATTGAAGTTTACGGACCAGAATCTTCTGGTAAGTCCACGTTGGCGCAGCATGTTGCAGCAAATGCACAGCGTGCAGGAGATATTGTGGCCTACGTCGACGCGGAACATGCGCTCGATCCTGACTATGCGCGTAAGATTGGGGTGAATATTGACGACTTGCTTATTTCCCAGCCGGAGTCTGGGGAACAGGCGTTGGAAATTGTTGAAACGCTTGTGCGATCGAATGCCATTGGGCTTATTGTTGTTGACTCTGTGGCTGCTTTGACACCGCGCGCTGAGATTGAAGGTGAGATGGGGGATTCTCATATGGGACTTCAGGCACGATTGATGTCGCAGGCGTTGCGAAAGCTTACGAGTGTCGTAGCTAAGACGGGAACAACGGTTGTATTTATCAACCAGATTCGTATGAAGATCGGGGTAATGTTTGGAAACCCCGAAGAAACACCGGGTGGAAAGGCATTGAAGTTTTATTCTTCTGTGCGTATTGACCTTCGGCGTTCTGCTCAAATTAAGCAGGGCGACAAAACGATTGGAAACCGTGTAAAGGTGAAGATTGTGAAGAACAAGGTTGCTCCTCCATTCCAAACGTGTGAGTTCGACATTATGTACAACGAGGGTATCTCACGCATGGGAGACCTTATCGATGTAGCCTCGCAGTATAAAATTGTGAAAAAATCAGGTGCTTGGTTCAACTACGGAGAGGATCAGTTGGGTCAGGGACGTGAGGCGGCAAAGCGGCACCTTCGGGATAATCCGAAGATTGCTAATGAGATTGAAAAGAAGATCTGGCAGTTTGTGAAACTTGAACGAGAGGCCCTTGCAGATGGCAAGACGGTCGAACAATCGTTTGAGCACGCGGCAGCTGAGATCTCGGGGACGTCTTCATAGGCGCTACGGCGCTTATATAAGCCAAAAGCGGCCTTAGGCCGCTTTTGGCTTTTTGTATGGACGTTTTTTGTTGTGTTTGGTATCTTGCATCGTTCTGGTTGTGTTCACTCGAGTGAGGGTAGCTTGAGTGTTTGGGGCGTATTTTTTAACTTGTTGCCATGACTCGGGCTGGAGTTGTGGGAAGGGTATGGTTCCAAGGATGGAACGACAGAAGGGCGACGCCAGTCTGAGCTGGCGGCAAAAGGCCTGGAAGGTCTTCGACGAACTCTCGCTCGTGTTTGGGGTACTCACCGCGCTCGTGTGGTGTTTCCTCAATTACGAGTCATGGAGCAACCTCGTGAACTACGAGATCTTCCATGGATCGAAGTGGTTCGGACATGCGCACGTCGACGCCGAAGGCGCGGTCCACTACTCGATCACGGTTGGGTACGTGGTGACCGGAGTGTTGCTGAGCCTCACGTTCTTCACTGACGTCGGTATCGAGCTCAAGGAGTTCGTGCTCGACAAGGTCGGGAAGTGGGGGGAGGTATTGTCGCCGTTCGCCGGCACGGCCGGTGGTGTGATCGGGCCGATGCTCGTGTACGTTTCGTTCTGCACGATCTTCGTCGTGTGGGCCGAAATGAACAGGGGTGTCATTGCCGTGACGGCGACGGACATCGCGCTCGCGTTGTTTTTGCTGAAGCGGTTCTTCGGACCGGGGCACGCAATCATTGGGTTCGCGATGATTCTGGCCGTCGCTGACGACGGCGTGGGACTCGCGTTCATCGGCATTTTCCTGAGTAAGGGCGAAGTTGGGCTTTGGTGGATGCTGTCGTTTGCGATTGCGCTTGCGGTGGGAATTATCGGAGGACGCGTCTTCCGTATTCAGCACCCGTTGTTCTACTTCGTCTTCTCGGTGGTACCGTGTTGGTTGTGCTTCCAGGTGTCCGGTCTTGAGCCGGCTCTGGGCGCGGTCATCGGGGCCTTCGCGATGCCCACGGGCAAAGAGGGGGGCGTGTTCGATGCGGAAGAGCTGGAACGCTCGGTGAAACACGATCCTGGCTACGACAAGGCAGGCAACCGCTTCAAGGCCTGGGTGCATGCGCCTAAGGTGGTCGTTCTGTTTGCGTTCGGGTTCGTGGCGTGTGGTGTGCCGATGACGGCGGCGAGCTTCAACGTGGCAACGCTGATCTTCTCGGCGAGCCTGTTCATCGGGAAGACCTTCTTCATCTTCGGTCTGACGGTCGCGGCTCACTATGGGTTGTCTTGGCTGCCCGAGTGGAAGGTCTTCACCTGGCTGCGGCTGCACAAGATCCGTGCACGCCTGGCTGAAGGTGTCACGTTCCGCGAGTTGTTCGCGGGCAGTATCGCGTGCAGCGTTGGCTGTACAGTGGCGCTGTTCATGATCAACGCGACGTGGTCCGAAGGATGGATGCTCGACGGTGCACGCCTCGGCTCCGTGCTTTCGTTGCCGGTGGGCTGGTTCATGTTGTGGCTGCTGCAGAGGCTCACCGGTCCGTTCCGTCGGTTCGAGACCAAGGAGGCCTGGAGCGCCGCAGTTGAGGCGCTCTCTGACCCCGTCGAGGTCACGCCCGAGCCGTTGGCCGTGTAGCGCTCATGCTGGTTGCCTAGGCAGGACTTCGGTCCGCCTTTTTTCTTTGTCAAAAAAAAACGCCGTGCGATGAGACACGACGTTTTTTTTGTAAGAGTTACGCACGTTCGACGTATTCTCCTGTTTCCGTGTTAATGCGAATTTTCTCACCCTTCTTAATGAAGAGCGGGGCTTTGATGCGTAGACCAGTCGAGAGTTCGATTTCCTTGGTTCCACCTCCATCTGATGTGTCACCCTTTACTCCTGGTGGAGCTTCGACAACTTCGAGGACAATTTTTTGGGGAAGTTCTACGCTGACAGGTTTTCCGTTGAATATGAGAATTTCCACATCTTCATTCTCTGGCATGTAGTCTGCAATGTCTTCAACTTGTTCTGCAGAAAGCTCGAACTGCTCAAACGATTCTGTGTCCATGAAGGTGTAGTTGACACCGTCGTTGTAGAGATACGTTGCTGTGGAGTTTGCAAGATCTGCCTCCTCTGCTTTGTCGTTTCCTTGATAGGTTTTGTCGATCACGGCACCGGTGACAAGGTGCTTGAGTTTTGTTTTGAGAATGGCTCCGCCTCGTCCCATTTTGTGGTGGTCGGAAGCGGTGACAACGTAGGGTTCTCCATCATGAACAAGGCGAACTCCAACCTTGATGTCGGACATGTTTAACATACAAAGAGATTCAACAAGAATTAAAACTGTTCTGGGCGGGGCGCAACCAATCCGGGTACGTCTGGGGGTTGTCCGCGTAAACAGGCTTTGTAGGCTCGCAACATTTCTGCATGGAGTTCGGTGAACGCTGTTTCGTCCAGAGAATCGAGTGCAGCCCAACGGGGATCAACACAGGTGTTGTCTTCTTGGAGTGTGGGTACAATGTTTTCTTGTGATGTGGGAGTACAAGTGAAACACAAGGAGATGGCCTGTAGCGGTTTTTTGTATTTGTGAAACGAGAAGAAATTTTCGATGACGTGGTAGAGCTTGTCTACCTTCACTTCAATGCCAGATTCTTCTTGTATTTCACGTACAACTGCCTGATGGGCGAGTTCTCCTTTGTCGATGCCTCCTCCGGGGAATACAAACTTTCCTGATTTGGCTACGGTTAGAATAAGAACTTCATCTGCTGCGTTTTGTACAATTCCGTATGCTGCAGGTCGAAATACGAGGTCGCGTTTTGCCACAGTTCGTGTTCCACCCCCGTATGCCCAGCAGTCTCGTTTTGAGGAATCCATATCAGGCGGTTATGCCCCATGATGGAAATGACAGACATCACCGTCGTTCATGACGTAGTCTTTTCCTTCCATGCGCATTGTTCCTGATTCTCGTGCTCCCTTTTCTCCGTTTCCGGCTACAAAATCTTCGTATCCGATAACTTCTGCTCGGATAAAGTGTTCTTCAAAATCGGAGTGAATGACTCCCGCTGCTTCTGGAGCGAGCGCTCCCGTTTGTACGGTCCAGGCGCGCACCTCTTTTTCACCCGCTGTAAAGAACGTGAGAAGATCGAGGGTTGTGTAGGCAGTACGGATGAGGCGTGCAAGACCTGTTTCTGGCACACCCAACTCTTCCAGAAATGCTTTTGCTTCTTCTGGATCTAGCTCTGAAAGTTCTGCCTCTACTTTTGCGCTGATTGGCACGAGTTCGCGACCGCCGCTTTCAAATTCTGGAGCTTGGTCGGAACGGTCTTCTGCGACGTTTGCCACAATAAACGATGGCTTTCGTGTGAGGAGTCGCACATCTTTGCAGGCTTCTTTTTGGTCATCTGAAAGCTTCACAGTTGAGGCATTTATACCGTCAGCGAGAGCTGTTTGAAATGCGCGAAGGGCTTCGGCACGATCTTTTGCTTCTTGTGCTCCACTTTTTTCGTCTTTTTCCGCCTTGTGTAGCATGGTTTCTACCGTACTCAGGTCGGCGAGTTGCAGTTCCGTTTCGATGGTCTCTAGGTCTTCTTTTGGATCTACCTTGTTGTTGACGTGCGTAATGTCTCCATCTTCAAAAAAACGGAGGACATGTGCGATCGCATCCACTTCTCGAATGTGTGAAAGGAATTTGTTGCCGAGTCCTTCGCCTTTTGAAGCGCCTCGAACGAGTCCGGCGATGTCAACAAATTCGATTGTTGTTGGAAGGATTTGTTCCGGATTCACGATGTTCGCAAGTGTTTGAAGTCGTTCGTCTGGAACGGGAACACAGCCTACGTTTGGATCGATTGTGCAAAACGGAAAATTCGCAGCATCGACTTGCTGCTTAGTGAGTGCGGTAAATAATGTGGACTTGCCAACATTTGGAAGTCCTACGATCCCAATTTTCAGGCTCATGTGTTCAGATGATGGGCGAAGTGTAGGGGACGGCGCCTAAACGGGCAAGATGTGCTTGGATTTTGCTTGAAAATAAGCCTAAAACCCTCTTGACAGGAGCTAAAACATGGCGTACCTTTCTGTTTGGTCGTTTGCGGAGCACGACTCTGCAGAAACGGCCATTTTACGTAGTATTAACGAATCGGTGATGACATACGAACTCGTCGCCATTCTCTCACCGAAGCTGTCTGACGATCAGGTCAAGGCAGAGCAGGACGCCTTCCGTTCCCTTATCGAGGGAGCAGATGGGAAGGTTCTGCGAGAGGATACCTGGGGTAAGCGAGAGCTTGCGTACCAGATTAAGCATCTCTCCCATGGGATGTATGTCCAAACAGACTTCGAGGCTGACTCGTCGTTCTTGGACGAATTGAATAAGCAGCTTCGGCTGCGTGAAGAAGTTATTCGCTTCCTCATTCTAAAGAAAGAGAAGGGCTCTGGAACACTCTCTGACTTTACAGGTGTGAGCGAGGACGCTTCAGAGGAAGGTGAAGTATCAGCTCCAAAGACCACTGAGGAGGCTGTTGCCACACCAGATGTTCTTGAGGCATCGACGAAGGCTGAAACGCCTGCGATCGACACCACTTCCGATTCCAAAGAAGAAGAGGTAGTCGAATCTACTTCCGACTCTGAGGAAGAGGAACAAGAAGCTCCTAAAGCTGAAAAGGCTGCTCCGGCTGAATCGAAAGCTGGAATGGAGGAACTCGATAAGAAGCTGGACGACTTGCTCGACAGTACTCTTGACGAGGAGGTAAAGTAGCGGAGCATAGCTACTAACCGACAACTATGGACCTCAACAAAGCACAAATCATTGGACGTCTCACACGTGATCCAGAGTCGCGATCGACTCCTGGCGGACAGCAGGTAGCAACGTTTTCTGTGGCAACTGGGTTTAGCTGGACAGACCAGCAAGGTCAGAAGCAGGAGCGAACGGAGTTTCACAATGTTGTTGCGTGGCGTAAATTGGCTGAAATCTGTTCTCAATACCTCACAAAGGGAAAGCAGGTGTACATTGAAGGACGCTTGCAGACTCGAAGTTGGGAAGGACAAGATGGCCAGAAGCGTTACCGTACGGAGATCGTTGCAGACAACATGATTATGTTGGGTTCTGCTGGTGGAGCTCAGAATACAGCTTCTCAGGTGGCTCCTGTTGCTGCTGCAGCCGCTGTTGATTCTGCTCCTGTACAACAGGAACAAGATGCTTCGAGCAGTGACGAAATCAGCATCGAAGATATTCCGTTTTAGTCCCATTGCATGCCAATTAATCAAACTGTTCACCGTCGACGACCTCGCGTTCGTGGCTGCTATGTCTGCCATGAAAAGCTTGCGTCTGTTGATTACAAGGATGTGAACTTCCTGCGTCAATTTCTTTCTACATACGGAAAGGTGATGCAGCGACGTCGCAGCAAGCTGTGTTCAAAGCACCAGCGAAATGTAGCTCTTGCTATCAAGCGTGCGCGCTACATGGCGCTACTGCCATACACACTTCGCTAATATACATCCCTTGTATAAGCGCAAAACGAGCCCATGAGGCTCGTTTGTGTTTGTGTGAAGGGAGCGGTATGATGCTATATGAAAGCTGCATAATGGCTTTTGTTCGTTTCATGGATCTTGATATTCAACAGGCGGTCTTTGAAGGTGAAAACGCTCTTCGCTCAGTGCGGTCCTATTTGTGTGTACGTCATGGTGATGTACTTCAGGAGCCAAAAGGGGGCAAGGAAGTGGTTACCGAAGCTGATCGTTATGTTGAGCGATTGATACTGGATCGTTTGCAAGCTGTCTTTCCTGACTGGCGCTATCACTCCGAAGAAAGTGGGGGCGATGTGGTTGCCGGCGAAGGATTGATGTGGGCATTGGATCCGATTGATGGCACGACAAACTTTTCCTCCGGTCTTTCAGGGTTCGCTTCGATGCTTACCTTGTTCGATGGGGAGGAATTAATTGTGAGTCTTGTCTTCGATGCGGTACACAATCGTATGTATCGCGCGATTAAGGGCGAGGGGGCCACGGTAAATGGCGATCCTATTCGCGTGTCTGATCGTCAGGCATTTGATCGGGCGCAGATTCTCTACGAGGTTGGGTATCTTCCAGGAGAACGCGAGTTTTTCTATAAGGTGTTTGAAACCGTAGGACAGAATGTACGCTCGTTCCGGCGTCTGGGTTGCTCAGGTCTTTCTGGTGCCATGATTGCGCAAGGAGGATTCGAAGCGTTGTTATCGTTTGGAACGCATCCGCTTCACGATGTTGCCCCCATTGCACTTCTTGTGCGCGAGGCGGGCGGGCTCGTGACGGACTTCAAGGGTCAAACGTGGCGCGCAACTTCCCCAACGCCACAGGTGTTACTCGCTGCCCCGCAGGTTCATGAACAGCTTCTGACGTATATCACGTCTTCACTCAAAGAACAGTCATTTGTTTAACATGTTCACTATCTTATGACAGCACTCAATCGAGGTATGTTCCGCATGTATGATATTCGCGGGATTGTTGATGCAGACATCACCCCAGAAATTGCTGAGTTGATTGGGAAAGCGTGGGGTACGTATTTGATGCGCAAGGGTGTTTCTAAGGCGGTACTTGGTCGTGATAGCCGGGAAACATCTCCAGAGTACGCTGCCTGCGTTGCGAAAGGACTTCAGTCGACGGGTGTGTCTGTGACAGATATCGGTATGGTGATTTCTCCTATGGAGTATTTCGCCGAGCGACATTTTGATGCCAATGGTGGCGTCATGATTACCGCAAGTCACAACCCTGCTGAATACAATGGATTCAAGTTGAACTACAACAAGTCCTCTGTATATGGAGATGTTTTGCAAGAAGTTGCAGACATGATTGAGAAGGCTGATTTTGATGAGGTTGAAGAGCAAGGTGGGTACGAAGACAAGTCAACTGAGCTTGAGGAGGCCTATTTTGCCATGCTGAAAGAAAAGATTCAGCTCGAA
The DNA here is from genome assembly GCA_020429185.1 of Candidatus Doudnabacteria bacterium. Classification (GTDB taxonomy): domain Bacteria; phylum Patescibacteriota; class JABMPQ01; order JABMPQ01; family JAGQLO01; genus JAGQLO01. Next base: position 15,874 of record JAGQLO010000006.1, read on the forward strand.
AAGCCATGGAAAGTGGTTGTAGATTGTGGAAATGGAACGGCTGGCCCGTTTGCTCCTCGTGCGTTGCGCGGGTGGGGCTGTGAAGTGACCGAACTGTATTGCGATGTTGATCCTTCTTTTCCAAATCATCAGCCTGACCCGGTAAAGGAGCAGTATCTTCAAGACTTGATTGCTAAGGTAAAAGAAGAAGACGCAGATTTGGGTATCGGGTATGACGGAGATGGTGATCGTATCGGTGTTGTTGATCGAAACGGAAATATAGCTTGGGGCGATGATCTCATGATTTTGTATTTCGAGGAGGTCTTGAAGAACTATCCTGGCATGCGCAGTATCATCGAAGTGAAGTGTTCCCAGGCTCTGGTGGACATGGTCGAGAAGTTTGGTGGCAAGCCAGAGTTCTACAAGACAGGACACTCGCTCATTAAGGCTCGCATGAAGGAAATCGATGCGAAGTTTACAGGCGAGATGTCGGGTCACATGTTCTTCGCCGACGAGTTCTATGGCTATGACGATGCAATTTACGCAACAGGTCGCTTGTTGCGCGCACTTGAACGAAAGGGGGTTGATTTGGCTGATGCGTTTGAGGGAGTGCCGGAGTATCATTCCACACCAGAGGTTCGTGTCGAAACAACAGATGAAGCGAAGTTCCCGCTTGTTGAGAAAATTGTGAAGCATTTCAAGGAAGAAACAGACTTCGATGTAGAAGATGTTGATGGTGCTCGTGTTCTGTTTGGTGACGGGTGGGGACTTGTGCGCGCTTCAAATACGCAGCCTGCCATTGTGGTACGCGCTGAGGCTCAAACTCCTGAGCGGTTGGAAGAGTTTAAGAAGATGCTTGAAGAGCAGCTCGTTGCAGATCCTTCGATTAAGCATGTTGATTGGAGTGGGCGTGAAGGATAAGTCCTCAGTGTAGTGTTCTGCCGAATAAAAAAAACCGCCCCTCGGGGCGGTTTTTTTTGAAGAGAATTATCGGAGTCCCACTTCTTTTGAAACCGTTTCGAGCGTTTGGTTTGCAACCGCGTTTGCGCGCATTGCTCCTTCGGCGAGGAGAGCGTCGATCGCATCTGTATCTGCGAGCAATGCTTGTGCGCGTTCGCGAATCGGGGCAATGGTTTCAACAACCGCATCAGCTAACGCGGACTTAAAGTCGCCATATCCTTTTCCTTCGAATCGCTGTTCGATGGCTTGCGTAGTTGTGTCTTCGAGTGCCGCGAACAATTCAATCAGATTGTTGAGCGCGGGTTTGTTCTCACCGCCCTTCACTTCTTCTCCTGAATCAGTGACGGCTCGCATCACGTTTTTGCGTAATGTGTCGTCATCTGCCAAGAGTGGGAGAGTGCCTTTTGGATCATCGTCACTCTTCGACATTTTCTGTTCTGGGTGCGATAGCGACATGACACGTGCACCAAGTTCTCCTGCAAAGCGTTCTGGGATCGTGAACAACTCTTTGTTGTATGTGTTGTTGAACTTCTTTGCGAGGTCGCGTGCAAATTCCAGGTGCTGCACTTGGTCGTCGCCAACAGGAACAAGGTTTGCTTGATAGAGCAAAATGTCGGCGGCCATTAAGATCGGATACGAGAAGAGTGCGAGATTTACTCGCTCCGCACCTCCTTTCGCTGCTTTGTCCTTGAATTGTGTCATGCGCTCGAGGTCTCCCATTTTGGAGCGCGAAGACAAGATCCACATGAGCTGTGTATGTGCTGGTACATCGGATTGCGCGAAGATGGCACTCTTTGCGGGATCGATTCCGGCTCCCACATAGAGTGCAGCTACTTCACGTACTTTTTGTCGAAGGGTTTCAGCGTCATCGATTGTGTCGAGCGCATGAAGGTCAACAAGCATGAAGAACGTTTCGTGTTCTCCAGAGTTTTGAAGCTCGACCCATTGTTTGAGGGCTCCGAGATAGTTTCCAATGTGAAGATCGCCAGAAGGACGAACGCCAGAGAGAATTCGGGACATAGAATGCAGATCACTGAGTTGGCTTCTTGTGCACGTTTGCTGTGCGCAAGTTCATACTGCCAATAGCGTACTACACCCCGATGATGATTGGCAGGACCATTGGGCGACGGTGTGTCTTCTGGAGCAAGTATTCTCCAAGTTCGTCGCGTAATTTGTCGCGTAGGTAGACGTCGTTGGCAGACATATCGGGATCTTTGGTTTCTAAGATCTTCTCGGCCACGCCGCGGATTTGCTCTACAAATTTTTGGTTTTCCTTCATGTAGATGAATCCGCGAGAGATAACATCTGGCTTTTCTAGAAGAGCTCCCGTTTTGCCATCGATACGAGCGATTACAACTACCATTCCTTCGCCGGCTAACATGGCGCGATCACGAAGGACGACATTTGAAACATCTCCAATTCCGAGTCCGTCAACCATCACGTGGTCGGCGGGAATACGTCGGTCGGTGACCTTTCCAATTCCGTCCTTAAACTCAACGATTTGTCCGTTGTCGGGTCGGAGTGACTTCTTTTCGTCTACAAGTCCGATCTCTTGCGCGATACGTGCGTTGAGCAGGCGGAAGTACTGCGTTCCGTGGATTGGAAGGTAATACTCTGGGCGTACGAGTTGGAGCATCATCTTGGTGTCTTCCTTTGTGGCGTGTCCACCCGTGTGAATGTCCATTTCCTTGTAGTGCACAATGTTTACGCCGGAACGAGCGAGTGAATCTTGAAGTCGTTGCACGGATGCTTCGTTTCCAGGAATCACAGAACTCGAGAAGATCACCGTGTCTTGTGTCTTCAGGTCTAAAAAGCGGTGTTCGTTGTTCACAATGCGCATCAGCGCAGCATTCTCTTCGCCCTGCGCTCCCGTACACATCACGGTTATTTTCTCACGCGGAAGACGATTGATTTCCTTTGCGTTTGCAAACTGTCGCTTGTCCGCTTTGAGGTATCCCATCTTCATGGCAATTTCCACGTTTGTTTTCATGGAGTAGCCTTCGATGAGTACTTTGCGGTCGTATTTTGCTGAGATGTCGAGCACCTGCTGGATACGAGGGATCAGCGAGGAGAATGATCCAACGATCACTCGACCTGTGGCACGACTCATGGCGATGTCGAGGTTTTCTCCAATGACCTTTTCGGACAATGCATAACCTGACTTCATGACGCTTGTGGAGTCTGAACACAGCAGTTTTACGCCTCGGTTTCCAAGTGCAGCAATCTTGCCAAACTCTGTTGTTGGCTCGTTGACGGGCGTGTGGTCAAATTTCCAGTCTCCTGTGTTGATGACCATTCCTTCCGGTGTGTCGATGGCGACACCGACTGAGTCAGGAATGTTGTGGTTTACGCGGAAGAAGCTCAGGGTAAATGCGCCTAGCTTTACTTCGTCGTCTGCATCAAGTTCGTGAATGTTGAGTTGGAGGTCTGGATAGTCATCCTGCTTCTTCTTCAGCATGGCGGCCGTGAATGGCAGGGTAAAGATGCGAGGCGCTCCAAGCTTGTTGTACAGGTGTGGCAATCCACCGGTGTGGTCGAGGTGGCCGTGTGTGATTACGATTCCGCGAATGAATTTCTCTTTTCCACGAAGATACGAAATGTTTGGAATGATGTAATCAATTCCTGGCATGTCTTCTTCTGGGAACTGGAGTCCCATGTCAACAATAATGATGTCCCTGTCGTACTCAATGATCATGCAGTTTCGACCAATCTCTTCCATTCCTCCAAGAGGAATTACCTTTAGAGTTTTTGTTGGAGGAGTTGGTCCGGTGACATTCGCAACTTGAGACATCTGAATAGCGCGTGGCAATAAATTGCCTTGTGGTCGTGGACGCATCTTCTTGTTTTTCCCGCCCTTTCCACCCGGTTTTCCTCGGGATGGTCCGCGTTTGGCAGGGGAGGGTTTACGGCTCGGTCTGTCTGCAGGCTTGTCGGCAGGTACCCGCTTTGGTGTCGAGGCGGCCGAAATTGTTGCACTTGATGTGCTTGAAGTTGCTACGGGTGCAGTTTGCGTGCGTGCAGACTCAGCGGCAACCTTTTTTGGTTTGTTTCGCTGAACGAGGCGGGAGCGCAATACGTTTCCCGCGAGTGTTTTGTTGGACATAGTCATATCAGTAGATGAAGACGCCGTGCGGTTGCGCGATGGCAATGGCGTTGGTGTCGGTACGTTCATGTAATTGTTCTATCAGAGTGAGACACGGGGACTCGTGTTCACGAGAGTAAATAGGGGAATAGGCCCATTCCCATTCGCTCAAAGAGCGAAAAAAGCATTGTTAGGATTCCTCGTTCGGTGAGGGTTCAGTTTGTTCTTCTTCTATTGAAGTTGATTCTTCTGATGTCTCTTCGTCTGCAGCTACTTCCTCTGTTGGTTCGTCTGTTGTGCGTTCTTCTGTTGCCTCAGACTCGGTTACCACGTCAGATTCAGTAGACGCTTCCGTTGCTTCTTCGGATTCTTCTTGTGGTGCTGGGCGCCACTTCACGTTTCGGTACCAGAAGTTTGCATCTGCGAGTCGGTCGGATGGGAAGGTGACAGCATTCATGTCTACACCTTTCACGTCTGTGTCGAGTGCGTAGGTGTACGTTGGGATGTACAAGAAGATGGCTGGGAGGTCCTCCGCGAGCTCGTTTTGGAAGTGGACGTACTTTCGAACACGTTCGTCTTCATTTGCTTCCTTTCGTGCGGTCTCCAAGAGATCGTCAACCGTTGGGTTCTTGTAAGAGGTAAGGTTAAGACCTGGATCTTCGCGGAGTGTTGAGTGCCAGAATGGGTAGGGATCTGGGTCGTGTGCTACAGACTGTCCAAATAGCAGTGTTTGATAGTTACGTGGTCGAATACGCTCTGTTCGTAGGAGTGCACTGTCGAGTGCGACAATGTTTACTTCAATGCCGAGCGCTTCCCATTCTTCGGTTAAAATACCGGCAATACGTGGGAATGGATCGTGATCAGGCATGACAACTTCAATTGTCAGTGTTTGATCATCTTTGGTTCGGAATGAATTTCCTTCGTTGAGCGTCCAGCCAGCTCCGTCAAGAAGTTCTGCGGCGTGTGCGTCATCGTGTTCTAGTCCCGCTACTTCTGGGTTAAACCCAAGGAATGAAGGAAGGATAGGAGCATTTGTGACGCGTGCAGCGCCGTTAAGTGCTTCGTCAACAATGCGTTGTCGGTCCAGACTTGCACCGAGTGCTTGTCGAACTTCAAGTTCCTTAAGCGCTTCGTTCTTTGTTTGGTTAAAGAAGAGCGCAAAATAACTTGGGAGCTCGAGATCCATAATGTTCCAGTTGTCGAGCTTGTTTTCTGGAAGGGCGGCTCGTTGTGCAGGCGACAGCGTGTGAATTCCGTCAATGCGACCCTTTTCGAAATCGCTCAACAGCTTTTCTGAGTTGCTGTAGTACTTGAACGTAAAGGTGTCTAAGTATGGTACTTGTCCGTAGAAGTCCTTGTTTCGTTCTAGTTCGTAGGACGTGATTAGTTCTGTTGTCGTGTCGCGTCGGAACTGCTTGAACAGGAATGGGCCCGAACCAATCACCTGCAGGTTTTCATCTGCGAGAGGAATTTGCGCAGGGGTGACGTCTTGCCAAATGTGCTTCGGAAGAATTCCAAATGTTGTGTTCTCTCGAAGGAATGGAACGAAGGCGTCTTTGGTGAGGGTAAATTTCACCGTGAAGTCGTCTAATTTTTCGACAGCAACAGATTGGAAGTCTGCTTGTCGGGGTGACTTCACTTCTGGGTCTTTCATGAGCTGCACTGTGAAGACAATGTCGTCTGCGGTGACTTGTTCTCCATCATGCCAGAGTGCGTCTTGTCGCAAGGTGAAGGTGTAGTTTTTCCCGTCTTCAGAGACTTCGTATGATTCTGCCAGATCTGGTTGCAGCTCCTGGTTGGAGTCGTAACGCATCAGACCTGAGTACATCAACTGAGCGAGATCTCGGTCGGCGTCTTTCGCAAGGAGAATTGGGTTGACCGTTTCTGGTTGGCCAAGCACACCTTCTACGTAGTCACCTCCGTTTTGTGGGAGTGCAGTGAGGTAGGTGCGGCCTGCTCCAATGACAGCGAGTACGAGTCCAATGGCCACAAGGAACCCCGCTGCGAACAGCGTGCGACGCTCCCATGTTCGGAGCATGACAGGAAAGTATTTCCAGTGTGTTTTGGAAGGAAACACCTTTGTGATCTGCGTTTTCTCTTCTTGCTGTGCGATCTTTTTGTCTTGCTTTGCTCTGCTCTTTTCGGCGTTCTTTTTTCCTCGTGCAGCAGAACGCTCACTTTTAAGACGCATGCGTTCTTCTTTCGCTTTCGCTTTGAGTTCGCGCTTGTCGTCTCGCTTCTGTACTTCAGGAGCTTTGCGAGCAATTTTTTCAGGTCGTGGCGGAGTGATGTCCGTAGCGACCTTTTTTGTTGGCGACGAGGGAGTGTCCGACGTCTGAGAATCGTTTGTCATGCGTACGTTACGCCAGGAACATCATGGCAACAGAAATGCCAAAGAATGCTACGGCAATAAGAATAGTTGCGGTAAATAGAAACTTCTCTGGTCCGCGTCGTGTGGTTTGCACAGAAGAGTTTCCTCCGAATGTCTCGGAAAGCCCTGCACCCATGTTTTGAAGTAAGACAACGAGCATGAGTAGGACACTCAATACCATCTGAACGATGAGTAATGCTGAATTCATAAGTCGGTTGTGCGAGCGCCAAGTCGCAGTCCTTCGCGCAGCTCGCTCTAGTAGTGGCTAAAGGGTAGAAAGGTCTGTCGATTCTGTCAATGTAAAAATTTCTCTTTGCCTTAAATAAGGCATTTCTTTGGTTATTGAAGGACCTCAACTGTTACCGGTATGACACCTGCCGAAAGAGGTGCTCCAAGTTGCTGAAAGAGGTCACTTCGCAGGTCAATCACGGTTGGGTAGGAGAATCCACCTGTGTCGTCGATCACTACATCGAGTGATCTGCCCGTGTTTGTGTTTGTAACACGTACTTTTGTGCCACGTGGAAGTGTCGTGCTTGCGGCAGCTGTTGGGCCCCAATAGTACGTTGCACGACCTGTCTGAATGTTGCCCGTTGGAGTTCCTGTAACGGGTGCTGGCGTTGGCGCCGCTACTTTTGTTCCGCGACGAACCTTCTTTGGAGTTGCTTCTGAAAGAACCTCTTCTTCTATAAGTTCGCGTTCGAGTTCCTCACCGTCTTCGTAGGTCACTTCATAGGTAAGACGCTTCAGTCCGTTTTCTCCCTCTTGATCAATGACAGACGTTCCTTTTTCAAGTGAGTTGTCGTCCGTGGTGATGGTGTCGAAGGGGATGGATTCTTCTTCGATTGCCTCTTCTGTGGTTACTCGAATGACGTTAATGTCGCCCGTTTCTGGAAGGCTGGCGTCTGCTGCTGGTTCAACGCGATCGTTCTCTTCAAGGGTGATGTCGAGTTCATCGAGTAATTCCTGGATTGTCTTTGCAGTGGATTCAATTTCTTGTGATTCTCCGCCATCGATAAGAGTGAGTGTTCGTGCACGCTCTACAAGAATGGTCCCGCCATGCGCGATCGCTTCTTGTCGGCTTGGTGTCACTCGGTCTGCGCTGGCAAGTTGAATATTCAGTTCTTCCAAAGCTTGTGCTACTTGGCCACTATAGACCTCTGCGTGAATTGTGAGTCCTGTGTCGATGACGGTCACCGACTTTGCGTCTGGTGACGCAGCAATGGCAGGCGGTAGGACTGGCTGTTCTGCTGGGGTTCCGGCCGAGATGGCTTGTTCTGGAGGAAGTCTGAGCGTGTCGACAACGCTTGCTGTTGCGCGTTCGTCGATCCCTGCAAATGCAGAAAGCGTAATCATGGCCGCCAATAATAAGAGTCCGGCGGATTTGGCGAAGATGCTTGTGCGGAAGGCCATAGAAAGGGAAAAATCGAGCAGTTAAGCGCAAACCAGGCGCTTAAAAACGACAAGGCCGAAGCGCGTTGCTTCGGCTCGTACTAGCGAAAAACAAGTTAGTTGACGGAGCGCTGGTTCGTGGTGACAGCGGAGGCTCCGATAATGCATCGGTCATAGGCCCAACTAGCGTAGCAGGTGTGTCGAAGGTGGAGTCAATACAAGGTGTGGATGGAATGTGCGCTGAGTTGTAGTAGTGGCTGCTTGACATTTTCATAAAAAGTGGTTACAAAATTCACGACGCTAGATAACCTTCCGTGTGCACTGGGCATACGGGTTTAAGGTAATGCGTCACATTCGCATCATCGTGACGCTGTGCGTTGCGATTCGTGGGTCGGCTCGGCCGGCCAGCAGAGAGGGGCTGAACATGGACGTTCAGACTCGTGTCTATTCGGGTCCCCCGATCGTCGCTGCCCTCGCGGCGGGTCTTCACTACGCCAACCAGAATGGGATCCAGCACGACGGCTGGGCCCTGCCGAGCCCGACGGGCGAGCGGGATCTGTCGCATCAGGTGATGGACCTGTCGGCGATCGAGAGCGTGCTGCCCCCGGGCGCGCTCGTCGCGGTCGCCGACAAGGATCCGAAGGTCATCAACGGCAAGCTCGAGAAGGCCGGGTTCGGCATCCGGGTGCCGGAGACGACCGACGTGGAGTTCGCCGCGTGCGGCATTCTGTCCCTGCTGGGGCAGTGGCTCTATGCGGATTACTACTTCGGTCCGGCGACGATTCGTCTTTGTTCGGGCGGGCAGGTGCCCGGGATCAAGGCTCGCAGCCAGCAGATCTTGGATCTCGGTGATCGGCAGGCGATCCGGCTCCGCTTCGGGGAGCGTGATCCGATGAAGGATTGCACTATCTGGCTGGTGCCGTTGCTCGATGCCGGGGACAATCCCCTCGAGCTGGGAACGCGGGCGGTCGCGGCTTTCCGGGCGGAACAGATCCGCGAGGGGAATGTCGAGTTTCCCAAGGTGCACCTGTTGCACACCCGCAGGATCGAGGAGATCATCGGCGCTTACATGCAGGGCACCGACATCTCGATCAACGCGGCGCAGCAGGAGACCGAGCTGGCCATGGACGAGAACGGCCTCAAGCTGCGTTCCGGTGCCGCCTACTCGGCCACGCGCAGCGCGGGCGGACAGGGTCCGATGCGGATCGACGGGCCGTTCGCGATCGTCGTGACCGTCACGTGGGGTAGCGAGAAGCGCGAGCTCGTGCTCGGCCACGCGGTGATCGGCACGGACGGGATGCGCGACCCGAAGGCCGGTGATCCCCTGAAGATCGTCGGCAACGCTGGCTTCATCTCCGGCGTGAGCGATCCACTGGTCACCTCCGCTCGGCCCGAAGAAGGTTCGCAGCTGCCGCAGCCTGGTCCGGTCACGGCTGATGCCGGTGGTGGGCTCGTCTTCCTGTAGCCTGCAGTCGCACCTTTTTGTATCGTCTCTGACGGCTCTGCCCGCCTCTGATCGATGAGGTCGGGCTTTTTCTTTTACAAATATCTTCGCAGGCGCTCTGTTTTTTCGGTGCCGATCAGTTCTTCAATTTCTTGATCGGAGGCGTCGCGAATACCTTGTACAGATCCAAACTCTTCTAAGAGTTGTTTCTTGGTTTTGGGGCCAATGCCTGGGACAGAGTCGAGGACAGATGTTACGGTTGATTTGTTGCGACGTGCACGATGGAACGACACAGCAAAACGGTGCGCTTCGTCGCGGGCACGCGTGAGGAGTCGCAGTGCAGGGTCCGTAAGTGGAAGAACAAGTGGTTCAGATTTGCCAGGAAAGAAGATTTCCTCTTCTTGTTTGGCGAGTGCCACAATTGGAATACTTTCCAGGTGGAGTTCTTTGAGGACTTCGACACCAATTCCTAACTGGGGTTTTCCTCCGTCGAGTACAAGAAGGTCGGGGAGTGGCCATTCTTCACCATGACCTGTTTTTGCAGCGTCTCCGTCTGGGTTGTGAGGTGCTGTTGAATGTGTGAAGCGTCGTCGTAACACTTCTTTCATACGGCGCGTGTCGTCGGGTGCTGCTTCTTCGTTCTTGATTTTGAATTTGCGATATTGATCTTTGTCTGGCTGGCCATTTGTGAAGACCACCATGGAAGCGACGGGGTTAGAACCTTGCACGTGTGAGACATCGACACATTCAATACGTTCTGGAAGTTGATCAAGTCCGAGTGCTTCTTGAGTGCGTTCAAGTATGGCGAGGTTGGCGGACTCTTTTTGTGTGTGCTTTTGTCGTACTTCTCTTGCGTTGGTAAGCGCAAGCTCTGTAAGACGTCGGCGGGCACCGCGTGCAGGTTTTGAAATCTTGATGTTCTTGTGGTCGAGTTCGAGTGAACCGGCGCGTGTTCCAAGCCAGGTTTCTAGAATGCCAACATTTGTTGGAAGTGTTTCAACGAAAATTTCCTTTGGGAGTTGTGTAGAGCTTCCATAAAACTGTAGCAAGAACGCTTCCATGGCTTCGGCAGGCGTTTGATTTGCTTCGCGAGACAATGTGTAGCTTTCACGTGCAACAAGTGAGCTGTTACGAATCACCATGCGCGCAGCAGTGGCACTTGTTTCTTCATCAGTTCCAAAAGCAATGGCAACAATGTCCGCCTCCTTAAAGGGCACGTTCACAACATCCTGCGGGTTTCCAAGGAGCTTTCCGATGTCGCGGATTTTGTCGCGAAGGTCGGCAGCTTTTTCATACTTCTTGGCTTCCGAGGCTTTGTTCATGTTGGTGGAGAGTTCTGTGATCAGCTCGGAAGTATCTCCACGTAAAAAAGATTCCAGTTGGCGAACCTGCTCTGTGTAGTCTTCTTTGGAAATGTATTTTTGCTCTTCGGTGAGTTCATTGAGAACGCAGGGGGCTGTACAGCGTCCAAGATCCTTTTTCAAACAGGGGCGTTTGATAAAGCTGCTAGGTGTGTCGTCGCGGAGGTTCAATGTGCAGTCGCGAACTTTGAAGGCTCGACTGAGTAAGCGAAGTGTTCGGTTGAGTGAGCCACCTGAAACGTAGGGTCCGTAATAGTGCGCGCGGCTGTCGCTGATGCGGCGTACCGTTGAAAGTCGTGGATAGTCTTCGGACCAGTCGATGCGAATGTAACGGAAGTTTTTGTCGTCCTTCAGCATCACGTTGTAGCGCGGTTTGTGCTGCTTGATGAGTGTGTTTTCAAGCAGGAGAGCTTCTTCTTCTGTGTTCACCACAATGTGATCGATGTGGTGCGCGTTCATCACCATGCGAGCCTTTCCAGACGGTAGTTGATGAAGACGAAGATAACTGGCTCCGCGCTTGCGCAGGTCTTTTGCTTTTCCGATATAGAGCGGTTTTCCGGCCTCGGTTTTAAACAAATACACCCCAGGTTGGTGGGGGAATGCTTTAATCGCGGATTCGATGTCTGGGGGGACGGGCATGCAGTCAGTATGCAGCGCTTTTTGTGAATTGACAAATGCCTCAATTAAGGGTATTATTGTTTTGATTAATGGTGCTGAATTTGCGTTGAGCGCATGTCAAACGAGCAGAAGACCATACAGACTATCTTTGTGCCAAAGCGTCTTCAGATCGACACGGTTGTGGCGCTCGTTTTGTTGCGTAAGTATGGAGAAAAGTACTATCCAGGCGTTTCTACAGCAGTACTGACATTTTTTCGGCAACCTCCTGAAGGAAAAACGGCAGAACAGCTTGAACAAGAGGGGATCTTACCTGTCGACATGTTGGGTGGTGTTTTCGACCACCATCGGGAGACACGTTCACAAGAGACTGAGAGTGTGAGTCAACTTGTTGCGAAGGAGTTGAAGATCCAAGATGATCCGGCACTGAAGAAGCTGCTTCGCTTTGCCTATCGTGATGATATTGAGGGAAAGGGCGTTCTTTCTAAAGATGCAATCGACCGTTCATTTGGGTTGCCGGGATTATTGAACAATCTGGTGCGTCAGTATCCCGAGGATCCACAGCGTGTATTCGATATCGTCGAGCCCGTGATTTTGGGGCATCTTGCGGAAGAAACTATGCGGCATCATGTATTGCCGGATGACTATCGAAAGAAGTTCGATGAAGGAAAGGTGGATGCGTTTCTTATTCCATTTCGTGGGAAGGAGTTACGCGCACTTACGATTGATTCTGATCGTAAGGGAATGGTTGGTTTTCTAAAGGCGCATCCGAATATCAAAGCAGACATCGTTGCTCAACGATTTGCGAGTGGCCATATCAATGTGGTTACGAATCAGCAGTTAACGTTGGATCTGGCGGGTGTTGCTGAGCGAATCCGATTGGCAGAAGCTAAGGCGCGTAACATGCATGAGAGTGAATTTGATGCGAGTAAGCTTCGTGATCGTGCGCGGACGGATGACTTCCCAATGTGGTATTTAGACGATACGTCTCGTACGGTGCAAAATGGTGGAATTGATCCAGAAGGAACAGAGCCAACGAAGCTCTCTCTTGAAGATGTGAAATTAGCGATTGTTGAAGGATTGAACGACTCTGACTCACAAAAAAAAGAACGTGTTTCGTCTGATAAACATCCACGAAGTTCCAAGAATCGAAATAGTGAGCGGGTGGTGTACACTGCGTTGTTTGTAGATGATGTTGCAGCTCTGAAGGCGGCGTTTCCTCCTGTTCATCCGAACGAGCAGTATCATCACTCAACCATTCAGTACAAGCCGGACGATGGAATCAACGGTATTTCAGTCGGTGTAAAACATTCCATTCATGTGAAGGGGCGTGTCACAACCGATGCAATTGATGCACTACTGGTCGAGAATAATGCATCTGAAAATGCGTATCCGCATATCACTCTTTCGACAGCAGAAGGTGTAAAGCCCGTCCAGAGTAATAAAGAGATAGAAACTGCTGCAAAGCGGGGTGAGATTCTTCCGTTGGATGCAACAATCCAAGTAACAGAAGGGTACTACGATGGGAGTCGAGAGGTGACTCGATAACACCCATTTCTTCTTGTTATACCGTTTATTTGCCTTAGAAAAGGCATTTTTTGTGCTTATTTGTTTTTCTACTCTTTTCTTTTGAGGGTATTGACTTTTTATTATATATGTTGTATATTTCAACTATGCGCGGAGTGTTTCCGCGTTCGTTCGTCCTCATTCCATTTTCTCCGTTTCGAGGAAGAGGGCATTGACAAGGTCAACTAGTGGCATGCAACGCCCCCGCTTTTGCAGGGGGGTGGAGGAGTGATCCATGTCTGACAGCACGAAGAAGCCGGGTACCGCTGAGGGTGGGACCCGTCGTAGCAGCCGCCGTCCCCGCCGTGGTGCGGGACAGGGTGAGCGTCGTCCGCCGCGGCAGACTGCTGCGGTGGATGCCAACAACACTGGCGCCGATCAGGCGCTGCAGCCCGCTCCTAAGAAGGGGGGTGAGGGTGGCGGTCGCCCCAAGGGCCGACGTGATGGTGGCCCGCGCAACGGCAACCCCGGTTCCGGTCGGCGGCCCCGACCGGCGGACCGCGACGCGCGCGGCAATGGCAACGGCGAGAGTGGGCAGCAGCGGTCGCGGCGCAGCAACCTGCCCTACTGGGCGTCGACCGGGTGGTTCCGGCCGGTCCCTCAGGGTTCGCGACACCGTAAGCCGAGCGAGATGGTGCGTGGGCACGTGGTCTTGTTGGGGATCCCGGTTATGCCGGAGGTCCTTAACTGGGCGCAGGCTCGGTTCCTGAGTGACAACCGCAACACCGTCTCGTGGGTGCTCAACCGCACCCCGCCGCCACCCCTCGGGGAAGTGGACCGCGACCGCGCGCAGATCGAGTTTGCGGATCTCGTCACGTTGGGGGCCATCACGACCCACCACATGGTTGATGGCGATTCCGTCGCGTCGGTCATGTCGGAGAATGCGGGTGCGGATCTCGAGTTGCCCCCTCACGTCACCGTGGTCGCTCAGGCGTCCATGGGCGGCGTGGCCGCGGCGCTCAAGTTGCGGGGTGCGTGCACTCCCGAGCTCGAGCTCGCTGCCGATGCCGCGACGACCAACGTCGAGGTGTGGGATAGCGTCAGCGGCGATGCCCTGATGGTCCTCGAGGCCATCAAGGGAACGCCTCGCGGCAAGGACTACTACGACATCTTCAGCCAGGTGTTCAACTGGTGGATGGCCGGGTGTTCCGCGAAGGATCCGGTCGTGGCGACGTTCAAGGCGCACCAGCAGGCCTTCGTCGATGTCGTGGCTGCCACTTCGGCGGCGCAGGCATTGGATCGCTTCTCGGTGCTTGAGGATGATGATGACCAGGCACTGACGCCGGACGTGGCGTGGATGTGTCTGGCGCTCGATGAGCCGTACGTCTTGTCACAGATCGGGCGTGCCTTCTGGGTGATGAACGTTGGTCCGCAGCGTGCTCTCGTGGTGCAGCGGGCCGATTCGTTGATCCTGTCGGTCATGGTGCGCCGTGATCAGCAGGATATCCGGGCGCTGCTTCGGCTGTCGCCTGGTCTGGGCTACTACACGCGGTTCCCGCTCCATGGGGATCACGACGTGGTTTCTCAGGCGATCCAGATGGCTTTCGACATCGTCGACGGCAAGTCCGTCGACATGGATCTCTTCAACGAGCTCGTCGGCGAGCTCGAAGAGGCTCGCAAGGCGCACGAGGCTGCGATTCGGGAGGCTGACGAGAGTCGGCGCCTTCTCGAAGGAATGCCGTTCGGTGATCGTCGGCCGCGTCGGCACGAGCGTCCGTCGAAGCCGGCTCATCAGCCGCGAAACGAGGGGTTCAATCCCCAGCTGCGCGAGAAGATCGCGTTGCTCCTGCCGCAGCTCAAGGCGCAGCTCGCTGCGCTGCAGGGCTAGGCACGCCCAAGGGCCTCCGGCTGACCACCGGAGGTGTGCCAACACCTTCACGGGCTGACCACCCGCTGCAACTGGCCGTGTATCCGACACGGTTGACCAAGTCGTACTTTTCTCGGACCAGGCCCAATGCCACAGAGCATTGGGCCTCTTTCTTTTGTCTTATGTTAGGCGATTTCTCTGTTTAGACTGTTTAGAGCAGTCGCTTTTTTTTGGTTCCTGCAGACTATTGACAAAAATATAATATATGCTATATTTCTCTCACGACCGTGGTGGGAGTGGTCGAGGGTACACCGCGTGGTGTGCCGATTGGTGAGCGGGCGTCGCCCGTTGTCACCGCGTTCTCTCACAATTTGATGATTGTAGATCCGCGTTTCGAGAAGCGGACTACAGGAGTGTGTTATGTCCCAGGTAGACATCCAGGGCCTCGCCGGCCTGCTGCAGGGGTTGGGGGGCGCCCTCGAGGCCCTCAAGAGCGACGCCGCTGCCGGCGCGTTCGAGGGCTTCGACTTCCAGACCGGGCGCGTGGTGCGCTCGGTCGAGGAGCAGGCGCCCATCCCGGCCAAGGTGGCCAAGCCCAAGCTGAGCGGGCGTGAGCTCAGCGAGGAGATCCGAGAGGCCGGAGAGATCTTCGCCCGGGCCATGGAGGCGGCCCGCGCGCAGGCTACGGTGTCTGCAGAGCTCGAGGCGAAGGCTGCGCAGGCGGAGGGGAATCCCGCCGTCTACCAGGCCCTCGTCCGGGCCGCTTCGGAAGCGCGCGACGAGGCGGGTCGCGAGCTCCTGGAGGCCGAACGGGCGGCTGATCGGCTCAAGGTGGCTTACAAGGCTGCCAAGGTCGACGCGGCGCCGGTCCGGCAGGTCTTCGACGGCACGATGGACGCGACCCTGGCCTACATCCGCTCGCTCGCCCCGAAGGGGCGGCGCACGGACAGGTCGGAGGTCGTGGCCGAGCCGGTCGAGCGTGACCCGGTTGATCTGACGGAGATCTACGCCCGGGAGATCGAGGCGCTCGAGGGCGCCTACGCCCAGCTCGTGGGCTGGGTCACGAACGAGCCGCAGCGGGATGCTGAAGGCGAGGTCTTGCTCGATGACGACGGCAACCCGCTCATGGTCGTCGAGAAGGGTTTGTGGAGGGACCTCGGCTTCGAGGTCGGGCTGGTCTGGAAGTACGAGGAGGACGACCAGTCCGTCGAGGCGGAGGCCTGGCGCAAGTCGGGCGCTGCTCGCATCTGCGAGCTCGGGATGCGCGTCGAGGCCTTCCTCAACACGGATGTCGAGGACATCGATGTTGCGGGCTCCTTGGCTTCGCTCCGGCTGGCCGTGTGGGACGCGAACATGGAGGTCCTGCGTATGCGGGCCACCAAGTCGTCTCGCGAGACCAAGACGGCAGTCGCACGGCAGAAGGCCTGGGCTCGTAAGCGAGACCTGCAGGAGCTGATCCCGGTCGGCTTGGCGTTCCTCGCCCTCTTCCTGGTGCGTGGAATGCAGCGGTCGCAGCGACTGCGCAGCCCCAAGCACCAGTTGGGTTCGGACGACCTGCGGTTGCCGACCGAGGGGACCGAGCCGTTCGGGCACGCGTTCCGGCGCCAGCTCCAGCAGAGCGTCCAGATCCCGCGCAAGGTCGAACTCGAGGATCTCGTCCAGGCGGTTTTCGACGACCTCGGTCGTCAGGACAACCAGGGTGAGGTGCTCGAGGCGGCGCTGCGTGGACTGCCGCGTCTGAAGGGTGTGAGCGGCAAGCTGAAGCAGGCTGCGGGCGAGGCGATCGCGTGGTTTGATGGGCGCGAACGGGCCTTCAAGGCCCGGGCCGTGTTCCTGCTCTCGGTGTTCGTTCTGCGTAGCGTCCACCAGAAGGGGCACCCGTTCGCGCAGATCCTGAAGTTGGCGAACGAGATTCAGGATCGCACGCGGCAGGGGCTCATCGAGTACCTCTGCCGCGAGGCAGACCTGGACGTGGATCAGGCGGTGAGCCTGGTCACATCGTTCACCACGCCGGCGGACGCCGACTCGACGGAGAAGCGGAACAAGCTCAAGGTGTGGCAGGTCCTGGCCGCCCTCGTGGGTGGTTTGGAGCTCATCGTGGGTGAAGAGCTCACGATGGGTAGTCGGGCGTGGGATGACCTGCGCAAGGCCTTGGCCAACTTGACCCGCGCTTTGCCCTCCACACCGGTTTCGCCGAAGGCGATCGAAGCGTCCTCCCCGGACGCGCCGGCTTCCCAGGCCGGTTCCGCCGAAGGTGGCACCCGCCGCCGCAAGGGCTCGGCTCGCCGACAGGGCGCTGGTCAGAAGGCTGGTTCCCCGGCCGGTTCGCGGACCGCTCGCCGCGCGTTCACGCGCGGCAATAACGCCAGCTAGTCGCTGCTAAAGATCGGCCGCATTGGGCACGTGGTCGGTCTGCCTCGCTCTCGCTCCTTCACTCTTCCGACTTCCTCTCGCTCTTTCGTCGGGGTTTGTTGCCCGGTACGTACAACGTGCCGGGCGTTTTCTTTTTCTGAGATTTTTTTGCAGGAAGTTCTTGGTTAATATCTTGACTTTCTTTCAGAAGTGTTTCATGTTTACCAGCGTTGTTGGTACTGACTGTACCGTCGCCTCTCATTGAGGCGAACTGAAAAAGGGACCGTTGTCCCAAAGCCAGAGAAGGAGCAGCGATGCCCCTGCCCCCGAGGCTCCCCAAGGGAGCGAAACTGCCATGTTCAGGCGCGACCTTCGTGGTGCACACGAGGCCGCTCGAGGAACTGGAACCGCCACGCGGCGTTGATCTGGTGGTCCTCGGACACCGGGTCGGACCAGGCTTGCAAGGTTGGGTGCGGCAATGTCTGCATACCGATGTGCGAGTTATTGCCGTGCGCGGTACGCAGCCCTCCGATGATTTCGTGTTGCAACGGATGGAGGAGGAGTGGGAAGCGGATACGTACCTGATGACTCGACCTGGGGAAGCGCCGTCGTTGACGGCGATCGTCGATCATCGACTGTTGCACACGTTGTCGCAGCAGTTTGGTGGGTCGGGTCGTTCGATGATGGTCGTGATTCCGCCGACAACCGATGCGTTGCTCGCACTCTTGCGTGCCGAGGGCATCGTGTACGCTGGCATGTTGGACGATGCATCGATCGTCTACCACCAGCGGGACCAGTGGGATTCAATCACGCCACTGGGAGAGATCATCGACTACGCTTTGCGCGCTTGGCGTGCGGACCTGAAGGCCTACTCGGCCGTCGTGTCTGCGCTGGCCGGTCTTCGTGACAAGCTCGGTGATCGTGCCTTCGAGCGTCGTGTCTTCGAGCGCCTTCGTGAAGTGTGGGCAGTTTCTCTGATTGGTGAGCCGGGTAAGGCACGCGCTGATCTGAAGCGGCGGGTCGACTATTACATGTCGATCGTGCTTCCGGCCTGCGAGGTGCTCGTGGATACTGCTCACCGTGACGGGAACTTGCTGATTGTCGACGCAACTCGGGCACAGGTGTACGACATCGACGAGATTGCGGCGATTGCGCTCTTCGACGAAGAGGCAGAAGGGACGCAGGTATGCCGCGTCGCGGTGCGCTGGATGCCGAGTCCGAAGGGTACGAGAGCGGCCGTGTCGCAGATCACGCTGGTGTCGCGAGCGGGCATGCCGGATCTGCGCGAAGCCTTCGGAGTCGATGCGGGCATGCTGGAGCGGTTCACGTTCCCGGCCTCGCTTCTCGAAGGGCCGAACAAGGCCGAGCTGATGCGGTTGCTCACCGCCGACTAGTTCCATGTGTAGGGGCAACACATGGGCTTTTTCTTTTTGTCGTATTTTCTCGCGTGGCAAAATTCGCTACTCTTTTGGCATGACCTACAGTAAAGCTCAGATGCGCAAGCGCTACATCAAAGGGATTTTCGTTGGTCTTGTGATTGGCGCTCTTGTGATGTTGGTGGGAAGCCAGCTTACAGTTCTTGGAACAAGTGTGTTTGAAAGTGTGTTCGGTGATACTTCGGAACAGACCGCGCAGGATCGGGCAGAGGAATTGCGTGAACAAGCAGCACGCGGGGGTGGTGAGCCTGAGTCAGAGGATGTTGAGGCGTCTCAGGAGCCAGAAGAAGAGGAAGTTACCGATGTGGAAGAAGCGGAATCTTCTGAAGATTCCGCAGATGTATCCGAGGAAGAAGAGGTGACTGAGGAATCGGAAGAGACTCCTTCCTCAACTGCACGTGTGTACGAAAACACGACAGCCGGGTTTGAAATCGATCTTCCTCAAGGTTGGGATGTGACAACGGGTGCAACGGAAGATGTGCTTTCGCCAACTGACGATACGGATGTGCACGGACACACACATGTGACATCTGGTTTGCTTGTTCGAACACGCACAAAAGATGCTGAGACATTGTTGCAGGACGTGTACGATGGTTCTTCTGCGCCTGCCTATTACATTGATGCAACTGGCGGTGCGACGGACACAACTGTTGATGGGTATCCAGCAGTGACGTTTTCGGGAGTGATCGGATATGAGTCCACAACAATCACGGCTATTGATTTAGGAACGATGGTTGTTGAGATCCACGATCCCGGAGAAAAACATCAAGATAACGGCCATTACACGGAAGTGTTGAACGCATTTTCTGTGCGGTAGCCCAAACGAGCGGTGCGGTGATCTTACTTGACACTTCGAATTTTTGTGTCAATATGGTCAGATGTTCGACGCGTAGCGGCCGTGTTGGTCGTGACGTTTGATTGAGCACATCGCACTTTGGCGGGCCTTCGAAGAGGCCTTGAAATCAGGGGAGAAGGACTTGTTTCTTCTTGAGAGTTCGAGTCGGTACGCATTGCCGGCCGTGTTGTTCGCGGGTGGACACGAGCTCGTGAACGTGGATCGGGATGCCGACCCGTTTCGTGGACCGCGGGCGGCGAATATCGCGGAGGGTTTCGGTCGCAAGACGCAGGTCGCGCTGGTGGGCAGCCACTGCCGGCCCCGCTTCAACGGCCTGGATCGTTTGCTTATGGGTTGGCGCAACGCGGGTGACATGGTCACGCATGTGGCGTCGGCGGCACCTGTGGGGCGCTCGTTCCAGCAGGCGTTCATGCCGGACGTGAACGATGACGCGTGGCGTTTCTGCGATACGCGTGCTACGTCGGTGACGGAGCTGGTGCCGGACGGCTGGCTGACCGATCTCGTGCGACCGGTGATCCTCGTGGAGCCGACGCTCGATGCGACCTTCGCGGTTGCTCGCGCCCTTGGGCACGGCTACCGGGGCATGGAGCGAGACGTCGCTGCCATCAATGGCTGCTGGATCGAGTGGGGCCAGCTGTCCTCCTTCGCACGGGAGTGTGTGTCTCTCACGATGGGGCGTTCGGGGCCTCGGCATCTGTCGCTCGTTCTGGAACACTTGCTGACGAAGCAGGTGAATCCGGACGCGAGTATCGATCGCCGAACGGCGCTCGGTCGTCTGGTGAAGGCGATGGAGTTCGAGGTCTTCGATGCCTCGGCCGCGCTGGATCTCGGTGGCATGCAGCTGTCGAAGGACCGTAGTGCTGCAGCGATCGTGGTGCCACAGGGCACGGACGTCGATCTGCGTGAAGTGGCGGCTCGCGTCATGCGCGACATCGACTCGGACGACTACCGTTCCAGCGTGAACCACGTGCTGTTGCAGTGGCGAGGCGGTACGAAGAACCGCGTCTTCACGACCGTGGTCTCGCACTTTCGTTGTGATCGAGATCTGCGCGGTGAGGTTGGACGTCTGACGTCGACCGATCTGAGTGGTGACGATCCGAAGCACTTCACGGTTCCCGCGCAGGCGTCTCATCTGCTGGCGCTGTTCTCGGGTGGTGGAACGCATGGCGGCGGCACGCGGCGTTCTGGTAGTCGCTCCGGCGGTGGTCATCGGGGTAATAGCGGTCATGGCGGTGGCGGCTTCGGTCGCAGCGGTTATTCCAGCCGCAGCGGTCGATTCGATCCGTCGCAGCATCGCTGGAGCTGACTCGTACTTTGTTCGTGAGTCCGTAGGCGTGTTCACTTCGTTGTGACACGCCCTTTTTCTTTTGGGTCGTTTTCAGGATTGAATCGATGCCTCATGCGTGCTAGGGTCGTATTCGCATTGTTGTATGCAATGCTCCTGTGTTTGTTTACTGATTATGACTCGATCTACGACCAACAAAACGACTTCTTCAAAAACAGCAGCGACTCGTGCTGCGACCGGCCAGGACATGATTTCTGTACGAGGTGCACGCGTGCACAATTTGAAAAACGTGGATGTCGATATTCCACGTAACAAGCTTGTTGTGATTACGGGACTTTCTGGTTCTGGGAAGTCGTCTCTTGCGTTTGATACCGTGTATGCAGAAGGGCAGCGCCGCTACGTAGAGTCGCTTTCGGCGTATGCACGACAGTTCTTGGGCATTATGGATAAGCCGGATGTGGAACAGATCACTGGCCTCTCTCCGGCTATTTCAATTGATCAGAAATCTGCTTCCCGAAATCCACGCTCTACGGTTGGAACGATCACGGAAGTCTATGACTACCTTCGTTTGCTTTATGCTCGCGTTGGTATTCCTCACTGCCCAGAATGTGGGAAGCCGGTTCATAAGCAAACACATGAGCAGATTTTGAACGCGATTCTGGAGTATCCGAAGGGAACAAAATTCTTACTCTTGTCTCCGCTCGTGCGTGATAAGAAGGGGGAACATAAGAATGCGCTCGTGGGTATTTCTCGTTCTGGGTATGCCCGCGTTCGATTCGATGGCGATGTGTATCCGATTGAAGAGGCGATGGACTTGGATATTGATAAGCAACGTAAGCACACGCTTGAGGTCGTTGTGGATCGTGTGCAGTTAGAAGGTACGTCTGCCGATAAGGCACGTCTTGCCGATTCTCTTGAAACAGCACTCGATCTTGGTAATGGCCTGATTACGTTGCACTTTCCAGATGAGAAGGATCCAAAGAAACAGGATCGACTGTTCTCTGAACACTTTGCGTGTGCAGAGTGTGGGGTGAGTCTTTCTGAGCTTGAACCACGTAATTTTTCGTTCAACTCTCCGCATGGGGCATGTCAGAAGTGTTCTGGACTTGGAACAAAACTTGAGGTTGATCCTGATTTAGTCATTCCAAACAAAAAACTTTCCGTTGCTGAAGGAGCAATTCGACCGTGGTCGTCTACGACGTCTGGTCGCACGTTGTGGTACGAGCGTGTTCTAGAGGCGGTTGCAACAGAGGAACAGTTTGATGTGCGCGCACCTGTGAAGGACCTGTCTGCGAAGGCGTTGAAGGTCGTGCTGTATGGTTCTGGCAAGAAGGTCTACACAATTGAAGGAACTGATACGCATGGTCGTCATCGTGTGTTTTCGACGACGTTTGAAGGTGTGATCAACAATCTTGAGCGTCGCTATAAGGAGACCGACTCTGACTATATTCGTAAGGAAATTGAGCGCTACATGCGCATCCACGAATGTCCTGAATGTGAGGGAAAGCGATTGCGGCCAGAGGCACTTTCTGTGTTGGTGGGAGGAAAAGATATCGCGACAGTGACCTCACTTCCTGTAGATGAGGCGGTGAAGTTCTTTGGTGGGTCACACAAAGATTCGTTAAAGTTGACGGCACAGGAGAAGAAAATTGGGGCTCAGATTCTGAAAGAAGTTGTGGCGCGTTTAACGTTTCTAACAGATGTGGGTCTTTCGTATCTGACGTTGGATCGTTCTGCGAACACTCTTTCAGGGGGAGAGGCACAACGTATTCGTCTTGCAACACAGATCGGTTCTGGGCTTACAGGTGTGGTGTACATTTTGGACGAGCCGTCGATTGGATTGCATCAGCGAGACAACGATCGACTCATTGCGACGTTGAAGCATCTCCGTGACCTTGGAAATACGGTGATTGTGGTTGAACACGACGAGGCAACGATTGAAGAGGCGGACTGGGTGATCGATGTTGGGCCTGGTGCTGGAAAACATGGAGGAAACATCATTGCGCAAGGAACGCCGGCTCAGTTGAAGAAAGATCCAAATAGTGTGACGGGCGCCTTCCTGTCTGGTGCAGAAGCCATTCCTGTGCGACCTGAGGCAGAGTTGCGAAAGGGAAACGGAAAAGCATTGGTGGTGAAAGGAGCAGAGGAACACAGCCTTCGGAATGTTGACGTGGCATTTCCACTTGGAACGTTATTGTGTGTGACTGGAGTGTCTGGTTCCGGAAAATCTACCTTAGTAGATGACATTCTTGGGAAGGCGCTTGCGGCGCATTTTCACGGAGCAAAAGATCTACCCGGAAAACATAAGGAGATTCAGGGCCTTGAGCATCTCGACAAGGTCATCCGCATCGATCAGTCACCTATTGGTCGTACACCACGTTCAAATGCGGCCACATACACGGGTGCGTTTACGCCGATTCGTGAACTGTTTGCGTCTACACCAGAGGCAAAAATGCGCGGGTATAAGTCAGGGCGCTTCTCGTTTAACGTAAAGGGAGGTCGTTGTGAGGCGTGTCAGGGAGATGGGTTGGTGCGCATTGAAATGCACTTCTTGCCTGATGTGTATGTTGAGTGTGAGGAATGTAAGGGTCAGCGCTACAATCGTCAGGCGCTTGAGATTCACTACAAAGGTAAGACGATTTCGGATGTGTTGCACATGACGGTTGAGGAGGCTGTGCAGTTCTTCGATGCACTCCCGACGATTCAAAAGCGATTGGATACGTTGATGCAGGTTGGGCTCGGCTATATCGAACTTGGACAGTCTGCGACCACGCTGTCTGGTGGTGAGGCACAGCGAATCAAATTGGCGACAGAGCTTTCACGTCGCGCAACTGGACGAACGCTCTATATTCTCGATGAGCCGACGACCGGTCTTCACTTCGAAGATATTCGAAAGCTGCTTTCGGTGTTGAACTCGCTCACAGATGCTGGAAATTCCGTGTTAGTAATTGAACACAACCTCGACGTGATCAAGTCTGCTGACTGGCTGATCGATATGGGGCCAGAAGGTGGTTCTGGAGGTGGAGTAGTTGTGGCAGAAGGCACGCCGTATGATGTGGCGTCGGTAAGCAAGAGTCACACGGGAACGTACCTCGCGCCGTTGTTGAAGAAGTAAAAAAAAGAAGGCCTGTTAGCTGGGAGTCGTTCCCAACAGGCCGATGAGCGGTGTTCCGCGTTCGTTGATCCCGACGAACGGGGTGCCGGCAGCCCAGAGCATGACGAGCGCTTTTCCTGCTGCTCGAAGGGCTTTGTCTGCTTTTTTCTGCGTGTGTGTGTGCACCAGAAAACGCAGGCTTACCATCAAGCATCGCTCAAGCCGGATTCGACGTGCCTCTGGTAGCTCCGCCATTGTTACCTGCGAAGCATGCAGCGTTCCGTCGGCCAGTGTCCGCAGGTGTTGCCGCACATCCCGTGGATCTTCTGTGTCCGGAAGATGCTCTTCGAGGATGTCGTAACCCCATCTTGTTGGCTCTCGCGGCCCGTTCAAATCGAACGATTCGGGGGTGTTGATTTCACCCCTCCAGAATCGTACCGATGCCGCTGTCGAGAGATCGAACGGCAATGGTTCTGGTACGCCCTGCACGATGCATAGGCGTCCAATTTCTAGGCGCATTGGACGTAGTCCACGCGCTGCTGTGATGGGTGCCAAATGCTGTCTGAGCAGCTTTGCCGTATCGCTGGGGTAGAAATCACCCCAGCTGAAATCTCCGATACGCTGCTCGAAAGAGCTTCCAGGATTGCCCATGTCTTCCTCCCCCGGAATGTTCCTGGTCTCGTCGATCCTAGTTGGAGATTTCCCCATGGGCAAGCGCAAAGGCGTGATATCCTGTGGGTATGACTGAGTTGTCGCGATCTATTTTGAGAACGGTAGTTGTGTTCGATACGCTCGACACGCCGTTAACTCCGCTTGAGATTTGGCGGTATCTTGTGGCACCAACTGGGTTTGCTGCATTATCTGATGTCTCGAAGGAAGAACGTGTTGCTGAGCCTTGCTGTTCGTTTCGAGAAGTCGTTGAAGCGCTTCGTGAGGATCCTCTGTTGCGAGATCGTGTAGAAGAACAGGATGGATATATTGGGTTACGAGGTCGTGTTTCTGAACTGGTGGCAATGCGACACGCAGGCGCACGGTTTGCCATGAATCATTGGCGGATTTTGAAGAAGTGGGGCAAGCGCTTTCGTCTTGTGCCGTTTTTGCGATTGTTTTCTGCTTGTAACTTTTTAGCAATCGACAAGGTGCACGCAGAAAGTGATATCGACCTGTATCTGGTCGCAGAAAAGGGTCGTTTGTGGTTTGTGCGGTTTGTGATGAACATCTTGGCGCTTTTGCGTGGCGATCGCATTACCGATGATCATCGCGCTGAGAAACTGTGCCTTTCGTTTAATGCGACCGTCGGTGAAGCACAGCACATGCTTCCGTTGACATTGGCTCCTCGTGATCCCTATTTCACCCTTTGGACTAATTTTGTGCGACCTGTCTTGGATCGCGGCTCGTTTTCTGAGTTTCGTTTTGTGAATCAGCACTGGGTGAGTCCTTCGTTACCCCACACAGCCATGATCGATTCTGTTCCTGGAATGTGGGGAGCTCCTGCTTCTGCTTGGCGAGAACGTGTTCGTCTTGGACTGGAGCGTGTTTTATCTGGCAGACTAGGGGATTGGGCGGAACGTTCTGCAAAGGCAACACAACTGCGTCATCTTCGTGCTCAGGGTCGCGATAAAAACAATGGCACGAATGTTGTAATTACCGACGACTTGCTCAAGTTTCATTCGAAAGATGGACGAGCAGCGTATCGAGAGAAGATTGAACGGCTTTCTGGTGAATATGGCTTAGACACGCCTTCTTCGCAGGGCGCTCCACAGATGGATCGTGCGTATGTCGCTGCGAACGCTCGCTGATTGGTTGCGTTCCTGGTCGATTCCGGCCCTCGTTTTTTTGTTGCCTTGGCAGATTGTCTGGGTTGTTCGGGTACAAGAAGTGCATGGGTATGTGTGGGATTTGGCAACGATCCGTTTGTACGGAGTGCCTCTTTTGATCTGTGGTGTTGCGTTGCTTCATTGGCGCCTTGTTGTCGCTGCTTTTCGTAAGGCCTGGGTCGCTTCGTTTGGAGCGCTTGGGGTGCTTGTTGTGTGGGTTGTTGTAGCGAGTGACTCTCTATTGGCACTTCAGCAGGCGACTCAGATTGTTGCTGGCGTGCTGTTGTTTGTGTTGCTTCTTGTTCGTGCTCATCGTGGACCTTCAGAGCATAAGGTGCTTTGGGCATTTCTGATCACGATGTGTGTTCAGGCTATATTGGCGTTGATCCAATTTGGTGTACAAGAAGTGTGGGGTTCGGTACTTCTTGGTGTTGCTGCGCACACGCCTGGCACATTGGGTGTGCCGGTTGTGGAAGCACTTTCTGGACGCTACTTGAGAGCCTATGGAATGTTCCCTCATCCGAATATTCTGGGGGCTTGGCTCGCGGTCGGTGCGTTTGCGGCTCTTTGGGGCGTATTGCGATTTGAGCGACGATGGATGGTTCTCACTACTGGTGTGTTTGCCTTGCTGCTTGCAGGATTGGTTGTGACGTTTTCCAGAAGTGCCTGGCTAGCCCTGGCTCTCGCAGTTGTTGTTTGGATTATTTCTACGGCCGCTGTGGGAACAGTGCCATACTGGAAGCGGTGGATTGGTCCGATCGTCGTCATTGGTTGTGTGGCAGTGTTGTTGTTGACGGGACTGCGACCACTGCTCGAAACGCGGGTGGGGTTTGATTCACGTCTCGAAGAAAAGTCGGTGAGTGAGCGTGTGCAGTTTTTTGAACGGGGATGGGATCTCTTCACGCAGCAACCTGTTATGGGATATGGGCTTGGTCATGCGACCGTTGCGTTGCACGAATACGATGCCGAGTTGCCTGGATATCTTTTGCAACCACCGCATGTTGTGGGTCTTGTTCTGTTGATTGAGCTCGGTGTTGTGGGTCTGTTTTTGTTGTTCAGTCTTGTCGTGTGGCTGTTCCATATTGTTCGTCGAGAGCTCACGTATTCGACGCCTATTTTGATTGCTGCGGTGCTTTTTTTGGTAATCATCTCGTTGTTCGATCATTTTTTGTGGACGTTGTGGTCTGGAATGTCGCTCGTTGTTGTTGTGCTTTCTTTGCCGCTTCTATTGGTGGACAAACGTACACACATCTGACATCTTCGCGGAGTTGATTGTTCAGGAGGGGGTGAACGATGAGTCGTACTTTGGAAATAGAGGTGGGGCAGACCTTGCTTTTGGGAGATTTAGACTGGTCGCTTCGGCGGCAGTTGTTGAGGGCTGCACAGCGTTCGGTTGGCGCTCTGTCTCATCGCACGTCTGGGTTAGGCGAACTCCTTCGGTGTGTTGGGCAACGTGCCGTGCGCTCACTGCCGTTCGTTGAGGTGAATCGCATTCCGGAGTTGGATCCGCGTGCGCGTATTTTGCTGACGTCTGTGTCGCGAGCGTGGCAATACGGGGAACCGTTTGTTCCGGCTCGACTGGTTGCTCCGGTGTTTTGGAGCGATCGGCTCTCAAGCCAAGAGCACACTTGGCTTCAGCAGGTAACGTTCTGGTCGCTCTGGAAGGGGAGTGAGTGGACTGAGCCAAGCTGTTGTGTGGAGCCGAGCGGGATGCTGCAAGAACCGCTGCCAGATTTGGAACTCGTGCAGGACCAACATGTTTGGGTTGTACAGTGTGTGGCCCATTCACCTGAGACGGCGTTGTTGCAACTGCGCTACGCACGTGATCGATCAGAGTTACTTGGTGTTGCACTTGGTTCGCTGTGTGTGATTACGCTCGTCGTGACGGAGGCGTTTGAACGCGCGATTCGGTCTGAATTTCCCGGCGTACGGATCTACGCCGTATCGCGTGAAGAAGTTGCGCCGGGCGAGACGCTAGCAGCCCTGTTCTCTGGGTTTCCGCACAAAGAGTTTGGTTTTTACCTGTGTTGATGTGAATTGGCGCAGGATTTTTCTTTTCTGTGAATAGGAGTGTGCGTATTATCTTGACGCGTTGATATTGGCACTCTACAATGCCGAGTGCTAATTTCGTTGGGCTTCGCCCATCCGTTAGCCATTTTCTTACGTACAATATCTAATCACGAACGCAGTATGAAGATCACTCCACTGCACGATAAGGTTGTTCTCAAGCCTTCTTCTGCCGAAACAACAACGGCATCTGGCATCGTATTGCCTGACACTGTCGATAAAGAAAAGCCTGAGCAGGCTGAGGTTGTTGCTGTTGGTCCTGGAAAGTTGTTGGAAGATGGATCCCGCGCAGAAATGCCCGTACAAAAGGGTGACATCGTGTTGTTTGGAAAGTACTCACCAACAGAAGTTTCTGTTGATGGTAAGGACTATTTGATTGTGTCCGCCGACGACATTCTTGCCACGCTTTAGTCTGTTATTCGTTACTTCGTTAACTCACTGCTATGCCAAAACAACTCGCATTCGATGCAGATGCACGTGACGCCCTCAAAGCTGGTGTCGATAAGCTCGCAAACGCCGTTAAGGTGACGCTCGGGCCCAAGGGTCGCAATGTGGTACTCGACAAGGGCTTTGGTGCACCAACTATTACGAATGATGGTGTGACCATTGCCAAGGAAATTGAGCTTGAAGATAAGTTCGAAAATGTTGGTGCGGAGCTTGTGAAGGAAGTTGCTTCCAAGACGAACGACGCCGCTGGTGACGGAACTACAACCGCAACGGTCTTGGCACAAGCCATGATTGAAGAGGGAATGAAGAACTTGGCTTCTGGAGCAAACCCAGTGGGTCTTCGTCGTGGAATTGAGCGTGCAACTGCGGCTGTTGCGCAGTCGATTGAAAAAATGGCGAAGCCTGTAAAGACTGACGAAGAGGTCGCACAGGTAGCCACGATTTCTTCACAGGACCCAGAGGTTGGAAAGCTTATTTCCGAAGCAATCGCTGAGGTAGGAAAGGAATCTCCTATTACGGTCGAGGAATCGCAGACTTTCGGACTTGAGAAAGAGGTTGTGAAGGGAATGCAATTCGACAAGGGCTACGTGTCGCCGTACATGATCACGAACCCGGACAAGATGGAAGCAGAAATGAAGGATCCAGTGATCTTGTTGACCGACAAGAAGATCTCTTCTGCACAGACAGAACTTCTTCCGTTGCTTGAGCAGATCATGCAGGCCGGAAAGAAGGAGATTGTGATTATTGCCGAAGATGTAGAAGGTGAGGCACTTGCCACATTGGTAGTGAACAAGCTTCGTGGAACGTTTAGCGCGTTGGCAATCAAAGCGCCTGGATTTGGTGATCGTCGCAAGGAAATGTTGCAAGACATTGCCACCCTTACTGGGGCAACAGTGATTTCTGAAGAGGTTGGGTTGAAGCTCGAAAATGCAACCATCGACATGCTTGGAAAGGCTGAAAAAATCACAGCAACGAAGGACAACACCGTGATTGTTGGTGGAAAGGGGAAGAAGGCTGATATTGAGGCGCGTGTGGAGCAGATCCGTACCCTGATTGAATCTTCTGACTCTGACTTCGATAAGGAAAAGTTGCAGGAGCGTCTTGCAAAACTTTCCGGTGGTGTGGCAGTGATTCGTGTTGGTGCTGCCACAGAAACAGAGCAGAAGGAAAAGCAGCACCGTATTGAAGACGCGTTGCACGCAACCAAGGCTGCTATGGAAGCTGGAATCGTTGCGGGTGGTGGTGTTGCTCTCGTGCGTGCTACAGCTGCCTTAGAAGGATTGAAGGGCGGCGACGCTGACGAGCAGACCGGAATCGATCTTGTTCGTCGAGCGCTTGTAGAGCCTCTCCGCATGATCGCCACAAATGCTGGTGTCGAAGGTATGGTCGTCGTTGAAGAAGTGCGCAAGCGAAAAGGTTCAGAAGGATACGACGCGGCACATGACGAATACAAGGATCTCGTTGCGGCTGGAATCGTGGACCCTGCGAAGGTAACACGTTCTGCAGTACAGAATGCCGCTTCGATCGCAGCGATGTTCCTTACAACCGAAGCTGTCGTGACAGATCTTCCCGAAAAGGATGACGCGGCTGCGGCGGCAGCAGCAGCGATGGCTGGAGGTGGAATGGGAATGCCTGGAATGATGTAGTTCCAGCTGTAAAAAAAGGAGCCCGAGAGGGCTCCTTTTGTTTGCTAATATGCATGTATGAGAACAACACCACAACACGTTCGCTATTCAGATAATTGGCAACAGGGATATGAATATGTTCTGACCGAGGCCTCTGGCAGGGGGTTTGATGCTGAGTTTGCACCCGAACTGACGCCGAAGGAGATGCTCAAGCTAGGTGTGTTTGGTGGTGCGTATTTTCAAGGGGTCGATGGACTCATTCCAGAAGATCTTCCAAAACGTTGGTTTGATGGAGTTGCCCTTTCTGAAGACGGTGAGAAACACGCTGAACACAATTTTTACAAGATTCGTGCGAGTGCTTCGCGCGAAGAGTGGGTAAAGAAGGGGTGGATTCGAGAAGAAGATCCTCATGGGTGGTTTCAGTGGTACTGCCGCTATTACCTGGGTCGACGGCTGTATGAAGAAGATCAGCGACAGATAGGTCGTTGGAAGGCGTTTACCCGTCATGTGGCGCAGGTGCGAAAGAACTGTCGACCACGTGATCTAGACTGTCGTCCAAAGCAGCGACAAGCGTTGCTTCATTGGGCGTATGACAGCCGTAAGATGTAGTTGGATTATCCCCACGATTTTCCCGGAAACTGCACGTCTACGCTATACTGCGCGCGTTGATTACGTATACGAACGAAGGGAGGTGCAATCAAATGGAAGAA
The DNA here is from genome assembly GCA_020429185.1 of Candidatus Doudnabacteria bacterium. Lineage (GTDB taxonomy): Bacteria > Patescibacteriota > JABMPQ01 > JABMPQ01 > JAGQLO01 > JAGQLO01. The sequence continues at coordinate 46,137 of JAGQLO010000006.1, forward strand.
CAAAACAACATGCCACAACAAGCGGGAGGGAACGACGTTGAATCCAACAAGGCGATGGCTGCGCTGTCGTACATTGGAATCTTGGTTCTTATTCCGTTGTTGGCAAAGAAAGATAGTCCGTACGCACAATTCCACGCAAAGCAGGGGTTGGTTCTCCTTATTGCCGAGGTGATCACAAGCATCATCATGGCGATTCCTCTCATTGGATGGATCGTTGGTGTTGTCGGATCGATTACTTGGCTCGTGATTGCCATTATGGGAATCGTTGCTGCCTTTAAGGGTGAGCAGAAGGAACTCCCAATCATTGGTGGGTTTGCGAAGAAAATGAACATGTAATGATGTTCGGTTTGTGCCAACGGCACGAGCGGCTGGCGTTCAGAACCTTGTGTTCGGAGCGCTGCCAGTCTGGCTAGTTGGGTATTCGTTCGTTTTAGAGGGTCATGGCAACACAGAAACGTACAAAAATCGTGGCAACACTTGGGCCGGCTTCTGAGTCGGTTTCTGTTCTTGCTCGTATGATGCGTAATGGAATGGATATTGCGCGACTGAATTTTTCGCATGGAACGCACGAGCATCATGAGTTACTTATCAAGCGTGTGCATCAGGCAGCACGAAAAGTCGGCAAAACGGTTGCTATTATGCAGGATCTTTCAGGTCCGAAGCTGCGTGTGGGAGAGTTGCCGGAGGGAGGTGTAAAACTGACGCGTGGGAAGGAGTTCTTGTTCCGCATGAAGGGTGCGTTTGAACAGAATGGAGATGCCCTCGCCATTCCATTGCCCGTTCGTCATTTTCCGCGTTTTGTGAAGCGTGGGGCAAAGATCTTGTTAGATGATGGCAAAATGGAAGTGCGCGTGGTTTCGAAAGGTGCTCATTGGGTGAAAGTGCGTGTGATGCAGGGTGGAACATTGATTTCGCACAAAGGGGTGAATATTCCGCACACAGCCATTCTGATGTCTCCTGTAACGGCAAAAGATCGTGCTGATCTATTGTTTGGATTGCAGCAAGGCGTCGATGCTGTTGCTGTTTCGTTTGTGCAATCAGCAGAGGATATTCGAAGTGTTCGTTCATTGATCACGCGCTATGAAAAGCGGTATCGACTTCGATCTGCTGATCGGCCTGAGGTGAAGATTATTGCCAAGATTGAGAAGCCTTCCGGAGTAGAACATTTCGATGAGATTTTGGAAGAAGTTGATGGGATCTTGATTGCTCGCGGGGACTTGGCGTTGGAGGTGGGATACGAGCAGGTACCTGTCCTTCAAAAGGAACTGATTGCGAAGTGCTTGATGAAGAGTAAGCCGGTGATTGTTGCAACGCAGATGCTCGATTCGATGACAGATCTTCCTGTGCCGACGCGTGCAGAGGTGTCTGATGTTGCGAACGCGGTCATTGATCATGCGGACTGCGTAATGCTTTCTCAGGAATCGGCTGTTGGGAAATTTCCGGCTGAGACGGTTGAACGCATGCGTGATGTGATTCTTGAGACAGAGCGTTCTGCGTACGATGATATTGCGCTTGGTCACGTCTTCTCCATGGGAGATCCATCTGATGAAGAAGCAATCGCTGCTTCTGCTGGACTGTTGGCTCGTATGACTGATGCTGATGGAATGCTTGTCGCTTCTCTTTCGAGTGCGGCCGTGCGGCTTGTGTCACACCAGCGAGAAGAGCTTCCTATTTTTGCCATCACGGAAGATCCACGTCGAGAACGACAGCTCGTGTTTTTCTGGGGGGTGACTCCGGTGTTTCTGTCTTCGCCTGCTCGCAATGTCGAGGAACTTATGACGAACGCGTTGCGTGCCGTGAAACAACGAAAGCTTGTGAAAAAGAACGCGAAGCTTGTGGTGGTGGCACGGCAGCCAGTTGGTAAAGACGGGCCGGTAAACGTCGTGCAACTGGTTCAATAGTATGCGCTAGCATGCGCAGAAGCTGAGGGGCTTGACCCCTTGACTTTTTTGGTACCAATGGTACATTCGTGCCGTTCTTCAGGAACAGTGAAGTATTCATTTCCGCACCGCCGTCCCCGGGATGGTGGTGCGATGCCGGAGTCGGAGGGGTCTGCCCGCCCTCTCTAGTCGACGTGTTGTGGGCGTCGCGTGATTCCGATGAGGGCGCAGCTGCCCAACAAGTTGCGTCCTGGAAGTCTGGGCGGGTGGGGCTGAACGGCTCTGCCCGCCCAGAACTTCCGAATCGTTGTTCTTTGAACAAGGTGGCGTTGGAGAGGTGTCCGAAGCCCGGGGACATCTCCTTCGCCACCGCCTTTTGCCGAAGGCCGGCAGTCAGCTTCGTAGGGTTCTCCCCCGAGCATGTGCTCGACCCGACGATCGAAGCTGGCTGCCGGCCGCCTTTACCCCCTTTGCTCTGGCACTGCGGGGTTTTCAATTGCCTGCGTATTGCCTTGAAGATCCTGTGTAGCCGTGTTACCTTCTTCGCGCCCCTACAACTCAAGATATCTGGAGAGGTCGCATAGTGGCCTAGTGCGCTTGCTTGGAAAGCAGGTAAACCTTCACGGGTTTCGAGGGTTCGAATCCCTCCCTCTCCGCCACGCGCCGTATCGTCATGCATCATGGTTGTACGGCGTGTTGTATTTTGGGTGTGCTACGCTTTCTGTATCTTTCTTTTCTATGGCACAACAAACGATTACAGGTCGCATTAATGCTCTTGCGTTACAGTTCCTTGATGAACAGCCCGAGGGTGTTCGTTGGTCTGAACTTTTGAAAAG
>JAGQLO010000007.1 GCA_020429185.1 Candidatus Doudnabacteria bacterium
CCTGTTGGAATCTTCTTAGTTCCTGCGCTGATTCTCGAGTACTTTGAACAGCGGGGCTGGAAAGCCTCGAAGACGAAGTGGGATGTGTTTGCCACGATCGTTCCAGGAGCAGGACTGTTGGGATACATGGGCTACTTATGGGCTACCAAAGGGAATCCTCTCCTCTTTTTGTCGGGCCAGTCAGAATGGAGTCGTTCGACGTCGTTTCAGGTACCAGAATTCGCGCAGCAATTTTCTGAACATGCTGCTGACCTGCTCGCCTATCAGGGTGACAACATGGCGTTTGCTATTGCAAACAGCACAGACTTCTTGTTCCTCATCTTTGGGCTGATCATAGGGGCACTTGTCCTGATTCAGTACCGTGTGTCGTATGGAGTGTACGTACTGATTTCTGTCAGCTTTGCCGCATTTACTGGATCGTTCCATAGCATTCCCCGCTTCCTACTCGTGTTATTCCCCATCTTCTTCTTACTTGCCCATTGGGGACGCAAGCCAGGCGTTTGGGGAGGCCTCATCGCCATTTCTGCCGTTCTCTTCGCAATCTTTAGTATGATGGTCGCCAATTTATGGTGGGTCGCCTAAGCTACACACATGACCGTACGCACAACAACTCGTACACTCGACGATGCACTTATACGCGCCACCGCGCTGCTTGCGTCCGTTTCTGAATCGCCTCGACTCGACGCGGAGGTTCTGCTTTCACACACACTTAACGTTCCGCGTTCCTTCTTGCATGCACACGGAAAAGACAGCCTGGCAGATAACATGCGAGAAATCTTTGAGTCGTATGTAGAGCGCCGTTTAGTGTCTGAACCGGTGGCGTATATCACGGGAACAAAGGAGTTTTATGGACGCATATTTCTGGTAGATCGTTCTACACTCATTCCACGACCAGACTCTGAGCTACTGATCAATCGAGTACTGGACTATGTACGCACGTCTCGCGCCGTACCCGCGCGTATTGCTGACGTCGGAACCGGTTCTGGCATTCTTGGTATTACACTTGCCCTTGAACTTCCATCACCGTTTGTGCGCCTGAGTGATGTTTCTGATGCTGCACTCCAGATTGCTGAACAAAATGTGAAGCAGTACCACCTTGCAGACACTGTTGTTCTTGAGAATGATTTTCTCTTGTCGAATCAAACGAAACCTCTTGATGTTGTTGTGGCGAATCTTCCGTACGTCACCGAAGATCGCTACCGAGCAACAGCGCCCGATGTACGTGACTATGAACCCTACGGAGCCCTCGTCCCTTCCGAGCATGACGACGATGGCCTTTCCCTCTACCGAGCTCTTCTAGAACAACTCCCCGACCTCCTCGCAACACATGGCGCCGTATTCTTTGAAGCGGATCCCGAACAGATGCCTGCATTGCGCCTTGCTGTGACTCGCGTATTCCCTGGTGCATCTATTCATATTGCAAAGGACCTTTCTGGTCAGGAACGTGTGTTGAGTTTTTCCGTGTAAAAGAAAAATCGGACGCTGTCGTCCGAGCCGGTTTCACCGGCAACAAGGTTCAGGGATGGGCTACGCCTTTGCCGTTCGCCGGCGCATAGCTGATCTGCCCTGCGCGAGCGCTAGACAGCAGTCGGCGCGATGAGGCCAACACTCGCATGAGAAGCTGATCTCCCCGATGTCGCTCGGTTGCGATATTCAACTTCTCTACACATCCCTCCAACAGATGTGCCGCCACCTCGAGGGCATCTTCCCTCGATTCTCCGGACAGACTCACTCGGAGAGGCTGACGATCAAGAAGGTACGTCATGACCAAGAATGCCATGTCGATTCTTGTCCCTAACGTCGCAGCTGCTTGAACCGCGAGATGCCTGTCCTCGTACCCCGCCACTCTTTCGGCATCTTGATGCAGAACACCGAAGGTTTGCAGGGCCAGATTTCGTACTGCGCTCACTGACCTATTTCTCCCCTAGGTCGTTGATCGCCCGCCATCCTCAGCGAGCGGCCGAGTAGTATTGCTGACATTCTGACAAATGTCAACCCTTTTCAGACAAAAGAAAAAGGCGTGCTGTTCACAGAGCTGAACAGCCGCCTGAAGTACAAAATCCGCTGACTTCCCCAGATCAAGCCCCGAGGAGCGCGCTACTTCTTCGGCAAGTAGAGCGTGAAGCCGAAGGTCGGGCGCTGGTCGTCTCCACCCGTCCGCAGTTCGCCGACCCGCAAACCGTCCCGTGCGGCCATCCCGACGACGATCGCCCGTAGCACCTCCTTGGTGACGGCACGGCTGAGCGACAGCGGGAGCTCTTCCGATCCGTTCTGCATCTGCAGACGGATCCCGCCTCGCGTGGTCTCCACCCAGCAGGACACCAGCTCGTCGAGCTGATCGGGCCCCTTCGCGACCCACTTGATCGTGACGACATCGCCATCACGCAGGCCGTTGGTGAGGCTTCGGAGCCGCTGGGTGATGCGGGTCCTCGCCGTGTCGAGCACGTCGAGCAACTGCTTCAGGTTCTCCGCATACTGGGATCCACGTCCGCTCGCGCCCCGCATGGCCTCCGTGAGCTGACCACCGATCTGCTCATAGCCCGCTTGCAACTCTTCCAAGTCCTCGTCGTCGAGCTGCACAATGAGCGCGTTCACGAGAATGGCACGTTTGATCTCCGCCACGCGCACGGCATCGAGGCTTCCGCCGATCACCGTATCGACTCCCGTCCTGAGCAGCATCAGGTTGGCCGCGACGAGCTCTGAAAACTTCCCCATATCTTGGATCCTCCGCAGACCACACTTCGCAACAATCCTCGTGTGATCTTTCAAACGGTGCTAAGTTCCGACGGCACAAAAAAAACACCTGCCGCCACTACAAAACGTACAAACACGCTCGATGAGCGTGTTTGCAGATTCTACCCTATTTTTTTGTTTCGTCAACTCTCCTGTTTGCGGATTGTAATGTCGTACGGCTCTGGGACCACGATCACCCACGTGTTTCCTCGAGTGAGGTGAAGCTCTTCTTTGAGGTTTGTAGATCCATCAGCATTCTTTTCGTACCACAGTGTTCGCCGCTCTCGTGATTCCTTTTTCCAACGACCTTCTGTACACAGGCCGTCGTGACAGGTCCACGCCTGACCTTCACCCGTTACGTTCATAATCACACGCCCCTTTTCTGACTCAAGCCCAACCGGTGGAACGCGCTGCACAATCACGTTTGTTGCTGTGATCTGTTCTCCTGTGTTTTTGTCGATATGCTCGCGCCCCCCATTCCAGCGCATCCACACGTTCCGTTCTGGGTCATATTCAAACCGAACAGCATACGCACCTCCAAATCCTACTTCGATCACATCAGAGTCCGCCTTTACCGGAAGCTTCTTAGCAGGCTCCGTGATCTTGCGAATCTCACGGTCTTCAAGATCGGCAGGGTCGTCGTCGAATTGCCAAGACTTGTACTCGATTCGCGGTCCATTCCAGTCATTATCTCGTAATGCCAACGCCAACTTTTCGGAAGACGTGTAGAGATTGTGTGGCGCAGCACCTGCACCTCGCCAGAAGAAGCGAGCCGCGAGACCGAGCGCATTCATATCTTTGTAGTCGAATGCTGAAATCGTACGCAATGCATTTGGACTTCCGCCCGCGTGCGCATACACAGCATCGACTTCAGCAGCCCATTCCAGATAGTACGGACGTGCCGATCGCACCGGTCGAATCTCTGGCTCATCTCCCGCACCTGCATAGACAGCCATGAATCGAGTAATACCTGCTTCCGCAACAGTTTCGTACACAACAGAAGCCCCTTGAAGCCCGCTGTGCGGACGTACACTCGAGAGATTTTCAACCATCACCGCAACAGGTTGTGGGTTTTCTTGCCCGTTCGGAACAATGACGCCATCCAAATGCCGTGGGACAAGCGACTGCACTACTGGTGCCGGCTCATCGACATTCATTCCGTGTACATTGTTGTTGAGCGCCCCCGTTCCCGTTCCAAGGTCGTCTCCGTCATCTGTTCCACCTGCAAAGCCCTGATATCCCATGTATCCAAATGCTACGAGGAATAACAAGAGGATAATCAGTCCCACAACGTTTTTTGGCTTTCCTTGCTTGAGCCCCGCAAGCCATTGTGCGCCAGACTGCGATGGTTGCCGATCAGCACTCTGCTTCGATGTTCTCGCGCCAGCCCCTAAGGATTCCGTTTTTTGACGCATGTTTGGTGATCCAGTTGTTGCCTGCGGACGCTTCGAAGCAACTACTCCCGAAGCAACAGCATGCTGCTTTGCGTTCGCTGCATTCTGCTTCTTTTGTGCCCGCGCTGCTGCCACGGTAGAAGATGCCTGCGTACTGTGCGTTGGTCGTTTTGACACCTGAGACGAAGAATACCCGCGTTTGGACGCAGGTGTATTCTTCTTCTTTGGCGTTGCGCCCATATCCATATTCCGAGCCATGTTGTTGTTTGTGTGTGCGCCGAGATGCGCTTCTTACTAGTTAAATGTCACGTCGCGATCACTTGGAACGACTTCTACCCATGTCGTTCCTCGGACGAATGATACCTCTTCTCCTGATTCATCCATGAAACGCGTACGTTCTGTACGTGATGTCTTTTCCCATGTTCCCGAGATCATCTCTCCGTTCTGGAGAACGTATGCTTGACCAGATCCTGTTAGGTCCATCTGCAAGCGCCCCTTTGCGTCTAGCACCTTCACAGGCGGAACAATCTGGATAGCCACGTTCATGGCAGAGAGTTGTTCATTGGTGTTGCCGTCGCGATGCACCTCTCCACCGTTCTTTCGGAGGTACTCGTTGCTTGGAGCGTCGTATTCCCAATCTACGCTGTAGGCAGCGGTTGAGAAGTCGATTGTGACACCAGCGCCTTCTCCACGGTCGTTTGGTGCAGCACTGTCCTGGAAGTTCCATGGTTCGTACACGGCTGGAAGCTTGTCGAGGTCTCGGTCTCGCAAGGCGAACTGCACCTTTTCTCCTGACGTAAACAAGTTGTGCGGCGCTGCGATCGAACGGTCTCGTTCGTAGTACTGTGATCCAACATACATTCCATCAAGGTCCTTGATGCCAAGTCCACTGATCGCTTCAAGTGCCTGCGGACTTCCGCCCATGTGCCCGTAGAGCGCGTCGTATTCTGAAACAAACTCGAGGTAGTAGTCACGAGATGAACGGATTGGACCAATCTTCTCGGCTTCAATCTCACCGCTGAACATTGCTACGAATCGCGTAATGCCTCCTTCTGCAAGGGTTTCGTACACAATTCCTGCATCACCGAGTCCTGGCTGAGGGCGCACACTATCACTTGCAAGGTTTTCGATCATGAGCGCTGTCACCCATGCATCTTCACCTTCTTCTGTGGTTAGCTCACCATTAAGACGCGAGTAGGAGTTGAGATCCTGAGACTGAGAATTTGATCCAAACAACGTGTTACTTAGATCTGAAGCATTTTCCCCCTTCTTTACTACAACTACTGCCACCACAACTATAACTACAAGTAGCAACACCACAGCCGCAACGATCCCCTGCGTCTTTTTATCGGACTTTAACCTTTCCATAAACGATTCTCCAGACTTTGGAGTATTTGGTTGTTTTGGAACACCCATTGGTGCACCACCAGGCGTACGTGGCATCTTCGGCATGGAATTATCTGCCATAGTCGTTTCTACACAAAAAAAGAGACAAAAGCTATTTGTTCGATGATACCATACCTGACTCCTCTCTTCTTTTCCTATACACAACCGCATTTTCCTCTTCTTCATAGAACACATAGGACACACATCTGCCGTAGTACCCGCTCCTATCAGAAGATTCGCGTGCGGACCACCAACAAAAGAAGGCCACCACCAGAGAGATTTTCTCAACCTCACTCTGGAAGTGGCCTTCTGTTTGCGTACTATCCTGCCACGATTTCCTTCACGCGCATGAGTGTTGCGATAGTGGCGCGCTCTTGTTCTGCGAGCTTCATTGTGATCATCTTCACAGCTGACTCCTGCTCAGGAATCAACACGTGCTCGAGCGCATTCACACGACGCCGCGTCTTCTCGATTTCGACTGCCATCAACTTCGCACTATGCTCGATCTCTGCAAGCTTCAGCATTTTCTCCATCACATCGCCGAATACTTCAAGCACTTGGTCGAGCTCTCCGCTTGTACCAAGAAGACCGTAGGCGTATGGCGTTCCCTCTACAGACGATTGGAATTTTGGAACACGTACCGACATCACATTCTTTGTTTCGGCTTCGAGTGTTACGCGCTGCGATGGAACCATCACCGCTTCTTCGAATGAAGTTCCATCCATAGCAGCAGAAACCAGAAGCGCCTTCTTAAAGGCATCTCCCAAGTCTTGCTCCACTTCAACGCGAAGTTTGCGCGCATCGCGCACGATTTGCATAAAGGCTTTCATGAGCCCATCACGCTTTTCTTTCAGCAACTTGTGCCCACGCTTTGCCGTCTTCACCCGACGTCGAAGTCGGAGAAGTTCCATGCGCGTTGGATTGATTGTGGTTCCTGCCATACACATTCCTAATGACGTTCAGAATACAGTTGATAATTCCCCGCTTCAGACCATGTCGCAATGAGTGCCTGCACTGCTGTCCAGAAGATTAGGCTCACAATGAACAGCGCGATGCCTAACACGAGCACCTCACTTTCGTTCAAAATCTTCTCGATGATGAGATTAAATGGCAGCGAGACAATGTCTAAGACATATCCTGCACCAATCCCAATCAAGAAAAAAATTGTATTGAGACCCAGTACCGATGCCATCCGCTTGGACAAGAATCGGAATCCTCGAACGAATGGAGTCCATCCATACGCACGCGGATCTTCGTACGCCTCATACGCACCAAATGCCGCAGAGAACGAGATGGTAATTTGCGCTAACCAATACGCAAATACCGCTGGGATTCCATAGAGAGCGAGCCGTACATACACGACTAGATCACCACTCGCGATCCCACTCAGTCCGCCCAGTGCCCATACAAGAGCTATGCTGAACGTACCAAGCAGAATAACGAGTCCTACGGTACATGTCCATGCGGAAATGTGTGCTCGCAACACGATCCGGAAATCACGTCGCGCACGGCGCATAAACAATGCAATACCCGTACGATCCCCTCTATTTCGATGACGTAGCGTACTAATAAGTCCCGCCCGAAAGAACGTAATAGCCAACATCGACACAAAGGCAAATGCGATTGCCCATAGCATCATCGTTCCTCCAATCGCGATTGTTAGTACGGCTGTCTGTGCTGGATGAATCCAGTCCAACAGATACAGACCACCTGTAACCGCAATCGCTGCCGTCGCCACCAAGAGAAAGGCTGTAAAGAGCTGTACTAACCATACCCACACTACGAGCCGCCAGTCTTCGCGTAAGATGCGCGTCGTCTGCCGAACAATGCCGGTAACGGAAGTCATCGGCATAGAAAGATACTTCTACATCGCTTGCTTTCGGTCGTCGTAGAGATTCAGGCTTGCCTGCTCTTCCCACACCAGAACAACCGACTGCACGGCGGCTGAAATCAGAACGAGTCCCAACGAAATGGGAATGCTAAGAATTGCTCCAATCAGTGGAATGGCTCCCAGCAACGAAGCAGGAATCGACACCACCTGTACCGCAACTGAAATGCCGAAGTAGACAAGCAAGAACAAGAGTGACAATCCCACTACCGCCCAAAAGTTCTTTGCGGCGAACCTCAGTCCCTTTCGGAATGCTGCCCATCCACCCTGCGATGGATTGTCGTGCATGACATACGCTCCGTATTTCGTTCCGTACGTAATTACTAACTGCAGTGGAAGCAGTAGGAGCGACATACCAAAGAACCCGATCATCATAAGGACTACCGCAACCACCCCTTCGTCTCCCTGACGTTCGAATGCTTCAGCACCTCCAGACAAGAAGAAGATCGCTGCTAATACACCAAACAATACGAGGAAGTATGGGATCCAGAGAACCCATCCTGGAGCATGCGCTCGGAACTGTGTCTTAAACCCAGTTCGCGCGTAGGCCCAGTAGGTTCCAAAGTCGGTTACCATGCCTGGCTTTCGCGCTCGCAACACCCCAATGACGCCTGCACGCAGCACTGACTGCACGGCAATACCAACTCCAAACAGTGCAATCAGGAACGTTCCCCCAAGAATGACTCCCATTGCAACCGTCAGCGCCATTGATTCTGCCGTGCTAATCGCTCCCACGGCTGCAAACCCAATCGTAATCATCGGCACGAGCACGATTGCGGATGCCAGCGAGGCAATTCCTGCCACGACAGCTGTCCAAAGAGCGACCCGCCAATCCTCGCGGATCACAGACCAACCATTGGTGAGATGTTGTGGAACAGGAATGTGCATAGGTAGATGTGTGTTCGCTAATAGCGTGACACTACCACGATTACGCTGTTTCGTCAGCCTTCTCTTCTGCGTTCTGTTCTTTCTTCTTTGGGAGGAATTCTTCGATGTGCTGCTCCTTCACACGCTTCAATTCAGAAACTGGAAGGATTGTGAAGAGTTCCCATGCCAACGCAATTGTATCGTCGAGCGAGCGGTCTTCATCTTCTCCCTGACGAACGAATCGGTTTTCGAACGCTTCCGCAAACTCTGCGTATTTCTTGTCTGCATCAGACAACGCTTCTTCACCAAGCACGATCGCCAACTCTTTCGCCTGCTTTCCACGAGCGTATGAGGCGAACAACTGTGATGCTACACCAGAGTGGTCCTCACGTGTGCTCTTTCCTGCCACCTTCCCCATCAAACGCGAAAGCGATCCAAGTACGTCCACCGCTGGGTAGATGTCCTTTCCGTGCAACTCACGTGACAACGTGAACTGTCCCTCGGTGATGTACCCCGTAAGGTCTGGCACTGGGTGTGTCTTGTCGTCTTCAGGCATGGTGAGAATAGGAATCTGCGTCACCGTTCCCTTGGATCCACGTACAATTCCAGCGCGCTCGTAGATCGTGGAGAGGTCAGTATAGAGGTATCCAGGGTATCCACGACGCCCAGGAATCTCCTTACGTGCAGCAGACACCTCACGCAATGCTTCTGCGTAGTTGGTCATGTCCGTGAGAATCACGAGAACGTGCATGTCCTTCTCGAAGGCCAAGTATTCAGCTGTTGTGAGCGCCATTCGAGGAGTCGCAATACGTTCAACCACTGGGTCGTTTGCGAGGTTCAAGAAGAGCACCGCGTTTTCAATCGCACCAGTTGAGCGGAACTGCTCCTGGAAGTATTCAGCCTCTTCAAAGGTGATACCCATGGCAGCGAATACCACAGCAAATGGCTCGTCAGAACCGACCACCTTTGCCTGGCGCGCGATCTGGGCCGCCAAACGGGAGTGTGGAAGACCAGCACCCGAGAAGATCGGAAGTTTCTGTCCACGCACCAACGTGTTCATTCCGTCGATTGTGGAGATTCCTGTCTGGATGAACGAGTTTGGGAACTCACGTGAGTACGGGTTGATCGGAGCTCCGTTAATGTCCACCTTCTTTTCAGGAATAATGTCTGCTCCTCCGTCGATTGGGTCAGCGGTCCCATTGAACACACGTCCAAGCATGTCTGTAGAGACACCGAGCTCCAAGGTTTTCCCTAAGAACTTCGCAGAAGCTCCATCAACACCAACACCCTGTGTAGATTCGAACATCTGGAGCACGGCCTTGTCGCCGTCGACTTCCAATACTTTTCCACGACGCTCACTTCCGTCTGGAAGCTTCACGTCTACAATTTCTTCATAGCTCGCGCCGTCCACTCCGTCGACAAAGACGAGTGGCCCCTTAATCTCGCGAACGGTCTTGTATTCTTTTTGCATACGCTTGATCGTTTACACAAGATTATTCAGTAGCTTGTAACGCGTCGATTGCCGCTCCGATCTTGTCGGCTACCGTCTTCAACTCTTCCAACTTCGTCTCTTCCACGCCCTTCATGCGTGCAATTTCTTGCCGTACTTCGATTTCGAATACGTCTTTTGGAGCCACTCCACGTTCGATCGCCTTCGTTCCGTTCACGTAGAACGTGTCGATGGCGCGCATCATTTCGTACTGCTTTGCGTGGGAGGTGAATGCGTCGATATCGTCGAAGGCGTTCTGCTGCAGGAAGTCTTCACGAATGGTTCGAGCTGTTTCAAGAATGTGCTGCTCTTCTCCTGAAAGCGCATCGAATCCAACCAGACGAACAATTTCCTGGAGCTGACCTTCTTTCTGAAGCAAGTCCATCATGCGGTTTCGCATCTCAGACCAGTCTGATCCTACGTTCTCGTTCATCCAGCCCTCGAGCTGCTTGGAGTACAACGAATACGAGTTCAACCAGTTGATCGATGGATAGTGACGTGCGGCTGCAAGGTCAGCGTCTAGCGCCCAGAAGACCTTTACCACACGAAGGGTGTTCTGCGTAACCGGCTCAGAGAAGTCACCTCCTGGAGGCGATACAGCACCTACCAGCGCGAGCGATCCTTGACGGTCGTCAGATCCAAGACACGTCACAATTCCTCCACGTTCGTAGAAGGCAGCCGTTCGAGAACCAAGGTAGGCAGGGTACCCTTCTTCACCAGGCATTTCTTCAAGACGTCCAGACATTTCACGAAGCGCCTCTGCCCAACGAGATGTTGAGTCAGCCATCAATGCCACGGAGTACCCCATGTCTCGGTAGTACTCAGCAATCGTGATTCCTGTGTAAATAGAAGCTTCACGCGCAGCCACAGGCATGTTCGACGTGTTGGCGATCATCACCGTTCGCTGCATCAGCGGCTTTCCTGTTTCTGGGTCTTCCAGTTCTGGAAGCTCAATAAGCATGTCGGTCATCTCGTTTCCACGCTCTCCACATCCGATGTACACGATCACCTGTGCGTCCATGTACTTTGCCAATGCCTGCTGTGTCACAGACTTTCCAGCACCGAATGGTCCAGGAATTGCTCCCACACCACCCTTCGCAATTGGGAAGAGCGTGTCGAGCACGCGCCATCCTGTTGCGTGTGGCACTGTAGGGACCTGCTTGTTTTGTACGGGACGTGGACGACGAATTGGCCAGTACTGAAGCATCTGTACTTCCTTCTCGCCTTTCTCTGTAGCGATCACAGCAACCGTTTCCTCGATGGTGAATTCACCTGCCTTCAACGACTTCACTGTTCCAGCCATTCCTGGCGGAACCATGACCTTGTGCTGAATCAACTCTGTTTCTTGAACCGTTCCAAGGATGTCACCTTCTTTCACTTCGTCCCCTTCCTGTGCCACTGGTTCGAATGACCACTTCTTTGAACGGTCCAACTTTGGCACCTCAAGACCTCGGGTAATGAATGGTCCGCCCGCTGCTTTTTCGATTTCCTGCAATGGTCGCTGAATACCGTCGTAAATCGAGTCCAAAAGACCAGGCCCAAGCTCCACAGAAAGTGGAAGTCCAGTGGACACCACAGGCTGCCCCGGTGTCAGTCCAGACGTTTCTTCGTACACCTGAATAGAGGCAACGTCCCCTTCAAGTTCGATAATTTCACCAATCAACTTCTGATCGGCCACTTGGACCACGTCGAAGATCTTGGCGTCCTTCATGCCGGTTGCCACAACGAGTGGACCGGAGACCTTTCGGATCTTTCCTGTAACGGTTTCTGACATAAAAATATTCACTAAGTACGTTAGGATGCGTCGCCTCCGAGAATGTCGGAACCAACGGCTCGTTCTACGATCTTCGAAAGCTCTGCGAGCCCGCGAGATTCTTCGCCCGAGTCGAACGAAGGAATCACCACAACGGCTGGCAGTGCATCTTGACCAAGGGCACGAACCTCATCTTCAACACCAATCGTCACATCTTCGGTGATGTAGATGACGCCCGCCTCCCCTTCGTTCTTGAGACGCTTGAGCTCTTCGATCGTTGCGTCTGCTCCTTCTACAGCTACCGCCTGTACGCCAAGTGCCCGAAACGGCAAGATCGCTTGCTTTCGGCCAATCATGGCAACAGTTTTCGTTTGAAGTTCTGCCATAGAAGTCTTCTTAATAGAGGTCGCGCAAACGCTCTACAATCTGTTCACGCTTCATACCAAACTGCTTTCCTGTCAGGGCAATACGTAAGTTTGTAAGTTCACGTTCCTTACCCAGGAAGTATCCGAGCGTAGGCAGCACACCAAACATTTCCGAACGCCCTGCTTTTACATAGCTCATCAACGCATCGTCGATTGCCTTTTCCAGCAGACCGAACTCTCGCGACTGTAATGCCTGCTCCACTCCATCCTGTAATTGCTCTGCGTCTGGTAGCAAACGCATGCGTTCCTTCAATGTTTCTACACGATCACCTTCATACTCGTCTGAGACGAGCGGAAGAAGTACCTCACGTGACATCATTGGCGCGTCTACAAGTGCCTGTTCTGCAATCGATGCACCGTTTGGCATGGCAAAGAGACGCAAGATCGAACGCACGTTTTGTAGTTCGAGTGTTCGCTCTACAAACTGACGAACGGGCTTACTCTTTGCTGCACGTGCCAATCGCTTCCAGTCTTGAGCGAGTGCCGCATCTGCAAGCAGATCGATGGATCGTGGATCGGTTGCTCCCGCCTCTTTTGACCGGCGCAATACATCCACCACCTCTTGTCGCAGCGCGATATCTGCAGGCACATCCTCGTTTTCGAGCACTGCCTGCATGTCTTCTACAGACCAACTTCCCAGACTGGAAAGAGGGGCCTCTTCAACAGAACGACCAGCAAGGACAGCCTTCGCAACACTCTTGACGTTGTGCCATTCAAACCGCGCACGAAGCAACTCAACGAGCACGTTGTCTGGCGCCGATTCTTCAATGACACGAAACGCTTCGTCGAGATGTGCCTCGAACGCTGGCTCCACATCTGCCTGAGTAAATGGCTTTGTCACATCAAAGTGTTCTGCCACGTCCAGGTCTGCGATCACGCGCATTACATGCTCCATGTCTGGAGAATCAATAATGCGTTCCAAGTCGGAATCCGAAACAAGCTCGCTTTCACGAACTTTGATTCGACCGTTGAGCGCTAGATAGTCAGATGCGGTGGCCATGCGTATCGGTTAGTTGGCGTTCTGTTCTGTTGCGGGAAACAACTGTGATGCCACATCCGTTTCTCGACCTGCAAAGAATTCTGAAAGAAGCGCTTCGAGACTTGCATCGATCACAAGATCTCCGCGCACAAATCGGAATCCACCTTGCAACGAAGCGTCTTCTTCAATCACTTCGAATGCCTTTCCAGAAGCTTGGACAGCTGCTTCTGTTGCCGCCTTTCGTCGAGCAGCTGGAGTAATCTGTCCTTCGTTTCCTGGGAGCTCCGCAATGCGTGAACTCAAGAATTGCGTATACGCCGTGTCGTCGAGCGCCACGAGCTGTGCAAGTGCACGCTCTCGTACTTCTTGTACGAGCTGACGACGCTGCTGTAGTTCGTGACTTCGCAATTTCATCGCGGTTGTCACCCGTATAGACCGGCGAATACGCTCATTCTCTTGCTTGAGTACTGCAGACTTCCCTTCCTTCGAAGCTGCGAACTCTGACATCAATTCTTCACGTACGCTTGCTCCCTCTTTTTTTGCATCATCCAAAAGACGGTTCCGCTGTGCGGCAGCGTCTTCTGCGATGCGCTGTGTGAGATCCTCGAGAGCCATAGCTACGCCACTATCCGAGCTTGAGGAAGAGTACCGAAAGGATAGATACCACCAATCCGAGGAGAGCGTAGGTTTCCACCATGGCGGAAAGAATCACAGCGTTACCAAACTTTTCTGGACGCTTTGCAAGGATGTTCAATCCTGACACTCCTACCTTTCCCTGGAACCAGCCTGAGAACAGACCTGTAAGTGCAATAGCGAGACAGATGAAGAAGACTTCCCATCCTTGTGCCATTGTTACTTCTACTGCTTCACCACCGATGATTCCTGTCTGTAGCAATACAATGAAGGCTACGAGGAATCCGTAGATACCCTGTGTTCCAGGAAGCACCTCAAGGAGAAGCACCTTTCCAAATAGTTCTGGCTTTTCAGCAAGAACGCCTGCACCACCGCGTCCTACGAGGGACACGCCGATCACAGACCCGATACTTGCGAGAACCACAGCGACTGCGGCACCCAGCAATGCAATTGCGAGTCCTGACATAGAAATGAATTAAGAACGTAAATTGTTCTAATGAATGCGGGAATGAGGATTCTCACCCCTCCCCTGAATGCTCTGAGAACATTCAGAGGAGGGTCGAGAAGCCCTAGGCTTCGACCACATCTACGTACGTCCCCTTTCGTACGAGCGGCTTCCATTCTTCTCCCCCGCCTTCCAAGAATTTCGGGAAGAACTCTACGAACTGCAGACGTCCAGAGTGAATGTAGGCACCGAGCACGTTGTTGACGATGTTGAAGGCGTGACCTCCAACCAACACAATGATTGCCAGTACGATTCCAACACCTGGCACCATGTCTCGTACAAGTGCTGCGATAATGTTGATCGCGAGCGCCACAATTCCCGTAGAAAGTCCCAGCGCGAGAAGTCGTGAGTACGACAAAATGTCAGAGACATACCCAATGATTCCGTAGAGGCCCATTACTCCTGCAATTGCGCGAATTGGTGCAAGCAAGATCGACAACACAATGTAGAGCCCCTTCGACATCTTTTCCTTCTTACTTGCAAGCAAGTCTTTTCCAGAGAAGAACATCACAAAGAAGAGGAAGACGTACAATACCGGCAAGGTAATGCCAGAGATGTCTGTGTCGATCACGTACGGCAATCCAACATGTGCCGCTCCCGTAAGAAGTGCCAGTACCCATGCCAAGCTTCCCCATGCTTCTGGACCCTTGTCGCCATGCGTAAAGCGCCACACCATGTTAATGATCAGCGCTGCGATCAACTGTACAAATCCAAGTGCGGCCGCGATTCCCAAGAATGTCATCACATCTTCAAGCGGGTTGATCAGCGTCACATCTTGCAAGCCCTTTGGCAGCGCAGAAAGCTCAATACCGAACCAGCCCCCGAAGAAGATTCCAATCACCGATGTAAAGAGACCTCCAATCATGATGAGACGTACCAACTTCTTCGCCTCGTCACCCAATCGTACGAACTTTTGTACAAGGAATGTCAAAACGAACAAAATCATCCCGTAGGCAGCGTCTGTCAGACACAGTGCGAAGTACACAGCAAAGAACGGCGATAGATATGGTGTTGGGTCTGGCTCTCCGTTTTTTGGTAAACCATAAATACGTGTTACCGCCTCAAATGGTGCAAACAACGCATTGTTTTCGATTGTAACCGGCGGCTCTTCACCTTCCGCAAGCTCTAACGTATCGAGCACTGCTGGAGCGAACATCTTCTCCGTAAATTCTTTGAGCGACTCTACATCTCGCTCTCGTACGAATCCTTCCAACACGGCAACACGCTCAGTTGCCGCTGCGCGGTCTAGCGCTTCGAACTCTTCTGCGCGCCACGTTGCTTGGTCGTAGGCCACACGAAGAACGTCGACATATTGGACCTGATCCTGAATGCGTTCTTCAAGCTGAGCCTCTTCTGATTCGAGTGTCTTCAGCTCATCTTCCATCTTCTGAAGCAGTTCGCTGATCGTGCTCTGTTGTTCCGGAAGTTGCACCGTCTCTGCTCCTGCCTCATTGAGTAACGTATCAATGTCTCCCGTTGGAACCTCGCTTTTCACAAAGAACTGCCACGCCTCTTTTCCAATTCCTCCGACAGGCAAGAGTCGTGTCAACGACGCATCTTCGCGTGCATTCAACTGCGCTGCTACTGCGTCCGCCTTTGAAAACGGTATGAGGATGGTGCGCGATGTGACTGCCGAGCGAGACGTATAGTCTGTCAGTACACCTGGAAGCTCTGCCCATGGAAGCAACCGCTCGGTTTCTGCTGCAATCTGCTCACGACGAGCGCGAATGCGCTGTTGTTCCACCTCAAGCTTTTCAATGGCAGCAATAAGCGAAGACACTTCGACTTCACTCAACATTTGTTCGATGTCTTGATCTGTCAACAACAGCTTTCCGCCCGTTTTTGCCTTTTCTGCGAGCGACACTTTTCGATTGTCGTATGGTGCCAAGAATCGCAATGCGAATTCTACCTCTGCCTGCGTGTATGCGAGCTGTGTTTCTTCTCCTTCGTGCAACTCATGCTCACATCCTTCACAGTCGATCACTTCACGCAACTCAATCACACCCTTTCGCTGAAGCGTGCGTACGAGCTCTTGCACCTTCGAGCGAAGGACAAGGATGCGGATTTTACTGATTGGTACAAGTGCCATGACGTCCGAATTCTAGAAACACAACAAGGAAGCGGATTACCACTTACGCGGAGAGCTCACCTACAACGAAGGAGACGGCGGAGTCGATACGCTCACGCGCCTGCGCCATACGCATTTCTACTTCTTGTTGGCGTTCTTTTACCTCCGCTTCTGCTTCCTGCATTGCCTCACGCTTTGTGCGGTCGAGATCTTCTGCAATAAACGTTTCAAGCTTTTCCGCTTCGTTCTGACGCTCCTGACGCGCCTCTTTTCCTGCCTTCTGTACGATCTGCTCCGCTTCTGCGCGAGCCTGCTCCACTACCTTTGCAGCAGCCTCTTCAGCTTCTCGAATTGATGTAAGTGCATCAGCCATAGACGTGCGCTATTCCTTGTCTCCTTCTCCAGCAGCTTCGGCAGCGTCATCTCCACCCTCCTTCTTCTCGTCACCTTCAGCTGCTCCTTCTTCACCTTCTTCCTTCTCTACCCCTTCAACAGAAGCGACGTCACCTTCAACAGCTTCATCAAGTGCCTCCATTTCTGCTTCGGTACGTGGAGCCTCTACGGTTGCCACGGTGTCATTTTCTCCATGTCCAATAATCTCCGCTCCTTCTGGAAGTACAATATCTCCCACCACGATTGCATCTTCAAAGGTCTTCAACGCAGAAATGTCTACCACAAGCTCGCGAGGAAGTGCAGTAGGTACAGCCTTGATCTCGAGCTCTGTAATCACACGCACAAGTGTTCCACCTTCATCACGAACCGCAGAAGATGTTCCCATAAATGCAACGGGCACTGGAGCTGTAATCTCCTTCGTAAGGTCAATACGCCAAAAGTCCACGTGAATTGGTGCTTCGTTACGTGGGTCAAATGCGATTTCCTTAATAAGCACTGGGTGCTCTGCTCCGTTTAGTGTCAGCGTGACAACCTGCGCCTCTCCTGCGCGCTCGTAGGTTCGCTTGAAATCGAGAGAGTCTACAGAAAGGATGGTTGGCTCTGTACCAACGCCGTAAAGAACGCCTGCAACCCGTCCTTCCTCTCGGAGAGCCTGGTTCGCGCGACGCCCGGTTGCTTCACGTGGTGAAGCTTCGAGTGAGATGGTTGTTGCAGTCATACCTTGTCGTACAAAAAAATATGGTCGTGTTCAGAATGAAACGCGGCGATTATAACAGTGATACAGAAGGATGCAAGGCTTTTTTGAGCTTAATAACTTCCCCCTTAATACAAAACTGACCCACGCGGGGTCAGCTTTGCCTGATTCCTTCACGAATGGGTCTGCCTTCAATCTTGTGAAACATGCATCTTT
The DNA here is from genome assembly GCA_020429185.1 of Candidatus Doudnabacteria bacterium. GTDB lineage: Bacteria > Patescibacteriota > JABMPQ01 > JABMPQ01 > JAGQLO01 > JAGQLO01. The sequence continues at coordinate 17,424 of JAGQLO010000007.1, forward strand.
GGACGCACAAGATCTTTCAATGAGACGTACACATCAAGAATATGGTCAGCGGTGATAGCTGTCCCGCTTCGGAAACGCGCTGCGTCGTAATAGGTCAGATCTGTAACAAGCCCAAGTGAGCTAATCCCGCCATTCTCCTCTACTAAGGTGGACACGATAGAGCTTCTGCAGCCGTTACATTCATGAAACAAGAAGTAGCCCCCTTCTTTTTCCGCCACAATGCGAGCCTCAATTGGGCTGTATTCGGAACGACATCCTGGGCACGAAGCCGTCCAACGTTGGGACTCTGCTCCATATGGACCTTCTATTGCTCCTTGCGAAGCTGGAAATGACGGTTGCATAGGCTCTGACTATGTATGTTGTGTTTTTGTGCGCTGTTCTAGCGTTTTTATATAATATCACAAATTGACGTTTATGTCCATTTAGGGTGTGAACTTTTTTACAAAAGAAAAAGCCGGTCGGGGAATCCCCTTCCGGTCTTGTGGCCACTTCTGGCCTAGGCTCGACGTGCGAGCGCGCGATCAGATCTCGTCTTCGGGGTCGCCGCCGTTCGACTGGAACATGGCGCACACGTCGCAGTTCGGGTCGCTGCACCGGCCCCCGAGCGCGGCGAGCAGGCCGCCCGGGATCTGGATCGCGATCGTCCGCCGCGACACGCCCGCGTGCTGGGTGAGAACGCCCATGGCCGCGGCGAGCTGCTCGTCGGTGATCTGCGACGCCACGAGGTGCGCCTCGAGAATTTCGTCATTTAGCGGCCTAGCTTTTCTTTTGGTTTTCCCTCTTGCGCAACCAGCTGCAACACTCCAAGCAACAAGAATGTGGTGACCATCGATGTTCCTCCGTAAGACACGAGCGGAAGAGGCACACCCGTCACCGGAAACAGTCCCATATTCATACCTACGTTAATCACGAACTGATATGCGAGCATCACCACCACTCCAACGGCAAGCATGAGCCCGTACTCAGTACTTGCTCCTCGCGCGATCGCAATCCCCCTCCAAAGCAACACAAAGAAAATACCGAGTAACAGTCCCGCACCAATAAACCCGAGCTCCTCTGCAATCACAGCAAAAATAAAGTCGGTGTGCTGCTCAGGCAAAAAGCGCAGCTGACTTTGTGATCCGTGCCCAAGTCCTCTTCCTAGAAATTGTCCTGACCCCACAGCGATTTTCGACTGAATGAGGTTATACCCTTGCCCAAGAGGATCCGCTTCCGGATTCAAGAAGCTCACAATACGCGCCTTCTGATAGTCTTGAAGCACAAACGCCCACGCTCCGCCCGCCACCACCGCGGCTGAGAGAAACAGACCAACAACAAATCGCTTCTTCAACCCAGACAATAAGAGCAGCGCGCCCCAACACACCACATACACAAGTGCCGTTCCAAGGTCTGGCTGCAACAACATGAGCGCCACAGGCAGGAGCACTAACAGTCCCGACACCCATACGAATTGAAACCGAGATGGCTTTGCTGCCACCGCTGCAAAATACTTTGCCAAGATGAGTAAGATGATCACCTTTCCTACCTCTGCAGGCTGAAACTGGAAGCTTCCAAGTGAGAACCATCCTCGTGTTCCTCGAATCGGCGCTGTAAACAACACGGCTGTCAGAACAACGAGCAGTCCTCCATAGAGCGGATAGGCATAGCGCTTTAGCACCTCGGTCGAAAATGACATCGAGATGAAAAAGAGGATGACCCCAATTCCAATCGCAATAAGCTGCGTGGAGACAAGACCCGCATCTACCGCTCCGCGCGCGGTCGTCGAAGCAATTCCAATCACGCCAAGCGTCACCAACAATGCCGTGCACGTAGCGAGCACTGGATCGATCTTTTTGAGGCGGCGAAGAAAGCGAAACATATTCCTCTAGTTTGGTATGAGATGAAGCCCCTGTCTAGCATGCCGCTAGCAGCGTCTGTTTGAATTTACTACAGTACAAGCACTATCTTTCTTTCTCGCGTATGTCATTTCTTCTCGTACCACTCCTGATCCTGGGGTTCATCCTGCTCATCAGTATTAAGCAGGTCAACGAATTCCAGCGCGGCGTGAAGTTTACCTTTGGAAGGTTTTCCAAAATAGCGCAGCCAGGTTGGCGCATTGTCCTTCCTGTCTTCCAGCAAATGGTTCGTGTCGACATTCGCGTGAAGACTGTGGACGTCCCTCTTCAGGAAGCCATCACCAAAGACAACGTGTCGGCAAAGATCAATGCGGTGATCTATTACAAGGTGCAAGATGCGGCAAAGGCTTTTCTTGAAGTTGAAAACTTTCAGTTTGCTGTAAGTCAGTTGGCACAGACCACCATGCGTAACGTGTCGGGTGAATTCGACCTCGACCAGCTCTTGGCAAACCGAGATGCTGCCGCTGAGCGCATTCGTGAAATTGTCGACAAGCAGACGGATCCATGGGGCATCAAAGTGGAAAGCGTGGAGCTGAAGGACATCACGCTTCCTGAAGACATGCAGCGCGTGATTGCCAAGCAAGCGGAAGCGGAACGAGAAAAGCGTGCCGTGATCATTAAGTCAGAGGGTGAGTTCACTGCTTCGCAGAAATTGGCAGAAGCCGCTGAGAAGCTAAACAAGCAGCCTGGTGCCCTTCACCTTCGTACACTGAACACCTTGAATGATTTGTCTTCGGACCAGTCGAACACCGTGATCTTCGCTGTTCCACTCGAGATCTTACGCGCCTTCGAAGCGTTTGGTGACTCATTTGGAAACAAGAATCGACAGTAGCTTCGACTGAGATAAAAAAAACGACCGGCTCAAGCCGGCGTTTTTTTGTTGCGCGTGCCCTTATTGAATATTCCCGAGAAGATTTTCCAGCTCAAACGGATTCACAAGCACCTCTACCTCTACACGCGTTACCCCTTGAAGACGTTCTTGCCAACGCACCTCAAAGGGTGATGTTCCGTTTGCGGGAACTCCGGATACCGTTGCTCCATTTAATCCCACAAGCGCTCCACTTGCATTGTACGCAGACACAATAAGATCTGCTGTTGAAAGCTGAAACGACGAAGCGTTCCGCAATATTCCAGAAACGACGCTTCGTTGTTCGCCGTTTGCATCCGGCTCTAGTTCGTGGAGCACATCCTCTACTCCCGTCAGGATATCAATCTCTCGGTCGAATTGTTCAAATGCGACTGGCTCTAGTGAGATGCTTGCTTGCGCGGCCACATCGGTAGTATCGATTTGAAATTCTACGATCCCTTGCTCTGTTTCTGGTGGAAGGAACGTTGTTCCTTTACGAGAACCAACGGTGACGCCAGCCGCATCGAGCAACACAAGCTCATAATCGAGCTCTGTGAGCCCCCAATCAGGATCTGTGTTTCGCACACGAGCAAGCACATCATATCGCTCTACAACCGTTGATGTTTCTGCGAGCGGAACCGCATTGCGAATCGGCTGAAGACTTACTACCTGTACTTCAAAATCAGCAGGCGGACCAACAGGCGTAACCGGCACCGGTTCTGGTGCTTGTGTGAAGAACCAATACGCACCCCAGCCCGCGAGGCCAACGATCACAAGAACCGAAAGACCCATGATCATCATGCGTGCATTCCCCTGCAAAAATCCCATGCGTCGCTCCAACTTAATCTTTCCCTCGAATTCTTTCTCGATGGCTTTTTGCTGCTCTTCGACTGTTGGGAGTGCTTTGTCGTCTGATCCTGGCAAGAGTGCCATACGTGTTTTGTGTTGAAGGTGTACAGAGTGTAGCAGGTTTTTTTCTTCACAAGGCAGCGAGCGCCACAACGTACATCTCTTTACAATCACACATATTCGTGCTATTATTTATCCATCATTCAGATTGAACACACACGTATGTTTGATGAAAGTAAAGACATTCTCTGGCTCGCAATCGCCATCTCGGTGATTGGCGTATCAGGATTTCTCTCCTATCTCTTGCTTCACACGGCCCATTTGGTGCGCGAAAGTAAGCGAACTGTTGAAGATGTGAATGGAAAACTGAAGCGCGTTGATCCTGCTCTCGACGCCATTACAAAGGCGCTCGAAGAAGCAAGCGTGGCCGTTACCTCACTTCGCGAAAACGTCATTGAGCCAATCGCGAGTATCGGAGGTGTCATCAAGAGTTTTTCCTCTATCAAAGGTGCGCTCGGTCGCTTTGGTAAGATGACCTCAGGAGATAATTCACAATAGCTTTACGTATTAATCACCCTTTTATGTCACACAACTGTAACGGTAACGACGCTGGTTCATTCGCCATTGGAGCACTCGTTGGTGCGGTCATTGGTGGAGTCGCTGCCCTCTTGCTTGCCCCACAGTCTGGAGAAGAAACACGCAAGCAAATTAAGTCAAAAGCGCAGGAAGCGCGTGTACGAGCTGATCTCGCGATGATGGAAGGTCGCGATCTCGCAGAATACGCGGGAGACGCTGCTCGGGACATGAAGCGCAAGGCACACCACCTCAAGCATGAAGCAAAGCACAAGCTTGAAGACATGCGCGACGGCGACAACGCCTAACCACACACAACAGCCGCGGAATGCGGCTGTTTGTTTTGCGGGCAACACACCTTTGCTGTGGGCATCGACACTGATATGATGATGTGACTGACTACTTCGTTTGTTCGCTATTTCGTTAGCCCTCCCCTATGCCGGAGCCACGACCGTATCAAACAACCACAAAACAACGCACAACCAGCAAAGCAGGTGTCGCGACGCTCATTGTTGCCCTCGTTGCGATTGCAGGAGGTGTAGCCGGATGGCTCGCCCTGAATGCGGTTTCACCATTGCGCGAACTTTCCGAGGATGAAGTTGCAGAATCATGGACCGACATACCTGGAACCATTTGGGAACATCGTATTGATATTGACGGTAGCGTCTCACCTTCCGACGTGTTTACGCGTGTTGACGCCTCTTCTGGAAATCTAATTGCTGAAAACACACTTGCGATTTCACCCTGGGATGCCCCCTATCTTTCTGGTGTAGTCGGAGATACGAGCCCATCTCCTGATCAAGAAGACTCAACTCAGGCCTTTCGTGACGGAGGCGAAGCATTCCCACACGGATCTGTCACGTCCGGTTCTCGTCCAGCATCAGAAATAGATGATCTCTCTTTCTGTCCCGTCGAGATTCGTGAAGCTCTTAGTGGAGAAGAGCGGCCCCAAGCCCGCATTGCCTTTTGGGAACAAGATGAAGAAATGTCGTTTGATCGTGTACCTAGCCTAGGATCATACGGACTGACTGGGGGTCGCCGAAGTAGCTTTAATGCAGATGCGCGCACAGGCTCCGCCTACAGTATGTCGCTTTTCGCTCCGGAATCTGGTGTGCCATTTAATGACCAAAAGAGTGTTTCACTCTCGTATTTTGCAAACATCGTATTCTTTAACGATGAAGGTCGTCGTATTCCTATCGATACCACCGTGGATGATCGATTTGAACCTGTCTGGCGAGCAACCAACCCAAGATCACTCCTCCTGAACAACAACCCAGACAGAGCCAATGATCAAAACTGGTTCGAGTTCGTTCCGATGCGTCCTGGAGTTGTGAAAATTTCGGCTGAAATTTGTGGTTTGACCGTCTGGCGCGAGATCAACATTACACGTCAGTGGTCCGGGCTCGACAACCTTTCAGGGTGGCCAGCTACCAACGTGCCCGCATTTGACCCAGAGATCATGACGCGTCGCGTCTTTGAGCCTTCCATCTCGGAAGATCTCGTTGAGAACATGCAAGAAGGTGTGAATGACGAACGTGGATTGTCTACATTCCCGTTCCAATATCAACTTTCTCTCCCCTCTGACCAATATCGAGGTACAGGGCAAGTTGGTGCCTATCTTGGCGATCCTGACTATCTCGAGCACCTCGAGAGTGATTATCTCGTTGAGGGCTGCACAAGCATGGATGGTGGAATCACATGGGACTGGTGTGATGAAGCAACTGTGTCTGAGCTCGCGGGAGAACAACGTATCAGCCTCTTCACACTTGAAGGAGAGTTTATACGTCCAGAGACTATTGAAACTATCGATCCCGTTCTCCGTCTTTCTATTTCGGTACGAAAGCCTGATCGTGTGACCTATCAATCACATGAAACGAATGAGCATATTCTTCCGGGAGGTCGACGTGCACTTACTCTCGATCACCTCTCCCCTCACCCATACCTCAAGGGAACCTTTCGAGGTGGTCCTCCGGAGGCTGATGACGCAAGTAAGGTTTGGGGTACAGAACACGGCCTCGATGGCAACGAATCTGCCATCCGAGATCTAAAGGATCGTTACCTCTCGGTTTCGAGTCGCCCTGAACAGCCAGGAGCAAACAAAGTGGTGTACTGGAATGGTCTTGATGCACCATTTACAGACGAGGATCGCGCACGTGCTGAATACAGCATTTCGGTTCCTGCCGGATACGAAATCCCAGACTCACTCGAGGAAAACGATGCGTACATGCGCAAAGTCGGAACAAGCCTGACGATCGCGTATGGTGCACGTGAAGGCGATGTTGTCATTGAGGAATGTCGCGGGTATCCAAACGAAAACCCAGACCTCCGTCCAGAGACCTACTCCATCCTCGATACGCTCGGCCAAGGTGCAAATCCATTTGAACCACGCCAGATTCGAACCTACTGTGAGAAGCTCGAAGCGAACGAGCCCGGTGCTGTTGCCGCCTCTACGGTCGTCACTGTTATTCGACCCGCACAAGATCAACGAGATCCATCGAACTGCGTTGAAGAAAATGATATATCTGCTGGATGTGCGCGCTATGGACGCAAGCCAAGTGCCGATGGTTTTGAGAATGCCGACACCGACATGACGACAGCCCTCATCCTTCCTGCAAACTCGCTCGATGTCCAAACAACAACGCTACAGGTGTTAATTCCAGATCGGGATATCTCCGACCAAGGAGAAATCGATGACCTTATTGACGATGTTGAAGACGACAATGCTGCAGATGATCTCGCCGACGAGTTTCCTGGGTTCGTTGACCCACTTAATCCCCCAGGACAGCCTGGTATTGACCCTGTGAATCCTGGACTCGATCTTCCAGACTTTGATCCAAACCTCGTACCTGGTGGCATCCTTAACCCAGGCGATATGGATTTGAATGCGGAAATCATTCATCGAGGTGCAACGCGCGCCATCGTTCGGTTCGATGATCCCCGAACAACGCCCGAACAACAAGCAGAAGACTTGACCTTCTTGTACGCTCCGACAATTCCCGGAGTTGAGCCAGGTGCAGAAGGACACCAGTCTGCAACGATCTACTCAGATGATCAGGGTTTCTATGTTGTCCTCGAAGGGCTCGAAGGCGGTGGGTTTGACGACGTGGATGAAGTTGCAGGATCTGAAGATGAACTCGTCAATGGGCGTAAAGACTACTACTTCCAGGTGCGTGCTGGAGAGTTTACAACGCAGATCTTGAGCTTCTTCACCCTCAATCGTCGACAAGCCATCTTGTACATCTACGGCCTCGTATTTGGAGACGAGTTCTCTGCAGGATTTGAAGAAGAAATCGCGGATGGCTTTGACTACACAGCACTCCGTGGTGGTGGCCCCGCCTTCTTCTACGATCCACCAGCACAGGAGCCGCTCTCACTCGCAGGTGTGAAATATGCCCTCATGAATGACCCACTTCGTGAGTTTGATATTCGACTCTTCTTCACCGCACGTGCAACGTCTGTAGAAGAGTCGGTGGAGCAGCTGTATCGCGTGATCTTTGACCGTATCTATCCAGAAGATCTTACACAGATCTGTGATGCCACCGGTTGCGCCTTCTGGGCAGAACAGGTTGAACAGAACAATGCAGACCGCATTACCCTCTCCGGTGTGAAATTTGCTCTCTTCAACAGTACGGAGTACCGCAATAGCGTTCGTGCAACCTCTTCGAACGAAGAACTTACAAATGCCGAACTTGCCTACCAATATGTCCTCCGTCGTGGCGCAGACCTAGCGGGACGTGAAAACCTTGCAGAACAAGGTGATAACGTGAACGAGCTACGACTCTTACTTGCGCAGAGTGATGAATTTGAAGAACGTCTTGGAGACACAGAAGAAGACGAGGGTCGTCGTGCCGCGATCAACGAGCTCTATGAAGGTGTCTTCGGTCGTGCCTCCGATGTAGAGGGTCTGGACTACTGGACCTCGACACGAAGCGATCTCGAAGTGCTCGAAATACGTGACCTGTTCTTGAAGGGTGAATAAGCAATCGTTTCCCATTTAGAGCGGGTACAGATCCGAGCTCGACATAACCGCCCATCCTGGGCGGTTATTCGTTGGTCGAACACTATGTGCATGCTACACTTCTGTGTCCGTCTATTTGTGTTTTCTTCTTGGTTCGTATGGCAAAACAAACTCTTGCCCCGACCGCAACGCGGTCACGCTCTCGTACCGGCGCGATTGTCGGCGTCGTTGCCCTCGTTGCGCTTGGCGCGGGTGGATTCGCACTTCTCAACGCTCTTAATCCTGGTCTGTTTAATTTAGACCGAGCCACTGGAGAAGGAATGCAAACCATCGAGGTGACGTTTGACGAAAACACGTTCCCCTCAACCGACCAATCCCTTCAACTCGCAGACGGAGAGCTCACACTTCTGACGGACTCATCTCCCGACGGACCTTCTGCTGTTTACACTGCTTCTCGCACCGGCGAACCTATTCAAGTCAACGAAGTCGACTTCTGTGATGGTGATGCACAACCTGTAGAACTTCTCGTGTACCACAACAACGAAGACGTCACGAACATTCGAGACGAAGGCGGCTCCATTGAAATCCAAGTGCCATTTGGAGAAGACGTGGTTCCCTTTTCTGACTACGATCAAGATATCTTGGACGCCCGTTCATTCTCTGTGGTTGTTATCAACGCGGATGGTAGCAAAGTCGAAAGTCCTTACGCGTACCGGGGCCGCTCCACACACCCAAACAATGCTCTGCTCTATCAAGATCTCGGGGCGTCTTCAGGCCGCTTTGTTGTACAGCCGATCAGTCACACCATTTTACAAGGAGGCAATGTTCAACTTCACTTCTCCGCTTGTGGCCTTTCAGCGGTCATTCCATTGGATGTTTCGTTTGACTTCCTCATTGAAGATTTGAATAACGTTCAACACGCGTTCGACACACACAATCCGTCTCGCTATCTCGACACACGATTCCTGACGGGAGCGCTGTCTTCTGTAACGATCACAGATTATCCAAATGATCGTGCCATTACTGGAGTTGAGGCGGAAGTTGTGATCCCCGCAGAAATGATTAATGAAGACGATCAGCTGTACGGAGAGGTTGAGTTCTGTGCTTCCCACAATGCAGGTGGAACCTGGCAATGCCGGACGCTTGGCGAAGAAGATCGTGACGCCCGTAACCGGGACCGATTCCTTGTTGATCTTTCCTTCCGCTCCGACGCAGAAAATGCAGACAACCGCCTGATGATCGGTCTTCGTCTTACACAGGACGATAACCTGTCACGCTTTGGTGTCGCGGCACCACTCATGTCTTCGAGCTCCGGCATTCGTTCACTCTTTGCTTCTGCCGTAAACGAAACAACCACCCTCGAACCCGTTGAAAAGCAGTTTGTGAAGGCGCAAACGACCGCAGCAACGGCTGGTGCCTACGCAGATGCCCTGGAGGCACAGAAAGTGTTGTTACAAGCAGCTCTCCCGGACGAGTCAGACTCATTGAACGTTATTACGCAAAACATCGATAGCGCTGTTCAACAACTGGGCATCATTGAGGGCGTCTACGGCGGATACGCGGAAGGCTACATCACCGAAACAAAGCTTTCAGCTACTGAAATCACCAAGGACTTGCCAGAGCTCGAGCTGATACAAGCAGAAGAACCTGCGCTCATTGATTCGTACAATAACCTCACTACGGCCACAGATCTCGTACAAGGCAACGCGAAAGAGCTTCAGCTCCTTGCATCTGACAACTTCGTAAGCGACTCAGAACTCACGACATCGCTCCTCAAGTCTCTTGAAGTCTCAACCGGTATAACATCTATTTCCCTCACTACCACAGCAGATTCAATTCAAGATCTTAACGGTGTCTCGGACCAGCCAAATGTGAAGGGTGTCTACATCGAGGACGTCCTGAAAGATACATCAGCACTCTTTACCTCGATTACCTCAGACACGGAGAATGTTCTGAAGTCACTCTCGGTTGTGACAGACGCCGGTGAACAAAACATCTTCACTGGACCAACAACGTCTCCATCTAACGAACTCATTCAGGATGCCGTTTCTTCGCTTCAAGAAGTACAGGACGCATCTGCTGAACTCCGAAGCCTCTTCTCACCTAACGGGATTCGCGTTGTAGATGCTCAAGACATCACATTTGATGCCCCACTCGGAGATGTGGGCATTGGAGAAGATGTTGGCATTGTTTCCGTAAACGACCTCAATGACCAACTGTCGGGAAGTCTTGGAATTATTGCAACAACTGTGAGCGATCCAGCTTTCTCAGGTGAAGTTCTCACCGTATCGGAAGCCCTACAGGGTCTCAATGCAGAAATCTCTGGATCTACCTCAAATCTCGCGATCGCAGATGGCAACATTAACTTCGGCAGTGTAGAAATCGGTGGAAATGCCCTTCAACGAAATCGTCTCGTCGGAATGATTGCTGACACGAGACAGAATTCTCTACAGCTTCTGAACAACTTTGAAGGGTTCTTGTTCGCGACACTCACAGACCTCAACCCAACTGATACACCTGCTCGCATGGTGTTCTACAAGAATGATTTCCAGCCCTTTGAAGACGAGCTGACGCTTGCTGACTGGGAATGGTCGCTCCAAGGAAGTGCCCATACGCTCAATCCTGCCACACATCTCTCTGGAGAAGAGCCACTTACCGGAATCATGCGCATCTTTGGTGCAGACGACTTCGTTCGTGACACCGCAGGACCTGGTGTTGATCTCCTGCGAAATGATGATGCGCCCGTTGCCAGCATGGACTGGCTCGATGTTACCTATACGACGAGCGAAGGCATGACTGCAGCGCTCTCCCCTCTTCGTCTTGTTACGCTTCCCACCTCACGCGTGGGTGTAGAATCGGTCACACTTACTGTCCGCACCCAGGAACCTGCAGAGCCAATCGAGGAAGAAGTCGTTGTTCCGGACCCAGATCCCTTGCCAATCCCACCCACCTGTCACGAGCGCAACTTAGAGTTTGGTCAAAGTCCGACAGGCCCTCCATTCGTTGTCTGTGGTGATACCTGTGAAGAGCGAAACGCCTACCGCCTTGAGTACGCAGACGAACTCGCTCCACAAGATCGCGTAGCAGAAGTCTGTGACGAAGAGGTGCCTGCAGACCCTGAGGTTCCTGAGGACACGGTTGACATTATCGAAGATCTCGAAGAAGAGGCGCAGACGTGTGAGCAAGAACGAAGCCAACGACTCGAAGCCGGAGAGGACCCAAATAACATTCCACTCTGCACACCGGTTGATATTCCAGAGCACGTACAAAATACAGAAGACGACTTCCTTGTGTCGTACACACTGGAACACCGTGACTACCATCGAGTAATTGTCGGTCTTGAGTTTGGAGCACCATACGTAGACGCCTGTGAAGAAAATCCTTCCGCTATTGCCTTCCGTTGGGGCGAAGCTGGAAGCACCCTCTCTGAAACAGCGACCGTTCACTACGACGCCAAGAACCGCCCAGACCAGCGCTGCTATGCCGTTCTGCGTGGGCTAAAAGGTGGTCTCCCAGAAGGAACTGACGAGGGCAACGTGAAGAATGGTCGCGGTCGCTACGAGTTTGCCGTTGCGCTCGACAATAACACCTCGAGACGCCAGGAGATCCGCACACTAAACCGCACCATGTCTGTTTTGTACTACCACTGTCTCGTATATGGAGAACTCTGTGCGGAAGTCACGAATCACGGAACACTTGAAAGTGTGAAGAGTGCCAACCTCCCTCGCACGAGCGGCGTGGAGTGGTGGACGAATCCGCAGGCGTTTAATGCAAACGTAAATCCTGTACACCCATCTGGCATCAAGTTTGCCATGATGACGGACCGACGCTTTAACGAGTTCTCTGATCGTCTCTTCTTTGCGGGACAAGAAGGCAAAGCAGCTGGCCTCGAGGGACTCTCGGATGACACGCTTAAGAAGGTCATTGCGCAAGCCTATATTCCTGTTTTTGACCGCTTATTCGACGACTGTATTCGCCGAGCCGATTGTTCGTCTGACCAGGGTGGAGTGAACTTCTGGTTTGACCAGATGCGTACCATTCCTGAGGTTCACCGCATCGACCAAGACGGTGTGATCTACGCCATGTTCATCTCTGAAGAAGGACAAGGAAACTACCTGGCGCTCGCGGGCGGTGGACAAGATCAGTGTGAAGCCCTGGGAAGCTACAGCTACCTACGTGGATTGCGACGCGCTGCTGAATCTGGAGGTGCGCAAAACATCGCAAACCAAGAATGTGGCCAGCACGGTAGCGCACAAGCTGATCTCGACGCCATGATTCGAGCGCTTGCCCAAAGCGACGAGAAGGAAAACAACCTGCAAGAGATTGAGCAGAAGTTCAGCTCAGAGGCAGACGCCTGCTCAGGTCGTCGCGCTGCTGTGACGGAGATCTACCAGAGCTGTTTCGGACGAGCCTCTGACACAGAGGGAGTTGATTACTGGGCTTGTTCGCAGACTGACATTCCAGTTCTGGAGCTCAATGCTCGATTCTGCGCCGAAGGAGAGCGCTAGGATTTCCGAGCCGTTCACAAAAACGCCGCACACTGCGGCGTTTTTGTTTCCACTGACGTGTAGTATACTTGCCTTACTTTATCTGCATGGGCGTTGCCCAGCATCGATTTACACATGCCTGTATGGCGGAAGATCTTCAACCTTCTCGAATCACGCCACCAGTAACACCAACACAAACACGCTCTCGTGCAGGAATCGGCATTGCAATTGCCGTTCTTGTTGCTGTTGGACTTGGTGGTCTCATCTACCTTAATGCTATTGGACGCCTCCCCGGCTTTCCCGCTACCGGACAAGACCAACTTGTCGAAGACTTCGAGGCAGATGCGCAATTTACTGCCCAAGATGCACATGTCATCCAAGAGAATGGAGTCCTGTGGCTTAATACCTCAAGTGATCCCTCCCTACCAACAAGTCGCTACGTGACTCGTCCAGATGTCGCATTAGACACACCCGCAACATTTGACGCCGTTCCTCTTCCTGTAGATCTGTGTACGTACACTGACTCGGACATCGAGAATGCGACTATTTTTGTTGAACGCAATGGAGTACGTATTGAAGACGGAGATGTTGTGGAGGTCCGCATTCCATTTGGAGACTCCCCAGCCCAGTACCATGAACTCACAGACGCACAACGTGCGGAACTAGAGCTGACAGCCACACTTGGCGGAGATGCCGCAGGAAATGTGCTGTTTGAACAGCCTGCACTACGCTTTGAGACAGCCTCATCGCAAATCGCTCTCCTTGCCCAAGTTGATACAGATGATCTCGACACGACACAGCAAGGCATGATTCAACCTGTTACAGACGGTCTTACGCAGGCACGCATTTCGGGCTGTGGAGATGTACTGGAGTTCACGCTTCAGATTGTGTTTGAAGATGGCCCAAATGGTGAACGCGGTTCCAAGGCGTACGCAAACACCACGAATCTTGATACGCGCTACCTAGAAGGCTGGGTGGTATCTGATGTGATTACGACTGACTACGCCGCAGCAGGACGCACCTTTACCGACGTTGGTGTCACGCTTACGTTGCCAGAAGAGATGCTTGGACCTCAGGCACTTGATGGACCTATCGCTCTTGGTCTTCGAGGCACGATTGAAATGCTCGCCTCTGCTGACGGAGGTCAAACATGGAAGCGACCACGCCGTGCAACTTCATACGTAATTGGAGATGTTCGTGAGGAACGAGAACTTGAATATGATCTCGCCTTCAAGTTCGATGAACCAGGAACTGAGCTTGTGTACGCAGTACGCCTTGTACAAGACGACAACCTTTCCCGATTTAGCGATAACCCTCTCGCTATCTTCCAGTGTGACGACGGGTCCCAGGTGGATGATCTTGCCGACTGTCCAGAAGTGGTTCCTGTTGTGTTTGAATGTGAAAATGGACAGCAGGTTGCATCACCAGAAGACTGTGTTGATACAGCCCCCCCTGCCAACGCCATTGGACAGAACCCGGACTCTGCCCTATCAGGCTTCTCGATTACTCGTTCAGACAACGTCTTTTCAATTCTCGATCGTGAACCAGGCATCATTCAGGTTGCGTCACGCCCCGTTGATGTAATCGACATGCGACTGAACGAGCCACTTTTAACGCCGCTTGAGATTGTTGAATCGACCGTCATCGACTTGAACTCTGAGAGCGCATTCGAATTTGCCCTTTCGAGTCCATCACAAGGCATTGAGGCCGATGCAGAAGCTGTTTTCTGGGCAATCGCTGAGCATGGAAACCCAGCACAACTCGTTGTTGATCCTGCAAACGAAAATGAAGATGGATTCTCACCAACCGAGGTCCTCTTTGAAGACATCGAGACAGGATTGCAGAGTATTCAACCGGGTCGATCCACCACCCTCTCTGCCCTCCAAGACTTCGAAGATCGCAAGGCAGGTCTGTACACGCTCTTAGGTTCCGGCGCGCGCTTTGGCATTCAGTCTGTTCGCTCAGACGATCTCACCATCCTTGCGAACCCACCCACACGCGTTGGAATCGATGACATTCGGTTCACCCTTAAAACACAGGAAGAGGACGTTCCGGACCAACAAATCGGTGAGCTGACATGCGAAGAAGAGAACCAGCAAATCATTGATAACGGTGGTGTTCCTGGGTTCCCTTGTGGCGACACGTGTGAAGAGCGCAACCAGTACCGCGAAGACTTCAATCTTGGAGGACGCCCTGAGATCTGTGCTGCGCTGAGTTGTGAGGAGCGTAATGACTATATTTCAGAATATGGCATTGATGCCTTCCCCTCTCCTTGCGGAAACACCTGCGAGGAGCGCAATGCATCGCGCATAGAACTTGGTATTGAAGACGTTGACCCTCTTGAACAGTGTGATGAGCCGATAATAGACACTACCTGCCTCACTGAGCGTGCTCGTCGTATTGAAGCCGGTGCAGATCCAAATGATATTCCTCTCTGTGACCCACAGGACGACGATATCGTTGTCGACACTGGAGATGATGAATTGTTAATCGACGTTCGATTCCAGCACCGCGACTATCACCGAACCATTGTTGGAATGACGTTCAGTGAAGGTCATGCGGACGCTTGTACAACACCAGAGAACATTACGTTCACATGGGGAGAAGCAGGAGGGGCACGTGAAAACACACGCGAAGTGTATTACCTCGAAGACAATCCTGAAGGCTTCCAATGTTACACCGTTCTACGAGGATTGAATGGTGGGATGCCCGAAGGCACAAACAGTGAAAACTACGACAACGGTCGTGGTGGATATGAGGTCCAAGTTGCGACAGCTAACGCCACTTCGGATGTCTATCCATTCGAAACATTGAACCGCACACAGAGCATCCAGTACTCCCACTGCCTCGTCTATGGAGAGATGTGTGACACCTACGCAACTGTCGAAAACATGGAAGACTACCTGGCACGCGAACAAGCGGGTCGAAAAGAAGGACTCGCCTTTTGGAATGCTCCAGAGCGCCAGAACGACTCACTCGAACCTGTACACCCAGCTGGTGTTCGTTACGCCATGATGACGGACGAGCGTTTCCGCGAGTTCTCAGAACGATTCTTTGCAACTGTTGAATCAGAGGGAGATGACTTGAGTGTCGGTATCGCCCGTTCCTACCGCCCAATTCACGACCGACTCCCAGATGTCCCTTACCCAGACGGAAAGACTCGTCCATGTATTACAGGCTGTTTCTACGACGACGCGGGTGTTGAGTTCTGGCGTGAACAAGTGGAATCTATTGCAGAAGTCGACCGTATCGATGTGCCGGGCTACATCTACGCGGCGTACATCTCCGAAGAAGGAAAGGCAAACTACCTCAACCTGTCTCAAGACTCCGATGTTGCACTTAGCTCGCCAGGAAAATGTGTTCCGGCAGCAAACTATGCCTACCTTCGAGCCCTCCGCCGTGCTGCAGACACTCCAGGCGCATTGAACATTGCTCAGCAGGAATGTGATCAATACGCCTCGTCGGAGCTTGAGCTCGATGCCATGATTCGACGCTTGTCACAGAGTCAAGAAAAGGCGGACAGACTTGATGAGGTCGTGAACAAGTACAAGGACACACCAGGGTCCTGTGATGGACGCGCCCAGGCCGTCTCTGAGATCTACCAAAGCTGCTTTGGTCGCGCTCCAGACGTGGAAGGCGTAAACTACTGGGCTTGTAGCCAGCGCCAGCTGAGCGTACATGATCTGAACGCTCAGTTCTGTGCCGAGGGCGAGTAAGATGTCACTCTCAAAAAGACACCTCCTTCGAGAGGTGTCTTTTCGTTTTGCCTTATTTCTGGTATAATCCAGACACTACAAACTTCTTTTTCGCACTTCGTATGGCGGACGAACTCCTTTCTTCCACACAAACACTCACCCCAACACGGACCCGTTCGCGTACGCGTGCTGTTGTGGGAACTATTGCAGGACTCGCCCTGTTCTCAGGACTTGCTTTTGCTCTCGTTCGATTTGGTATTCAAGGTGACACCTACACCGTCGTTGAGAACTTTGAATATACGAACGAACAACTAACTGCCTTCGAGTCGCCACTAGGTGACCACGATGGCTCTATCACCGCGACCGCCGAGGGCCAGCTTGTTCTCGCGACTACACCTGAGCGCCCTGAGCAACTTGCCCAGCTTCCTTTTCGCGAAAACCCAGATCTCGCGACCACACGACGCTTACCGTTCAGCCGTTCTGATCTCGATATACACTCGATCTGTACCGATAGCGAAAGAGATATCGCCCGTGGATTCCGTATTGGATTCGATAACGAAGCTATCCCTCAGGGTGGAGCAACCACTGTGTTGGCCGAAGCAGAGCCAATCGACAATCTCGGGATCAATAACCTACGTGTTCGCGCAGGAGTTGGCGCGCGAGCTATTCTTCACCAGGTAAACTGGGAAGTATATGGACCCGGAGGTGACGTTGCCATCCAAAGTGCCCCTATTGTTGAAGGCGTTCCTTTCCCACGCCAAGTCACGTTTACTTCCACCGATCCCTCCGTCGCAATTGTATATCCGAACGGTCAGATTCTTCCTATCTCACCTGGAACGACACGTATTAGCGCGAAATTCTGTGACACGATCTCTGCCACATCGATTGTATTGACCGTGAATGAAACAAACGGTGAAGACTTCACATGGCACGCAGCAAACGCGCTCGACACTCGCTTCCTCGATGGATCAATTACTTCAGGACCACTTTCCGCAGATCTCCCAGAAGGGCGTATTATTGAGGGCGTGGACGCAGATATCGTTGTGAACACCAGAGATTTTGATCTGTTCACAGAAGACGGCACACCAAAAGGAACCTACACGCTCTATCTCTCCGCAAATGGAGGAACAAACTGGGCAGGTCCGTATGACATTACGTCTCAGCTGACACCAAATAACAACGTTGCGAATGTCAGCATCAACTTCCCAGAAGGTGGACAAGGCAACGACCTGCGCTATGCACTCCGCATGACGCAAGACGAGACGCTCGCACGAGTTGAAGATTCACCTATCTGGAGCGGTGTTGGTGCAGCGGTACCTACAAACTCCTCCCTTGCATCTTTGTGGGATGTGTTTGTCACACCGTTTGCCCATGCTCAGCAAGGAATTGAACCGCGCGCCATCATCTTCGAGAACGAAGAGGAGCTCTTGGCCCTAGGACAAGGAGATCCTACTGACGTCTTGAATCTTGATAGTCTTGCCCATGTTGCTCGCACATTCGACATTACAACCTCTCAAGAAGCACTCGAATTAAGCCTAAAGGAACAGAACACACCTGAGCTCTTCACGCGAGCAACATTCGTTCCAGTCGGCACATCTCGAGATCTTGGTGTCTTCTTTGCTGCGTCGCAGAGCATTGTAAATGGTCATGAAGTCCGCAATATTGACCCAACCTGGCAGTTCACTGGAAACGGTATCGCAGCAAACATCACCACCGTTTCTTCGCGTGAAACTCTAACTCCTGTTGCAATCATCCCTACCGACGCCGTGCAACCAGAGAACTTCCCAGAGGCGCAACTTAATGACCTCGCAAGAATTCTCCCAACACTTGAGGTAACCGGTGAACGCGTTGGATTTGCAGAGCTACGCCCCACGATCAATTACGAAGATTTCCGAATCTCACTTAATGAGCCATCCTTCCGTCAGGTCACGGCTCCAGATGTTCGTCTCGTTGCACTCCCGGAGACAACATTAAACGTAGAGAGTATTTCCTTCTCTGCCCGCTTGACTCCAGGAGAGATTCCTCCAGCTGACGAACCAGGCGATGAACCGGTTGATCCCTGTGTTGCTGAAGTTGAAGAGCTTCGTGAACAAGGTGTCCCAGAAGAAGATCTCCCACTTTGTGAACCAGAAGAGATTGATGAAGAGTTAGAAGGAGATCTCGAAATTGACCCACGTATCATCCATCGTGGTGAGTCAGGAGGCGGACAACGTGTCATTGTGAAGTGGAGCTACACAGATGCTGCAAAACAAGAAGAGCTTGTAGCAGCAGCTGTTGCTGGTGAGCCACTCGACGACTACGCATTCGCGTATAAGTCACAAGATGGTCCAGACGCCCTGAAGAACGTAGATGTCTACTATGATGCGCAAGATGAAGAAACGCCGTTCTACGCAGTTCTTACAGGACTGAACGGCGGGCAGACCTGTGTTGACTCTGACTTTGTACGCTGTGGTCGTGGAACGTATCTCTATCGCATCACTACAAACGGTGTTGAGTCTGACGATCTTACGTTTGAAACCCTCAACCGTTTGCAGACGATCATGTACGACTATGAGTTGATCTTTGGTGATCAGCTGCGCTCGCAGGGATTGGACGTAACAGAAATCGAAACACTCGAAGAGCTTGCAGCCGTGCAAAATGCCAACGCCGACTTGCGTGGACGTATTGAAGGAATGCAGTTCTTCCATGACCCACGTAACCTCGATGCAGACGCTGCTTCGACCCCAATGTCTCTCTCAGGTGTGAAGTTCGCAATCATGAACGACCGACGCTTTAACGAGCACAGCTCTCGCCTCCTCGCCACAGAACAGCGTCGTGGCGTTGCACGTGCGGTAGAACACATTTACAGCGCCGTTCACGACCGTATCTACGTAGAAGACCTCTACAAGATCTGTGACGAAGTTGGTTGTGCCTTCTGGGCAGATCAGGTCACCCAAGATAACGAGGACCGCATCGATCTTGATGGTGTTGCCCTCGCTGTACTCCTTTCTGAAGAATATTCAGGAGTACAGGCTGCGATTGCTGCTGATGTCAACAAGTTCAATGCCGACTACGCCTACCAAACTGTTTTGAAGCGTGGTGGTGACGAAGGCGGGGTTGCAAATCTTGCGCAACAATATGGACAGTCCGACGATCCGCTCACGCAAATGCGCTACGCGCTCGCGCTCTCTGACGAGTTCAAGAGTCGAATCAGTACAATTAGTACGGATCTCGGTCGCTCGGAAGCCATTACAGAACTGTACGAATCCTGTTTCTTCCGCGCTTCAGACGTAGAAGGTGTCGCCTACTGGTCAGAAGAACGTAGTGATCTCACCGTAGATGAGCTCCGCGTCAACTTCTGTGAAGAAGGCGAAGGAACCGGCTCCCTCTAGAGCCTCCTCTCCCCTCTGTGAAAAACAGCCCTTATGGGCTGTTTTTCTATGCTACACTGCGACGTCATGACTTCATCTTCGACACCACTTTCAGACACTCCAACCCAAGCGGACCCGTCTCCGTTTGTTCATTTGCATGTCCATAGCCACTACAGCCTTCTTTCGGGTCTTTCAAAGATGGATCCCCTCCTTGATGCCGTCCAAGAACACGGTATGGATACCGTTGCCCTCACAGACTACGGCTCTATGTACGGCGCCATCGAGTTTTACAAAGCCTGCCAGAAACGTGAGATCAAACCCATCATGGGCCTAGAGGTATACGTCGCGCCATTCAAGTACACACAAAAACGTCCAAAGATCGACACGCACCCAAGTATGCTCGTGCTGTTGGCGCGAAATATGACGGGCTATAAGAACCTCATCCAACTCACAACGAAGGCACACATGGAGGGATTCTATTACAAACCCCGTGTCGACGAAGATCTCCTTGAGGAGCACAAAGAAGGACTTATCGCACTCTCAGGCGGACTTGGTGGAAACATTCCACGACTCCTTATTACCGGAGAGTACGACAAAGCAAAGGAAACAGCGTTGCAGTATCAGAAGCGCTACGGCGAGGGCCATTTCTATTTAGAGCTTCAAATCCACCCAACACTCGACAACCAAGCTGTTGTGAATGAAGGTCTTTTGAAGATTGCAGATGAAACCGGCATTCCCCTGGTTGCCACCAATGATGTCCACTATCTCGTCAAAGAAGACGCGGAGGCTCAGGACATTGTGACCTGCATTCAGCAACAGCGCATGCTGAATGACCCAAAGCGTCGTTCGTTCGCAGAAGAAAACTACGCACTACGTTCGATCGATGAAATGGTCGAGCTCTTTACAGACTACCCAGAAGCGATTGCCAATACCCGCAAGATCGCTGACATGTGTACTGTGGAAATTACTCTCGGCGAAACTCAACTTCCCTACTTCCCTGTTCCAGAAGGTTCTTCTGAAGATGCAGAGTTGCGCACACTTTGTGAAAATGGCTATCAGGATCGTTATGGCGTTCCCTATTCTGAGGCCCCAGACGAACACAAGGAACGTCTCGACTACGAGCTCGACATTATTAAGCAAACAGGTTTCCCTGCCTACTTCTTAATCGTGCAGGACTTCGTGAACTGGGCGAAGGAACAAGGCATCATTGTAGGTCCAGGTCGTGGTTCTGCTGCAGGAAGTTTTGCGTCGTATCTCCTGAAGATCGTTGACCTTGACCCTATCAAGTACGACCTCCTCTTTGAGCGATTCTTGAACCCAGAACGTGTCCAGATGCCCGACATCGACCTCGACTTTGCAGATACACGGCGTGATGACGTGATTCAGTATGTGACCGAAAAATACGGTGCTGACCGCGTAGCTCACATCATTACGTTCGGAACCATGGCTGCAAAAGGTTCCGTGCGAGACGTAGGTCGCGTGATGGGCTTCCCATACGAAACCTGCGACCGGATCTCAAAGATGATCCCAATGTTTACGTCGCTCAGCGACTCCATGGAACAGGTGCCAGAACTTAAGACCATGGTAGAGAGCGATCCACAGATTAAGCGTCTTACAGACGCTGCGCTAAAAGTAGAAGGAAATGCGCGTCATGCCTCTACCCATGCCTGCGCCATGGTGATTACAAAGGACCCACTCACTGAGAGTGTTCCACTACAGCACGGCTCCCATGAGGGTGACATCGTGACACAGTTCTCCATGAAGCCCATTGAAGATTTGGGCATCCTGAAGATTGACTTCCTTGGACTGAAGAACCTTTCGATCATTGAGCGCTGTATCGATATTGTGCATGCCACACACGAAGAGCGCATCGACCTCAAGGCGATCCCCATGGATGACGCAAAGACATTTGAACTCCTTCAAGCCGGAGGAACAACAGGTGTCTTCCAGCTCGAGTCTTCTGGAATGAAGCGTTATCTCAAACAGCTGAAACCGACCGAGTTTGAAGACATTATCGCTATGGTGTCGCTGTATCGCCCAGGTCCAATGGAGTGGATTCCTGACTATATCGCAGGCAAGCACGGCACCAAGAAGGTGAAGTATGTTCATCCTGTTCTTGAGCCAATTCTAAAGGACACATACGGCGTTGCAATTTATCAGGAACAGGTCATGCGTATTGCACGTGACCTCGCCGGGTTTACCCTTGGTGAAGCCGATGTGCTCCGAAAGGCCATGGGTAAGAAGATTAAGGAGCTTCTCGACGAACAAAAAGAAAAGTTCATTCAGGGTTGTGTCGATAATCGCGTTGATAAAGCGATTGCTGAAAAAGTTTTCTCATTTATTGAGCCGTTTGCCGGATATGGATTCAACCGTTCCCACGCGGCGTGTTATGCCATGATCTCCTACCAAACGGCGTACCTGAAGGCCCACTACCCTTCTGAGTTCATGGCTGCCCTTCTCGCAGCCGACCAGGAAAACATGGACCGCGTGACGATTGAGATCACCGAGTGCGAGGCCATGGGCATTAACGTACTCGCTCCAGACGTGAATGAGTCTTTCAAGGATTTTGCGGTAGTTCCCCGCGAAGGCGAAGGCGCATGGCCAATCCGTTTTGGACTTGCTGGTATTAAAAACCTTGGTTCAGACACCATCGATGCCCTTATCGGAGCACGTAAAGAAGGCGGCCCTTTTGCCGATTTCGAAGATTTTGCACGCCGCGTCCCTATCGCATCGTTCAACAAACGCGGTCTCGAGTCGCTCGCCAAGTCTGGAGCCCTCGATGCCTTTGCAGAACGTGCACAAATTCTCGCGTCGATGGACACCATCTTGACGTACATGAAGCAGGTCCAAAAAGCTGCGAACACTGGCCAAAAAGACCTCTTCGCCGCACTAGGAGACGAAAGTGCCACTCCACAACTCAAGCTCACTTCTGTTACGCCAGCTCTCAAGGCAGAGCGACTTGCCTGGGAAAAAGAGTTGCTCGGTCTGTATGTTTCCGCACATCCTGCTGATGAATATAAGCCGTTCCTTCGGGCATTTACTGTTCCACTCAACGAATTGAGTACAGAAAAAGCTGGCATTGTTGTGCGCACTGGCGGACTCATCATGGACTCACGGCAAATTCTGACAAAGTCTGGAAAGCGCATGGCCTTCATTAAGCTTGAAGACCTTACGTCGCATGCCGAGGTTGTTGTCTTCCCGAAGTTGTTTGAAGAAACGGCACAGATTTGGGAGGAAGGTGAACTTGTTATTCTCGAGACGAAGATTGATGATCGCGACGGTGAACTCAAGCTTCTTGCTGAAAAAGTGAAACGACTCGATGTGGAGAAGGTCACAGAATGGCAAGAACAAACACCAGAAGAAGAACAAGCAAAAAAGGCACAAGAAACACTCACTGCCTTTCAAGCGATGTCCGCCTCACAACCAGTCAGTGAAGATGGAGCGCCCACAGATGAGCAATCTCCGCAGAAGAAGCATTCCACACCTCCAGCAGAACCGCTTTCAATCACCATGACGCACTCCACTACAGCGGAACTCATGGAAAAAGTACGCGATATTCTTGCCACCCACCCAGGAAAGAGAGCTGTTCGTATCGTCATCCCTCATCCAAATGGGAAGAACGATGAGATTATGGCCCCTCAGACAGTTGCAGACACAGAAGACCTGCACACAAAACTCGAAGGACTTCTCGGTGAAGGCAGTGTTGTGAGGTAGTCAGTACATATAGCCACAATGCACTTGGTGTGGCATACTTTTTCTATGGCGGCGAACAAACGAACAACAAAACGAACGGATCGGACCTCTGCAAAACGCACTTCCCCCAGGAAGTCTTCTTCGAGTTCTACGCGTGCTCCCTCCTCAAAAAAGAAGCGTAAGCGCACTTCTTCTTTCCCTTGGCGTGTCGTCTTGATCGCCTTTCTTTCCGTACTGGTTGTCTTTGGAGGTATTGTGGCCGCTATCTATCTTTCTCTCGCGCAAGCTGTCATTACACTTGTTCCCGTACAGCAACAAGTGACTACAACCTTTCAGCTCGATCTTGGAGAAGACACGGTCGTTGAAGAGGGACAGACCGTACGACTCGCAGGCACCCTGTTCGATCGACAAATTGAAGAGACAAAAACCATCGAGCAGATCGACAAGCAAGAAATTGAATCTCAAGCTCGCGGTACTGTCCGCTTTGTGAACAACAAGAACGGACCCGTGCGACTCATTGCCGGAACACAACTCAAACCAGAAGGACGGGATCTCATTTTCCGCACACAAGATGTTGTTGTGATCCCCACAGAAGGCACCGTTGAAGCCGAAATTGTCGCTGACGATATTGGTGAAATTGGACAAGTGCCCGCTTCGAAGTGGGAAATCATCAAACTCGCAGAAGCTTGGAAAGTTGATGTCTATGCCAAATCTGATGACGCCATGAAGGGCGGTCGCGTTACCACGGAAGTTCTCACAGAACCGCAAATCGAGGTCTTCCGTGAACAGTTTACGAATGAACTTCGTGATCGCGTACTACGTGAACTTGTGAGTGAACACCCAGGTCTCACCTTCCCCGAAAATGGCGCCATTGTTGAGGTTGGACAAGTCGACGCCAATGTTCCCGCCGGAGTACGCGCTACAGACGTAACACTCACGGCAAACATTCGTCTTGTTGCCTTTGCCTTTTATGAGCATGCTCTCTTAGACGTTGCACTTCAGCGTCTTAAGCAGAAAGTGCAAGATGGCTATGTCTTCCAAGGTGTAACACCAGACTCCTTCTCGTATGTCATCGATGCGTACAACGTAGAGGCGGGCACAGCAACGGTCACTGTTTCTATCGCAGGTACCGCGATTGCAGATGTAAATCCTTCTTCATTTGATCGTGAAACACTCGTGGGACGCGACGCGCTCGAGGCAGCAAACTATTTTGAACAGTTTGAAACGATCGAATCGGCAGATGTGTACTTCACTCCATTCTGGACGGATACGGTTCCCCGGCTGAACTCCCACACCGAGATTGTGGTAGACGAACCGGATCCAACACTTGAACCTGGGCCTGAAGCCGTTGAACCTGATCCACTCCCCCTCCCAGCGAGCGCAATCGAAGAAGATTCCTCTACTCCACCTAACGAAGAAACGCTTCCCTCGACAGAGTAAGCCTATGCTGATTACCACCACAGAACAGATTGCAGGACGTGACGTAGCCGAGACACTTGGCGTTGTTCAAGGCAGCATTATTCGTTCGCGCAGTGTTGTTACAGACGTCGGTGCTGGACTGAAAAGTATTGTTGGTGGAGAGATTCGCGGCTACTCGCAACTCATCCAAGACGCACGTAAAGAAGCGCTGGAACGTATGACTGCAGAAGCAACCGAGCTCGATGCAGACGCTGTTGTTGGACTTCGTTTTACCACCTCAACAGTGATGCAGGGCGCCTCTGAGATCTTGGCGTTTGGAACAGCGGTGAAACTTCGCTGAGTTGTTATGCAACAAAAGAAAATGGCTCCCTCGGGGGAGCTTCTTTTGTTGCCTACTACGTGCTAGTGCGGTGTTGCTAGTCTGCGCGACGCGGAGATGCTTGCGGTACCCAGCGGAATGGATCCCAGTCGAAGACCCTCTTCCACATGTTCGCGGGTCGGTAGATCACCGACCAGAGCACCACGCTCGACATGAGGACTTGAACGCCCTGCATGCCCACGATCGCCCACGAACGAAATGGGTCGACGTCAAAGCCGAGCACCTTCTTCGTAAGAACGATCACTCCACACGAATACAAGAACTGAAGCACACCGTGTGCCATCAGTGCCCTTGCTCGCGCTCGTCTCTCTCGCCACGCTCGAGTGTGGCGCATTCGTACGAGCCACACTCCATAGACAATCGCTAATGCCACCGGCATCAGCGGGATCACGTACCAGAGGACCATGTGGCCACTCCCTTCGTTGATCCCCCGGGTTGGTTAATGTTCTCGCCTCTGTGCGCTCCCTAACGCACCACCATCTTCTTCACTATAACGTTCCTGTCGGTTGTTGCACAACCCCACACTTGCTGATTCCCGCAAGCGTGGCTATACTCCCCCAGTCGTCGAAGACGCGCCTAAACGGACCCATGTTACAGAGAAGATGAGCCATCGGCTGAAAGCTCGTCGAACATATCCCAAAGGACACCACTTCACTCACACGACAGACAATCTCTAAAGCGTTTCATTGAGCCTGACTCAATGAAGAACTTGGATGGAACCGCGATTCGTATTCAACCGGGTCGTTCCAAGGCATTCATCTCCGGACGGAGGTGCGGCCTGGGAACGGCCCATTTTCGTCCTTTATCTCTTTCCCCTATGGCTCACAACTCATCCTCCGACGTATCTGCTACGACCACACCACTCGAACGCAAGCGTCATTCCTTGGCGCATATTCTCGCTTCCGCCCTGCGAGAGAAGTATCCAGACGTGAAGCTCGCCATCGGACCAGCCGTCGACAATGGCTTTTACTATGACATCGAGTGTTCGACTCCTCTTTCTTCTGGCGACTTGCCAGCGATTGAGGCGCGCATGAAGGAACTTGTGCAAGAGCACCTCGGGTTTGAGCGCTCGGAATTACCAATCGACGATGCGATTTCACACATGAAGGAAGCCGGTGCGACGTACAAGGTCGAAATCCTCGAAGACTTACAATCTGAAGGTGAAGAAACGGTTTCGTTTTACCAGACGGGCGACTTTGTCGACCTCTGTCGTGGTGGTCATGTAGAGAACACGAAAGACATTCATCCAGAAAGCTTCATGCTCGATCGTATTGCGGGTGCCTACTGGCGCGGTGATGAATCTCGTGAGCAACTTCAGCGCATATACGGCCTTGCGTTCGATTCCAAGAAGGAACTCAAGCAGTACCTTGCCATGCGCGAAGAGGCGAAGAAGCGAGATCACCGCAAGATTGGCCCAGCCATGGACTTATTCCGCATTTCTCCCGAAGTGGGGCCTGGTCTTCCTATCATCATGAAAAATGGAATGGTGCTGTGGAATGGTATGGCGAATCACCTTCGTAAGATGATGCGCAAGTACTACCGCGGGAACGTGCACGAATTGCATACAGCACATATCGGAAGCCAGAAATTGTACGAGATCTCGGGTCACTGGGAGAAGTACAAAGACGACAACTTCCCTCCGATGCAACTCGATGACCGTGCGTACATGATGAAGCCGATGAACTGCCCGCATCACATTCAGGCCTTTACACACAAGCCTCTTAGCTACCGCGACCTTCCGTTCCGTACATTTGAGATCGGAACAGCGTATCGTCTAGAACAGTCTGGTGAGCTTTCCGGTCTTACACGTGTTCGCTCCCTGTCGATTGATGACGCACATCTGTTTGTAGCGAATGAAGAGCAACTCAAAGAGGAAATTCGTCTGCTTCTCCTTATTGTGAAGGAAACGTATGACAAGCTTGGCCTCAATGATTACCGAGCCACCCTTTCAGTGCGTGATCCAAAGACTCCTGAGAAGTACATTGGAAATCCAAAAGACTGGGACCGTGCTGAACAAGCACTCGCTGATGCCCTTGAGGAAAATGATGCTCTTCTTCCGGGAAATGGGTACGACCGTGAAGAAGGTGAAGCTGCGTTTTATGGACCAAAGATCGACTTGAAATTCCGTGATGCACTCGGACGAGAACATCAGCTTTCCACGATTCAAGTCGACTACAACTTCCCAGAGCGATTTGATCTCACGTACGTAGGCGAAGATGGCGACCACCACCGTCCGATCATGATTCACCGTGCCCTGTTGGGAAGCATGGAACGTTTCATGGGAATTTACATCGAGCACACGGGCGGTGCGTTCCCAACGTGGCTTGCTCCTACCCAAGTGCTTCTCCTTCCCGTGAGCGATGAATCTGTTGACTATGCGCGTGCCATCGAAGCACAGCTCTTTGATGCAGGTGTTCGTGTCGAAATCGATGACTCCAAGGAAAGTGTTGGTAAGAAGATCCGCAACGGAGTCTCGAAAAAAGCTCCGTACATGATCGTCATCGGTGAACAGGAGAAAGAATCGGGTATCTTCCCTATTCGTGTTCGTGGCTCACAAGAGACTGAAGACATGTCTATGGACGCATTTGTGAGTCGTCTTGCAGAAGAAGATGACTCCATTCGCCCTTCGCTGTAGCGCATGAACGTTCATACCCTTCAGAGGCGGTATCAGTCGTGGTACCGAACGTTCCCGAAATACAGCAAAGCCTCTCTTAAGCTTCATCGCATGAAGCGACTATTGGAGTTGCTTGGACGCCCAGAGCGAGGCATGCCTACTCGCATCCAGATTGTTGGAACAAACGGAAAGGGATCTACTACTGCCTTCATGGAATCGATATTGAGTGCCGCAGGATACCGGGTTGGCGTATTCTCCTCCCCTGCGTTTGTAACGGAGTCGGAGCAGATTCGCCTTGGCACACAATTCTTGGAACATGAGGTGTTTGAAGAGCAGCTTCAGCTCCTGAAACCGTACCTTGACCGCGTAGAAGCAGAGTTCCAGGAACGTCCTACACGGTTCGAGGTAGTCAATGCCCTCATGCTCTTGCTGTTTCGGGAGTGGAAGGTAGATGTCGCACTCTTTGAGGCAGGTCTTGGAGGCGCGTTTGATGCGACTTCTGCACATGCTGCGCAGATTGTTGCCTTGACGAATATCTCTCTTGATCATACCCATGTACTAGGCGACACGATTCATGCGATTGCGAGCGATAAATCCCAGGCCGCACGCGAAGGAACACGTGTTGTAACGACCACAGCAGTGGGAGAAGCACGAGGAATACTTGCTGAGCGTGTTCGTACGCTTGGTTTGACGCTGGCAGAGCCGCGAGCGGCATTTAGCGACTCCGTTTCTTACGAAGGAACACTCGCTCAGATCAGTACTCCATCAAAGACCTATCACGATCTTGAACTTGGCCTCACAGGACTCCACCAAGTTCAAAATGCCGCTCTCGCGCTCACCACACTCGAAGAAGCAGCCCGTCTCGGAAGTCTTTCAATCTCCGAAGCTGCCATACGAGAAGGTTGTGCAACCGTTGTTCATCCCGGGCGGTTCCAAGTTGTTACTCCCGAACAATTTGCAGAACCGCTCCCACAGCCAGCACATACCGTGCTCGACGGGGCCCATAATGCGGAGGGTATGCACGTGTTGTTAGGAACTATGTTTGCCTTACATCCCGCTCCCCCGATTGCGATCTTCGGCACGAAGAACTCTTCGAGAGACGGGTTTATTGAGCTTCTAAAGCGCTCTGAACACGTTTATTTGCCGCGTATTGCCTTTGCCCCATTCTTCACCCATCCAGAACGCCTAAAGACGTTTGTACTCCCCATATACAAAGATCGGGTAACAGTCACCCAAACGCTTCAGGAGGCGCTGTTTATGGCCAGCAGACATGCAGAAGACGAGGCCCGCGACCTCGTCATTACTGGATCACTCTATTTCCTTGGAGTGCTCTTTGCCGCAGAGCCAGGCCTTCTCCCTCGATCGTATCGACCTGAAACACTCCCAACACTTAGTGCTGCATCACTCCCGTCGCTGTAAACGGGTCTGTTCCTGTGCGCACTTCGATTGCATTAATGATACCGTCTCCGTCCGAATCGTAGGTCGCGTCTGCAATATCAAGTGGATTCATACCTACCAATACCTCGACCCCGTCGGGGAGCTTGTCGCCGTCGGTATCTGCATTCGAGGCATTTGTACCCACTTCTAACTCGACTCCATTCAGAAGCCCGTCGTTATCGTCGTCCCGAAGGAGATAGGCATTCAATTCTGATTCGAGAGCAGCCTGTCGACCCGTATCCCCCGTTGCGACATACGCTTGCCCTCCAATACTCACCAC
>JAGQLO010000008.1:0-18556 GCA_020429185.1 Candidatus Doudnabacteria bacterium
TCCAGGGTTGTCGCCCGCACTTGAAGAGGGAAAAACAGCTGTCGTTGTTCCTGAACATGAGCAGGCGTTTGCCTCTGAGGTGCAGCGTCTTCTCGACGATGATGCAGCACTTGCTGCATTGTCACACAATTGTGAGCAGCTTGCGCCGCAACTTTCGATGGACTTTACGGTCGATACGCTGATTAAGACGTACGAGCACGTGATTGAAGATCATCAGTCGTATAGCTGGCGTTCACGCGCGCGTGAAGCGCTTGCGCGTGATGTTGATATGAAGAAACTGTTTCCAGGTATTGGAAAGGGGCGTGTGAATTTGATGAAGGCGTTCAAGCATACTCGCAAACACGTTGAGGATATTACGGGAGAAGAAGAATAACCCTCACTCTTCTAGTTTTGCTGTTGCTTCTTTTTTTCTTGCGCTCCCATTGCAATTTTTGTAACAAACATGTATTACAAATAGTCTGAATTGGGTTTTGTGCTTACATAAGTGCGAAATCTTCCTTTTATAAGGCCATGTTTTAACTATTTGACCACCCCTCTATATGCAATACGCTTTAAAGTCGTTTCTGGAGCGTCTTGGACTTTCCGGGAACGAAATGAAGATCTATGCGGCTGCGCTTGAGCATGGTGAATCGACTCCAACGGAGTTGGCGTCGAGGGCACGTGTTCATCGTGTGGCTGCCTACCCGATCATTGAAAGCTTGGTGAGTAAGGGGTTGTTAACGCAGACCGATGCAAAGCATCGAAAGCGTGTATCGCCTACGCATCCAAAACAACTTCATGCGCTACTGAAAGATCGCAAGCGTACGCTTCGTAAGCTCGAGTTGGCCTATGAAGATATCTTGCCTGATCTTGAAGCGCTGTACCGGCAGTCGCCGGCGCGTCCTCGTGTGCAGTTTTACCAAGGGGTGAAGGGATTGGAGCAGGTGAATGCGGATATCATCGAAACGTTGCGGCAACTGCCAGAAGAAGAGCGTGAAACACTTTCGTACTCCAATCCCAATGTGGTTGATGAACGTTTCGATGACTACATTCTTGGAGAAAATGGATATGTGGATTTGCGAAAGCGCTACAAGATTCGCAATAAAGCGATCGGTCTCGATGGTCCGGTGACGCAGGACATTGTGACGCGTGACAAGGAAGAGCTGCGTGAAACGATCGTGCTGCCTGAGGAGTTGTTCCCATTTCGGAATGACATCACGATTTACGGCAACAAAATTGCGTTACAGGCTCTTCAGAATGAGTTTATTGGTGTAATTATCGAGAGCGAAGAGCTTGTGCGGGATCAGCGCGCCGTCTTTACACTCGCTTGGGCTGGCGCCAAACAATTAGCACAAGACGCTAACTAACTTTTGTATGGACCAACGTGTCCACGATCAATTGAAGATTTTGCAGAGCGGTATCCGAACGGACGTCACTCTTGTGGCTGATTTTTTTGATGTTGATACGCCGCTTGGCGAATACGTGAAAGAACTTCATGCGTATGAGGCGCCAGCAGAGCATCGCGAGCGACAGCAATTGTTAAAGCGTGTCATACAGGAGCAGCTTGCGTGTGTGTTTACGGAAGATGAATTAGAACGGGCACACCTTGATTGGGACGAAGACCTCAAGGTGAACATTGTTGATCATCATGGATTTTTGAATCATGCGTTGCTCGTTTCGACAAACATCATTGCGAACGCGCATCAGCTTCCCTCAGGAGCGCCGCAGGGGATCGTGGTACTGTCTGATTCTGGTGTGCCGCTTAACAACTTCTTTCATAAGCGCGGCCTTAAGTTTCGAGGACAGCAGTTGAATTTCATTCCTCATAAAGATCGTCATGTTGTAGCATTTGCTGCAAAGAAACCGGAGCAGTTTCCGCTGGTTGAGGCAGCACAGCGAGCAGGTATGGCTGAAGACGCTCAGACGTTTTTGGCGGGTATTGCATCACAGCTTCAGCACCTTGCAGAACACTCTCACGTTCAGTCGTATAAGGATCTTGTTCAACGGGTGAATTATACTTGGTGGAAGGAGCTATTTGCGGAAGAACTTCGCGACCGCATTCCAGACTTGTTCTATGTTGCCAATGAAGATGTGGCGGCCGGGATGCTGAAGGAATATCTTCAAGACGATACACATCTTTTTTCGCGCTTCTTATTCGATCCAGCTACGCGCGACGTGATTGTACGTACATTTGACGGTGTCACCGGTTGTTGGGATCTGGGCGGCACGCGTGGGAGCGTGTTCTTCTGGGGAGTAGATGAACGCGGACAAAAAATTCAGCTTGCGCTGCGGGAAGATTCGCTCGTCGCGGTTGATTCCTCTGTGGCATTTGAGCTCGAGCTCACTACAGATTCTGTTCTTGCTGCATTACGCGAGGGGCGTGTGTATCCCACTATGTTTTTGGTATATGGCATCGCGAACTTTTTCTGTGGAGTGCGTCCTCTCGTTGGGTATGGATCGATGAACTACCAAACCGCCATGCGCGAGTCCTGGGTGTGTGCGTTGCGAGAGCTTGGTGAGAATGAAGAGGCTCAGTTGGTTGGGCGCGTGCCTACGAATGGATTTATCGGCGGGCCATTAGTGTCGTTTGGATACGATTCTGATTCAGACACACTCAAGGAGTTGTACGCGCTCGATTTGATTGAACGTGGTGGTCTTTCGGCGGACTATTTACAGCACTTGCGTGCGATGCCGTTTAATTTGCTGCTACAGCCTGCATTGCCCGATATCTACGATAGTTATGTGCGTCCTGAGCACAAAAAGGAGATTACGGTGACGGCCGCGGATTTGCTCGGAGATGCATTTGGATGGGTGAAAGAGCTTGAGCAACATCGGTTGGGTTCGCGAGCGTGATTCTATTTAGGAGGTGTTTATTCACATGGATCGTTTGGGACAACGCTCTGTGTGAGGGAAGACCTTAGTTCGTACGTTGAATTGATAACAAGAGGGAGGTGATGCGTGATTTGCATCCAAGGATTCGATCGGTCATTCGTGTGTGTCGACGCTCATCTGGATCAGCATGATCCGACGGGCGGAGATGCGACCGGCGGTTGGGGAAGCAACGAGCAGCTCCAGGACATGGGACTGCTCGAAGGGGCACTGCGTGTGTTCTTCTGCGAGACGCTTCAGTCAGATGGGGAGACGCGGAGCACGCCCCCGGGTCCCGATGAGCATCTGGTAGAGGTGGGGCGTATTCGAGACACGTTCATGCCGCCGTTCGTGCCTGACGACTGGCGTCGAGGCGTGCACTTTCGGTATCACGTCGAAGGCATGGAGTCCTGTGACAGGCTCGATGATGCGAAGTGGCTGATCGATCGGTTGCATGAGATGGGAGTGCGGGGATTCAATCCGATCTATCATCCGGACAATCCGTTGGGCGGCTGCTCGAAGGAGTCCGGCAAAGGGCTCACTGAGTTGGGTCGACGCGTGTTCACCTATGCTTGGGCTAAGGGCTGGTGGGTCGATACGGCGCACATGAGCGACACCTCGATCGCCGAAACGCTTACGCTTCGCGGTGATCGGCGTGACTGGAAGCTGTGCTACACCCACGGCGGCATTCAGCACGATGGCATCGATCATTCTGCACTGGTGAACGGCAACATCGAACGGTGTCTCACGATGGACCGCGCACTCGAGATCGTTCGTGCCGGTGGGCTTGTGTGTCTGTCGCCGGCGAAGCCGTTCTATCCGGGGTTCGGAGGTGTGTTCGTTGATCACGTTCGTGCGTTGCTTGCTGAAACGCGCATGCACTGGTGTGGTGTCGGCATTGGGACCGACTACGGCGGCATTCTCGATGACTGGCGGTTTGATGGATGTGAGACGGTGGGCAGGCTCTTTGAGCAGCTGATCGTTGCGTTGCTTGGGGCTGGACTCACCGAACTTCAGGTTCGTCGCGTCGTTGGCGCGAATGCTGGCATCTTCTTTGACCTCACGGAGCATTCGTCGTCGCTGGCGTCACTCCTCCTCTAGAGTTTCTCGTGCCTGCTGTCTCATTCTCGTTTCGCCTCTAGGCGATCCGGGAGTGAGACTTCTTTTTTTCTTGAATATCTTGCTGGATTTGCTACCGTAGCGGCGCTGGCACAGGCCAGTTTTTCTACGAATTGCAAGAAGTATGCCGCTCTAGAGCGTACTGAGCACTCCTTATACATGACTATGTCTGAAGAAAAGAAAGCGCATGCGTACCAAGGTCTGGAAGAACGAACGGTCGTTTTGATGAAGCCAGATGCGGTAAAGCGTGGATTGGTTGGTGAGGCGATTGCTCGTTTCGAAAAGGCTGGACTTCGTTTGGTGGCCTTGAAAATGATTACGTTGACCCCAGAGTTCGCCCGAGGTCACTACCCAGGAACCGACGAATGGCTTGCGGGAATGGGAAACAAGACGCTCGAAAACTATGAGAAGTACGGAATTGATGCAGATGCGGAACTTGGAACATCTGATCCGCTTGAGATTGGTCACAAGATCTTTGACTGGATCGAAGACTATATGACCTCTGGTCCAGTGGTCGCGATGGCATTGCAGGGAAACCACGCGATCGACAACGTTCGTATGATTGTGGGTAACACGATGCCGGTCTTTGCGGAGCCAGGAACGTTCCGTGGTGACTTCTCCGTCGATTCTCCTGCATTGGCGAATGCGCAGAAGCGTGCGATCCGTAACTTGATCCATGCGTCTGGAGATCCAGAAGAAGCTGCACACGAAATCGAGTACTGGTTTGGTCCGGAAGACATCCAAAACTATAACCGTGCTGACGAAGCGGTGATGTTCCACGGGGAATAAGTGGTGTAAGCACGCTCACAAAAAACGGGCTTCGGCCCGTTTTTGTTTCGTACGAATCTCTCCTGTTGTATACTTTTGTCATCATTCAGTTCAAATATAGATACTAGCCGTTGTTTGTTCACTCGTTCTGTTTTCAGTGTTGTTCCATGGAATCTCATGAGTTTCCCGTTGAAGAAGATGTTACTTCCGTGAAGGGGTCGGTGAGTCGTGAAGAATACGATCGACTCCAGGTGCTTTGTGATCAGAAGGATCAGGAAATTGAACGTATGAAGACAGAGTTTTTGTCTGTGGCATCGCATCAGTTTCGTACTCCATTGACGTCAATGAATTGGTATCTCGAGATGCTTCTTTCGGACGAGGGGGCTGTCTTGCAGGAGCGTGAACGAGGGTATGTTGAGGAGGTGTATGCGACGAGTCGTCGTATGGTGGGGTTGGTGAACGATCTCTTGAATGTATCTCGTCTTGAAACGGGTAATCTCGAGTTGGAACCAATGCCAGCTCAACTCGAGACGTTTTTACAAACGTTGGTTGATGAAGCTCGTCCTATTGCTGATCAGGCCGGTGCTACGTTAGCGTACGCGCCGCCGGCTGATCCTCTGCCGATGGTTGCGATCGACAAAGGGATGGTGCGACAGGTGTTTAGTAATTTGCTCACCAATGCCATCAAATACTCTTCTTCTGCAGGTGCGCAGGGGAAGATTGATGTCTCGATCACGCAGGAAGGCGACGAGGTTATTGCCGCGATTCAAGACAATGGTATTGGTATTCCAGAAGAGGCAAAACCGAGTATTTTTTCGAAGTTCTATCGTGCAGAGAACGCTATTCATGCCGCAACCGATGGAAGTGGATTGGGGCTGTATATCGCCCATATGGTTGTGACGGAGCTAGGGGGGCGTATTTGGTATGAATCCGAGGTCGGAACGGGGACAACGTTCTTTGTGGCATTCCCGTGCACTTCCTCCTCTGTGTGACACTGATATACTACTGCCGACCTCTTGGTTCGATAATAGAGAGACATGTCTGAAGAACAGAAACAACGGATTTTGATTGTCGAGGACGAGAAACCAATGGCTCGAGCTCTGGAGCTGAAGTTTTCAGATTCTGGATTTGAAGCAAAAGCGGTCCATGACGGACAACAGGCATTGGACGCGTTAGATTCTGAAGCGTTCGATGTGATTTTGCTCGACCTGATTATGCCCGTCATGGATGGGTTTGCAGTATTGGAACAACTCCAACAGAAGGGGAATACCGTTCCAGTTCTGGTTTCGACAAACTTGAGCCAACCCGAAGATGCGGAACGTGCGAAGGCACTTGGAGCAAGTGATTACTTTGTCAAATCGGACACACCGATCGCTGAAGTGGTTCGACACGTCGAACAGGCACTCGGAAGGCATTCTTAGCTCGTGCGATAGTCGCTTACGTACCTTCAACACACACAACATGCCGCTCAACGACACACAACTCAAAGATGTACTGCTCTCACAACACTATGTGGGAAAAGATGACATCAGGCACGCAGAGCGCCTTGCAAAAGAGCGAGGTGCCTTTTTGGTTGATGTGTTGTTGGCCGAGGGGCTGATTACGTCTGATCTTGTTGGGCAGGCCTTTGCTGAATCTTACGGAGTGCCGTATGCAGACTTGAATACGCATACGCCGTCTCGTGAGCAGGTGCTCAAGCTATCTGAGGATATCGGCGTTCCGTTTCGTGCGATTGTGTTTCGAGAAGATGCCGAATCGGTCACGGTAGCCACTGATGATCCGGCGCAGCCTGAATTGTTGGAGGCGCTCACAAAGACGTTTCCTGGAAAAGCGGCAAAGCTTGCTTTTGCGATGCCTTCAGATGTCGATGCGGCATTAATCCACTATCGAAAGGAGCTTGATACGCGATTCTCGAAAATCATTGAAGAGCAGGATCGTGTAGCACCTGAGATTATTGATGAGATTTTGGCTGATGCCTTAGTGTTTCGCGCGTCTGATGTGCACTTCGATCCACATGACGAAGATGTGGTTGTGCGATTCCGTATCGATGGATTACTTCAGGAAGCTGGTCGTATTCCAAAAGAACACTATGAAAGCGTGTTGAACCGAATAAAGGTGATGGCGCGATTGCGAACTGATGAACACCTCGCAGCTCAGGATGGAGCAATTCGCTACGAACATAACGAGATCGTGACAGATCTGCGTGTTTCGATTGCGCCGGTACTTGATGGAGAAAAGGTGACACTGCGCGTCTTGTCTGCGTATGTGCGTGGTCTTACGCTTGCGGATCTTGGGTTGTCGGCGCGAGATCAGGAGTTGTTGTTGGAAGCATCTAGTAAGCCCTTCGGTATGCTGCTTGTCGTGGGGCCGACCGGATCTGGAAAAACCACCACAATGTATGGTGTGTTGAAGCATCTCAATAAACCTGAGGTGAACATTGCAACGATTGAGGATCCTGTTGAATACAAAATCCGCGGGGTGAATCATATTCAGGTGAACCGACAGACAAATCTTACATTTGCTTCTGGGCTGCGCTCGATCGTACGCCAAGACCCAGACATTATTCTTGTAGGTGAGATTCGAGATACAGAGACGGCAGAGATCGGTGTGAACGCGGCGCTTACGGGGCATCTGTTGCTTTCTACGTTCCATGCGAATGATGCTGCTACTGCATTCCCTCGCTTGTTAGACATGGGTGTGGAGCCATTCTTGCTTGCATCAACATTGGAGGTTGTTCTTGCGCAGCGTCTTGTGCGTCGTATTTGTGAATCTTGTCGATTCGGTGAAACAACAACGCAAGAACAGTTGGAGAAACTGTTGCCGGGAGCTTCACGCTTTTTCCCAGAGAAGAAGGTCACGCTCTACGCGGGAAAGGGATGTGCTGTTTGCAATAGTACGGGGTACAACGGACGGACGGCGGTGTTTGAGTTCATTCGTGTGACACCTGAATTACAAGATCTCATTTTGAAGCGTCCGTCTTCTCGAGAAATCTGGGAGCTTGCGGCGAAACAAGGTTCGCGAACGATGTTTGAAGATGGACTCGAGAAAGTTCGCTTGGGAACAACCACATTAGAAGAGTTGTTGCGTGTTGTTGAGGTTCCAGATGCGCCATCGCCGGAAAAGGTATGACAACAGCACGCGCCGCAACAACCAAAACAACCACAGAAGAAGCGAAGAAGTTTTCGCGTTCGTTGGGATCGGTGGGAGAGAAGGAATATGTCTTAGAGAACCTGTCGATGTTAATGGCTTCTGGGATGGGAGTTGTTCAGGCGTTGAATGCCATTGCTTCTGAGGTTCATTCGAAACCGTTGCGTCGTGCGATTGCTGCCTTAACAGACGATGTTGAGGCCGGATTGCCGCTTTCGCAGGCTATTAGCTCGTCTCGTTTGTTGCCGGCTTATTTTGTGTCGCTTATTCGCATTGGAGAAGAATCTGGTCAGTTGCCAGAGCATCTTCAGGTTATTGTGGATCAACAACAGAAAGATCGTGCCTTTAAGGCGAAAGTACGATCAGCGCTGTTGTATCCATCGTTGGTGGCTATCGTTGGCATTGTGATTGGGATTGCGATTACGTGGTTTATTCTTCCGCGTCTTGCAGATCTGTTCTCTCAGCTCGATGCAGATTTACCGCCGCTGACCGAATTTCTTATTGCTGTGGGTGCGTTTTTGCAGGTATATGGAGTCTTTGTGATGCCTCTGGTAATTGCCGGAATTGTGGCGCTTGGCATGGTGGTGTTTGTGCTTCCATCAACGCGTCACATTGGGCATACGCTGTTGTTTAACTTTTCCTCTGGGCGATCGATCATGCAGCAGATCGAGTTGGCACGTATGGGGCATATTCTTGGAACGTTGTTGCGATCTGGTCTTCCATTAACGGACGCCTTTCGTTCGTTACGAGAAGCAACAACCTTTCGGATGTATGCGAAGTTCTATGACGCTGTGTATGAAGCTATTCAGGCGGGTGCTTCTTTTTCTGATGCCTTTGGAGCTGACAAAAAGAATCACCTGCTCATGCCGCTGCCGATTCAGCAGATGATTGTGTCGGCGCAACAATCTGGGCGTCTTGCAGATACATTTTTACGGATTGGGCAGATTTTTGAGGCTCGTATGGAATCGACGACGAAAAATCTCGCTACGTTACTTGAGCCGTTCTTGCTTGTGCTGGTTTGGATTGGTGTTGTGATGATTGCGCTTGCTGTTATCTTGCCGATCTATGGACTCGTGGGGGCACTCTAGTCATCATTCGTCATCTGGATTTACGCTCCTTGAGATACTCTTGGCGGTTGCGATTGTTGGAGTGGTGATTGGCATTGGGATTCCTGTCTACGGCACGTTCAAAGTGCGAAATGATTTGAATCTTGCCAGTGTGGCTGTTGCTCAGAACATGCGACGGGCAGCCGTGTTGGCTCGTGGCTCTTCGGGTGACAGTGATTGGGGATTGGCTGTGGTCGATGGCACGATTACGGTGTTTCGGGGTGATTCGTTTGCGCTGCGTAATATAGAGGAAGACGAGGTGACGCCATTGCCTGGAAATGTCAGTGCGTCGGGAATGACTGAAGTGGTGTTTTCGAAAGGAACTGGACTTCCTGAGTCGATCGGTGAGGTGGTGTTGGCCCTTCCAGATGGAGAAGTGGAGGAGGTGTCACTCAATGAGAAGGGGCTCGTAACGTATTGATATGCGACGCACTTTTTCACAGGGGTTTTCGCTGATCGAGGTATTGCTTGCCGTAGGGCTGTTTGCACTTGTCGTTACTGCGCTTGTCGGAGTGTTGTTTGTAGGGCAAGAAGGAACGCAAGCAGCTGGTGATCGTGTGCGAGCCTCATTTTTAGCCGATGAAGGGCTACAGGCTGTGCGGAGTATGCGTGATACTGATCCAACATTGGTAGTGGAGGGAGTACATGGGTTGTCTATGGAATCGGGTGTTTGGGCATTTGTGGGGACGAGTGATGCGTCTGGTGTGTTTACACGAACCGTTCTTGTTGAAGATCTCACCGCTGGAAAGCAGCAGGTGACGAGCACTGTGACTTGGAACGAAGATGGGAGGCGTCCTGGTTCTGTTGTGATGGTGACCCAGCTTACAGATTGGTCGGTTTCGAACTAGGTATGTTGCGTTTTTCTTCTAGTGCACAGAAACGAGAGCAAGGATTTACATTGCTCGAAGTATTGCTTGGTATTGCCATTGCCGCCTTTGTGTTCGCTGCGTTGACGGGGTTGCTTGTGTTGTTGCTGCAGTCCCGTGAGCGAAATGCTGTTGTCGCTGAGGTGGAACAACAAGGGGAGTACGCACTGGCACTTGTTCTGCAAGAGGCGCGCAATGCTGACGCATTCCTTCTTCCTGTTTCTGGTCAAACGGCTACGTCACTTTCTGTAGATGTTGAAGATGCTTCGCTGGATCCACTGCGTTTCTATGTGGAGGAAGGTGTATTGAAGATGCAAGAGGGAACAGGTGATTCAGTGGCGCTTACGAACGATCGCGTTACTGTGTCTTCGCTGAGTGTTCGTAATCTTGCAGCGGATAGTTCGCCGGGAACGGTGCGTGTTTCGTTTGAGCTTGAGTATGTTAGTTCATCTGATGTGCAGTCATATGCTTATACATCTACCTTTGCCGGGTCGGCGACATTGCGATAGTGGGCAATACGGGTACGCCACACTGATAGGTGTCCTTGTTGTTGCAGCAGTCGGGCTTGCAATTGCGATCTCGTTGTTGACGCTTGGGTTGGGCGCCTCGCAAACCAGCGTTGTAGAAGTTCAGTCCGCTCAAGCGCGTCATCTTGCAGATGCGTGCATTGAAGAAGGATTGTTTCAGATACGTGAACTTGGCTCATCTGCGGGTGCTGGATCGCTAGCTGTTGGTGACGGGACTTGTTCGTACGAAGTATCTGAAGCGTCTCCTGGTGATTTTCGAGTACACGGTGTTGGAATGGTTGGGGATGTCGTGCGTCGTTCAGAAGCTATTGGTGTGCGTGTGGGTGATGATGGTGCTATCTCCGTGGATAGATGGCGCGATACCCCTTTGTTTTCTTCTTAGAACAGGGTATTCTTTAACGCGAATAGCTTCCTTAAATGCGCGATGTCATGTTTATGACACGTATCAAACACATACAACAACAACGCGGGTTCACGCTTCTTGAGATTCTGCTTGCAGTCGCTGCGATTGCAACCTTGTCTGGAGTTGTGATCCTTGCGATCAATCCTGCGAAGCAACTTGCAGAGACGCGTAATGCTGAGCGTAGTGTCGATGTGAACACCATTTTGAATGCGACGTATCAGTACGCACTTGATAACAATGGGCAGTTTCCATCCACTGTTACAACGACCCAAACGGAGATTTGTGCGTCAAATGCTACGGACTGTACGGGGCTGATTGATTTGTCTGCACTGACGTTGAACGAAACCTACATTGTATCTATTCCAGTAGATCCGACGGGAGCCGAAGGAAATGGTGCGGGATACGAGATTGCGAAGACAGCAAATGGACGCCTTACTGTTGTCGCTCCAGATGCTGAGTTGGAAGAGACGATTAGTGTGACGCGCTAGAACGGTTGAACCGATTTGTTCTGAGATTAAAAAGAGAACGCCTTGTGGCGTTCTCTTTTGATGCTGACTAGCTCTTTGCTTGTGCCTTGAGGCAGCTTACGCAGAGTTTCATCTTTTTGCCGTCTACTCGCTTTGTCTGAATGTTCAGATGTTGGCGTCGCTTCGTAGCAATGTTAGATTTGCTACGCGAAACGAGGTTATTCGGCTTTCGGTCGCAGTTATCGCAGCGGCGTGACATACGTATTCGGTAAGGAATGCTTTTCAATGAGTCCGCGCGACGATACACTATATTTGTCGATTCTGCAACCCTTTATGATTATCAGTCTTCTCTTTAGTCAGCCGCTTGTCTTTTTTGGTTGGGCTGTTGCCATGATTCTTGCCATTGCTGTGCATGAGTTTTCGCATGCAACCATGGCAACGTATCTCGGAGATCAGACGGCTCGGCTGCAAGGGCGATTGACGTTGAATCCGCTTGCGCATCTCGATGTGTGGGGCACGATTCTCATGTTGACTATTGGATTTGGCTGGGGAAAGCCTGTGCCGTTCAATCCGTACAATTTGAAGTTTCAGCGATTTGGTCCTGCGCTTGTGTCGTTGGCAGGTCCTATTTCTAACCTTCTCATGGTTGTAGTGGGTATCCTTGTGTTGAAGTTTGTGTATCCGCTGACAGGGCTGGGACCGGACAATGGACTTCAACTTCTCATTGAACTGTTTATTATGATTAACGCAGTGTTGATGATCTTTAACTTCATCCCGCTGCCGCCGCTCGATGGTTCGAAAGCGCTCTTTGCTATTCTGCCTCGTCGGTTTGAACGCCAGCGCATGTTTATTGAAAAGTATGGCATCTTAATCCTGTTTGGAATGTTGCTGTTCCTCCCAGGAGTCTTCGATGCCATCTTCGGAGTAACGCTCGGTGTGATTAACTGGTTTATTGCGCTCTAACACAAGGGAAAATTCCCTTGACACGTACGGAGAACTGCCGTACCTTCCTTCCCTGTATATGCCTACTATCAATCAATTGGTGCGCAAGTCGCG
The DNA here is from genome assembly GCA_020429185.1 of Candidatus Doudnabacteria bacterium. Taxonomy (GTDB): domain Bacteria; phylum Patescibacteriota; class JABMPQ01; order JABMPQ01; family JAGQLO01; genus JAGQLO01. The sequence goes on from JAGQLO010000008.1 coordinate 12,307, forward strand.
CAAATCCGCAAAAGGAACGTCGAAGTCGCCTGCTTTGCAGCGCACGTTCAACTCGCTCAAGAAGAAGCCTGGAACCCTTTCAAAGGGAGCTCCGTTTAAGCGTGGTGTGTGTGTCAAGGTGACCACAACGACACCAAAGAAGCCGAACTCTGCTCTTCGAAAGATCGCTCGTGTGCGTCTTACGAATGGAATGGAAGTGACGGCGTATATCCCTGGTGAAGGACACAACCTACAGGAGCACTCGATTGTGATTATCCGTGGTGGTCGTGTGAAGGACCTTCCTGGTGTGCGTTACCACGTTGTGCGTGGTGTTCTCGACACGTCTGGTGTTGAGGGTCGAAACCAAGGACGTTCTAAATACGGTTCGAAGAAGCCTTCAGACAACAGCTAGCCTATGTCACGACGTACTCGATCTGTCCGCCGAGAAATTGATCCCGACCCAAAGTTTCAGAATGAAACAGTGGCTCGGTTCATCAACTACTTGATGATTGATGGTAAGAAATCTGTTGCGCAGTCGGTTGTCTATGAGGCATTCGACATCGTTGCAGAGAAGACCAAAATGGACCCCATCGAAATTTTTGAGCGTGCTCTGCGTAATGTATCACCTTCCCTTGAAGTGAAAGGACGACGTGTTGGAGGAGCAAACTATCAGGTTCCGTTCGAGGTGAAGGGAACCCGAAAGCAAATGTTGGCATTCCGTTGGATTTTGGAATCAGCTCGTGGAAAGTCTGGAAAGGCAATGAGTGATCGTCTTGCAAGTGAGCTCATGGCAGCATCGAAGGAAGAAGGTGGAGCTATCGCCAAGCGTGAAGATGTGCAGCGACAGGCGGAAGCAAACAAGGCATTCGCCCACTTCGCTCGACCTCGTACGAAAAAGCGATTCTAGAGCTTGTATCCGATGAAAGCGGCTTCGGCCGCTTTTTTCGTATGCGTGGGTGTGGAAAGGTCTCGGTGTTAAGGGGTGTTCGTGCTATCCTTGACACATTCTAGTGTTCACTTCATGCCATGGAGGCGCAGGGTTTGAATCGTTCTCAACAGCACGAAGCTAGCTCTTCGTACCGTTCTGCATCGCAGGGTGGTCTTTTGATTCCTCCAGATGAGCTGCGAAAAATTGAAAGACAGTTTGCTCGCGCGAATGGAGCCGCTTCTGCCTCGCGTCGTTTTCCAATTGTTCCTGTTTTGCTGGTCGTGCTTCTCGTTGTTGCGATTGGGGTTGGCGTGGTGTTTATGTTGCGGGGGACACGTTCGATCGCAACGCTCACGGGAAATTCTGACGCGACCGAGAATTCAACATCAACTGGGTTTACGTTGAACGATTTCAATTCTGGCGTAGCGGGATTCGGTGATGCACTTGATGGTGCTACCGACTCGTTCGATCAGGATGATGCGGTTGTCACTTCTGGAGACGATTCAGATGGTGATGGTCTTTCGGATGCACGCGAGGCTCAACTTGGAACGGATCCTTCGAATCCTGATTCTGATGGGGATGGGTTTTCTGATGGTGAGGAGGTGCGGGGCGGATTTAATCCTTTGGGTTCCGGAAGAGCTTCTGATGCATCATCGGAAGATGAGGTATCAGATCGTCAATCGTATTTTGATGCGGAATCGGGACTGTCGTTCCTGATTGCGAGCGATGCTGAGTTTTCTGCTCCTGTGTTGTTAGATCAGGAGATTAGTACGTCTGGCGATGTAACGTACCCATACTTAAAAGTACTTTCGGTTCCGGCAGTCACGAGCGAAGCTTCGGAATTCGGGTTTGTTCCATTCGCAGAATGGCAAGCAGCTCGTCTTGCGCTTGACGATCAAGAGGTTGATCCAGAAGCGCTCGACACCATTCGTCGTGTGGTGCCTATTTATGGAGATTACTTGCGAGGCGACGGTGCACAGCCAGCCTTTATTGAGGGCGAGGTGTTTACCTCGAACAAGGGGGTTCGCGCCTACGACGCGTATCATGCGCTCCCTGAAGGAGATCCTGAGCCAACGCTTGCACATGTGACCACGTTCATCGAAGACGATGAATATACGTTCTTGTTTATCTCTTGGTACCGGGGTCGCACAATCTCTCCTGAGCAGCTCCTGTCTCAATTGCGTGATGGAACTGCTCCAGAAGAATTGCTTGCGGAATGGAATCTACACAACGAGATCATCCGTACCGTTGATATTGCTGATGTACGACGTGTCACTCCGCCTGTCGTTCCTGTGACGTCTCCAGAAACCGAGACGGAAGCTTCTCAGAATTTTGATGGTGCGTTGCTGGAAGATTCACTGGAGACGACGACAGAAGTAGTCCAGGAAGATGTATCTGAAACATCTGTTCCACGTGCATCGGCAGGAGAGCTGTTCTCTGCACTTCTCTCTACTGATGTTGCGCCAGATGATTCTTGGCATGCATTTGAAGCATCACGACTTCCTGTTCGTGCGTCGTTTCCACAGACCTGGTATTTCGCAGACTGTGGGGATCGCGTGGCCTTTCATCCGGGTTCGATTGAGTCGTTTTGTTTCGGTCGTCCAGCTGCCGTTGTCTTACAGTCGTTTGAGGAATCGCGCTCAGCTGTGCAGTCTTCTGTAGAAGCTGAGATGGGCGAAGGTGTTCAACAATCTGAGGGAGCATTTTTGGATCGTCAGGCAACACGTTTCCTGAGTGAAGAAGAAGCGTCTGTTGTTGATGTGTATCTATTTGAGCACGATGGGGTTGTGTACACACTTACGTATCGTGGGCCAAAGGACTCAGATGATTACACACGTTCTTTTGCTGGAATTCTTACGTCGCTTTCGTTCTAGAATCATAAACAATTGCAGATGTCAGACACGCCAGAAACAATGCCGTCGCTTGAGGAAGCGCTTGCACAAGATCAACCGACAACAGGCTCAGCAAATGCGGGCGTTCTTTCGGGAGCATTGTTTGGATGTCTTGTAACGTTAGTTGTCGGTGTGTTGATTTTTTACGGGTGGAAGCAATGGTCTGATCCGTATGAAGGGATTAGTGAGGTAGGTCGCGATCTTCATGTGTCTACTCAAATTGGCACGTCATCGGCATCCATGACGCGCGGTGACTACGATGGATGGCCTGTGTATCGAAATCAATCGTATGGATTTTTTGTACGTATTCCTCAAGGTTGGGAGGTAACGGAAGATCCTTCAGGAGATTCAGTCTATATTGCAGATGCTTCGGCGTCTGAACCGTCTTCGGTAGATGATTCAATTACATTTGTGGTTCCAAGTGAGGGGCTCGCATTCTTCGATGATGCCTATGAGTCTCGTGAGGCGGAGGAAGTAGGAGATCAAACATTTGCGGTATATGAACGCGTTGTTCCGGTCGATTCTCCGCTTGCTGAAACTACAGAAGAGAATGAAGAATCTTCAGTGAGCGTGGCGGCACCCGCTGTGTTTGCTTATGTACTTGAAAAAGATGGAGCTGTGCTTGTATTTACAGCTCCTACAGGACAGCGTTCGGTGCTCCTTTCGATCCTTCGTTCGTATGAGGAAACGAGTGGGGAAAGTGCTGTTGCCGGACTCAACACTTCAGACGTGTTGTTTGCTCGAGCTACCTGGGATGGACTACATGAACTGGTTGGGTACTCGCTTGAGAATGCTGTTGAGACAACGCATCTCACACTTACAGCAGAGCAGGGAGCTGTTCGTGATGCAGATGTGAGTGATGATCGTACACAGCTAGCGTATGTCACGGATCGTGCTATTCACATTCGAGATCTTTCTACGGGCGTGGAGCGTGCCATTGCGACCATTGAAGGTGAGAATGAATACAGTTATGCGTCGATCGCGTTCTCGCCTGACAGATCATTTGTAGCGGGGCGAATGTTGCACTCAACCGACCAGGCTCGTCCGTACATTGTGCGACTTTCAACTGATGCGATTGTTCCGGATGACATTACGTTCCCACCAGATCGTCTTCAGTGGGTTTCAGATGAGCAACTCCTCCTTCTGTTTCAGGGTGGGGCCCAAGGAACAGATGGTGTGCAACTCTACAATGTTGAAACAGATGAGACGGTATATTTAGACACAGAACTCTGGCTTGGTTCAGCACGTCCATTTGCAGCTTCTGTGAATGCTGATGGTTCTGAAGTTGCGGTACTAGGAACAGAAGTTGTGTTATTGGGAGAAGGGGAGCAGGAGACACGAGAAACGCGTGTGTATCTGTGGTTATTCGATGCTCGTACTGGTGAGCGTGTGAAAACCGTTGATACGACATTACTTGTGGAAGACGTCGAACTCGTAACATACGACTACTTTGGTGTTGCGTGGTCTCAGGATGATGCGCAACTTGTTTTGTCGTTCCAAGGAGATGTATTTGTAGTTGATCCCTTGGCGCTTTCTGGAATCGATCTTGATCCACGACGTTCCGATGTCGGTACAGTTGAGTCGGTGCTCGAGAATGGAGACGTTGTGGTCTCGCGGGTGCTGTACTCAGATGTATCCGCACCTCATTTTTGGCAGGCTGGTCTCTATGACCCTGTCGCGGAGAGTTTGTTGTACGTATCCGAGCCAACTACTGCATTGAGTGTTCCTCGCTAGTGCGTGATGTGTATGGCAATGACTCCAGATCAAATTGCAGTTGGGCCTCGTCCTCGTCGTGATCGTACTTCACGTAGTAGCGGTTTTCGTATTTGGGTTGTTGGATTGATTGTTGTGTTAGTTGGGCTTGGGGTGTACGCGGCGCGCGTGCGTTCTCAGCTTGTATCTGCAGAATCGAGATTGCTCCAGGAAACATCGAGTTCAGGATCTGCCTTGGCTGTTTGTCAGACGTCTCTTGAGGATCGTGATCAGCAGATCCGTGCTCTCGAAGACGATCTTGTTTCTGCTGAAGAGGCGAAGCGCGAAGCCCAGCAAAATGAATCTGCCTGTTTATTGGGTCGTGCTGTTGAGGCGACGTCATCTCCCTCTGAAGCTGCTGACTCGTCTTCCGAGGCTGTTTCCGAAGAATAGGTAAAAGAAAAACCGCCTTTCTCTGAGTGAGATTGGCGGGTGTGCACGCAGCTGTTCTGAGCGTGCGTGTGGCGCGACTGGCTACGGTTTGCCGAGGAGCCAGATCAGCTTGATCTTCAGCTGATTGACTGCATCTCGGTGTTCCTTGGGATTGCCCGGCTCGGGCTGCCAGGACGGGCCAGTGGTTGCAGCGATGACCACGTCCTGAATCGGAATGACGACACCAAGATCGAGGTCATGGCCACGACCGCTTTTGCCGTCGCCGAAGCCTTCATACGCGGCGCGCATCGTCGGCATCCACCAGAAGGGGCTCCAATCGATCTCTCCTCGCATGAAGCTCTGGGAGTTGAAGTACGGCTCCCAGCCACCAGCGATCTGGAGTTCGTCTGTGACTCGCCAGCTCGCTTCGAGCACGAGACCACCTGCGCGCGTGGGTTCTCCCTCGGCGTTCAGGTTGTCGTGCCAGGCGATCTGGGCGCCGAGTCCGGCTCCGAGGTACCACGTTTCGTCCGACCAACACGCCTTCGCGTGCAGGACCGTCTTGCCGGGTCCGACCAGGTTCACCGTCGGGACAACGAACCCGCACGGTCGAACACCGATCCCGTACCAGTCCGGTCCGAGGTCGATCACCAGGATCGGCCGGACCACGGAGTCGACGGGCCAGTCCGCATTCGCATGTTGCGGAATGCTGACGAGACAGGTGAGCAAGGTGGTCGTCATCGCGACGATCCGGCAGCAGGTGGGCTGCATCGGTCCTCCTCTCGGGGGTGCGGGGGATTCCGCACGATTTAAGGGTTCCTTCTCTCACTCGAACTTGTTAGCGTGCTTATTTTTCTTGCAGCTGTCAATAGTCTTCTGTTTCGTTGTATGTGGATACATTGACGCTCGATGCAAGCGTCCGTATACTCCTGCTGCATTGAATGTTGCGCTCTGCGCGTATTTTTGTGTCGAAGACAATTTCTCTTATTCATTTCTAGATCGAAGAACGTATGGCCCGTGAATACCCCTTAGAAAAAACCCGAAACATTGGGATTATTGCCCACATCGATGCCGGAAAGACGACTGTGACTGAGCGCATTCTGTTCTTTACAGGTCTTTCTCATAAGATTGGTGAGGTGCACGAAGGTGCGGCTACCATGGACTGGATGGAACAGGAGCAGGAGCGTGGAATCACGATTACCTCCGCAGCTACAACCTGTTTTTGGAAATCGATGGATCAGCCGGATCTTGGTGAGCATCGCATCAACATTATCGACACTCCTGGACACGTGGACTTTACCGTGGAAGTGGAGCGTTCTCTTCGTGT
>JAGQLO010000008.1:18655-40910 GCA_020429185.1 Candidatus Doudnabacteria bacterium
ACTTGATGGTGCTGTGACCGTGTTTGATGGAAAGATGGGTGTGGAGCCTCAGTCTGAAACTGTGTGGCATCAGGCAGATAAGTACAATGTTCCTCGCGTGTGTTTTGCGAACAAGGTGAACTTGGTGGGTGGATCGTTGGTTCGTACGCTTGAATCTATTCGTGAGCGTCTCGATGAAAAAGCATTCTTGATTTGGTACTTGATTGGTGAAGGAGAAGAGAACAAGGGATTTGTCGACCTTGTTACGCAGAAGGGGTACCTCTATAAGGGGGACGAAGGTCTTGAGCTGGAAGAAATTGAGATTCCAGAAGACATGAAGGATGAAGTGGCGAAGTATCGTGAAGAGATGATCGAGCACATTTCGGATGCTGATGATGAACTTGCAGAAAAGTACTTGGAAGGAGAAGAGCTTTCTGTTGATGAGATTCGTGCAGCTCTTCGGAAGGGTGTGATTGCTGGTAAGTTGAAGCCTGTGATGGGTGGTGATGGACGTAAGGCTGTTGTGCAGAAGTTGTTGGACTACGTTGTCGCACTACTTCCAAGTCCACTCGACATTGGAAATGCAGAAGGAACAAACCCAAAGACGGGTGAAGTTGAAACACGTGAAGTAAGTGACGACGCGCCACTTTCTGGACTAGCCTTTAAGGTGGCTCGCGACCCGTTTGTTGGACGGTTGGTTTTCTACCGTATCTACTCAGGAACGCTTGAGTCTGGTTCGTATATCTACAATGCAACAAAGGGAGAGAAGGAGCGTGTAGGACGTGTACTCTTGATGCATGCAAACGAACGTGAAGAACGTGAAACTGTTGAGGCTGGAAACATTGCTGCCATTGTGGGACTCAAGAACACGACAACTGGAGACACGCTCTGTGATCCGGACAATCAGATCGTTCTGGAAGAAATTACCTTCCCAGAGCCTGTGATTTCGATTGCTGTTGAGCCTAAGACGAAGGCCGACCAGGAAAAGATGGCGAATGCTCTTCGTGAGTTGGCTGAAGAAGACCCAACCTTCCATGTGCGTTCAGATGAGGAGACGGCACAAACCGTGATCTCTGGAATGGGTGAGCTTCACCTCGACATTATCGTTGATCGTATGAAGCGTGAGTTCTCTGTGGAGGCAAACGTTGGTGCTCCGCAGGTGGCGTACAAGGAAACGATTAAGGACACAGTTGAGGTTGAAGGAAAGTTTGTAAAGCAGTCTGGTGGTCGTGGACAGTATGGTCACGTTTGGCTTCGTCTTGAACCACAGGAGCCAGGTGCCGGGTTTGAATTCGCAAACGAGATTAAGGGTGGAACGATTCCTTCTGAATATATTCCTTCAGTACAGAAGGGTATTGAAGAGGCAATGACAGGAGGTGTGATTGCTGGCTACCCAGTGATCGACCTGAAGGCGACTCTCTATGATGGTTCATTCCACGATGTGGACTCTTCTGAAGCTGCCTTTAAGATCGCAGGCTCGATGGCGTTGAAGGCCGGTGTGAAGCAGGCGAAGCCAGCCATTCTTGAGCCAATGATGAATGTGGAGGTCACCATGCCAGAAGAGGCAATGGGAGACATTATTGGAGATCTGAACTCGAAGCGTGGAAACGTTGATGAAATGACGGACTCTGGAAACCTGAAATTGGTGAAGGCAACCGTGCCGCTCTCGTCGATGTTTGGGTACGCAACGCAGTTGCGGTCTATCTCCCAGGGGCGGGCGAACTACTCCATGGAATTTGGACACTACCAAGAAGTTCCGTCCAATGTGGCACAGGAAATTGCAGCCAAGTTCTCTGGAAGCGATGGAGAATAAGGATAGGTTTCTCAGTAAAACAGCCCTCGGGGCTGTTTTCTGTTGTGGATAACCTCATTTTTCCTTCAAAGCCCTTGCGTAATTCAGCACGCCTGCTATTCTCTGCGGGAATTCTTTGAAGCGCCTTTTTTGTGCGTTTCCTAAGTAATGTATTTTTCTCCTTTGTATTAGTTGCCCCATATGGCAGAACAGTTTGACCGCTCCAAGCCGCACGTAAACATCGGTACCCTTGGTCACGTTGACCACGGTAAGACCACGTTGACAGCTGCTATCCTCACCGTTCTTTCTCAAGACGGAAAGGCTGCAACCCAAAAGGGTGTTGCAGAAATTGACAATGCTCCGGAAGAAAAAGAGCGTGGTATTACGATTGCTACCTCTCACTGTGAGTACGAGTCAGACACACGTCACTACGCACACGTTGACTGTCCTGGACACGCTGACTACATCAAGAACATGATTACCGGTGCTGCCCAGATGGACGGTGCCATCCTCGTTGTTGCTGCAACTGACGGTCCAATGCCTCAGACACGTGAGCACATTCTTCTTGCTCGCCAGGTTGGTGTGCCAAAGATTGTTGTCTTCTTGAACAAGGTAGACATGGTTGAAGACGCTGAACTCGTTGACCTCGTTGAAGAAGAGGTTCGTGAGCTTCTCACAAAGTACGAGTTTGATGGAGAAAATGCTCCAGTTGTTCGTGGATCTGCGTTGAAGGCTCTTGAGAACCCAACGAGTGACGACGCACAGCCAATCAAGGACTTGATCGCTGCTGTAGACGAGTTTGTTCCAACTCCAGAGCGTGACGTTGACAAGCCATTCCTCATGCCGATCGAGGACATCTTCTCGATTGAAGGACGTGGAACAGTTGTAACAGGACGTATTGAGCGTGGAGTTGTAAACACTGACCAGGAAGTTGAGATCGTTGGTGTTCGTGACACACAGAAGACAACTGTTACGGGAATTGAGATGTTCAACAAGACGCTCGACCGTGGTGAAGCTGGTGACAACGCAGGAATCCTTCTTCGTGGAACGAAGAAGGAAGATGTTGAGCGTGGACAGGTTCTCGCTGCTCCTGGATCGATCACTCCTCACACGGAATTTGAATGTGAAGTGTACGTATTGACCAAGGAAGAAGGTGGACGTCACACAGCATTTACAAAGGGATACAAGCCACAGTTCTACATCCGTACAACGGACGTAACTGGTGATGTTGCTCTTCCTGAGGGTACAGAAATGGTGATGCCTGGTGACACAACAACGTTGACTGTATCGTTGGCTGTGCCAGTCGCTATGGAAGAGGGAATGCGCTTCGCTATCCGTGAAGGAGGACACACGGTTGGTGCTGGTGCGGTGACAAAGATCATCAAGTAGTTCGTTTGTTTCTCCATCTTGCACTCTGACCATGGCCGCCACGAAAGACCAGAAGAATACTGAGAAGAAGTCTGCTGCAAAGAAGGCTCCGGCAAAGAAAGCTGCTCCTAAGAAGGCGTCTTCAAAAGATGCGCCTGCAAAGAAAGGTGATCTCTCCGGCCGCATTCGCATTCGCATTAAGGCGTACGATCACAAGGTGATCGATCAGTCTGCGGATCAAATTGTACAGGCAGCTCAGCGCTCCGGCGCAAAGATTTCAGGTCCTGTGCCTCTCCCTACGGAGCGACACAAGGAGACTGTGATTAAGTCGCCCTTCAAGTACAAAGATTCTCGCGAGCAGTATGAAATGCGTGTTCATAAGCGTTTGATCGATATTCTCGAGCCTACGCCGAAGACCATTGAGACGCTCTCGAATCTCAATCTTCCTTCTGGAGTGGACATTGAGATCAAGATGTAGCGCGTAGCGCGGAGGGGAGTTGTCCCTCCGCCTGCGTCCTGGGACTGCGTTGTTTTGCAACGTATATCCAGGACGCGGCAAGGTCGCGTCGTCTGTTTGAAAAAGGAAGGGAACCATGCTTGACGTTTCCCATGGTTACCCTATACTTCCTCGTACCTATCCGGTGCGACGGACCCGTTCTTTTTTTATGGAAGAGCGGTGTAACCGTTTTTGTTTCTGAATGCTACTCGAATGAAAGCCCTCCTTGGCAAAAAATTGCGCATGACCCGTATGTATGATGATGCGGGTAATGTTATTCCTCTGACCCTGATTGAAGCGGGTCCTTGTGAAGTTGCGCACGTAACATCTGAAGAGAAAGAAGGATACAAGGCTGTACAGCTTGCGTTTGGTACTCGCATGATTAAGCGTGGTTCAGAAGGAAAGAAAGAAGAGTCTCCTCGCGTATTGCGCGAGGTTCGTCTTTCTGAAGACGATGCACTGGAAGCCGGTCAAAACCTTTCTGTTGAGCAGTTTGAGGTTGGCGACACTGTAAAGGTTACGAGCACAGTGAAGGGTCGAGGGTACACCGGTGTTGTGAAGCGCTGGGGATTTGCCGGTGCTCCAAAGACTCACGGTCATAAGCATGACCTTCGTTCTGGTGGATCGATTGGTGCTGGATTCCCCCAGCACGTGATGAAGGGTATGAAGATGGCTGGTCGTTCTGGTGGAAACCAGAAGACTATTCGTGGATTGGAAGTTGTTGTTGTGGATCCGAAGGAAAATCTTCTTGGGGTAAAGGGTTCTATTCCAGGAGCTCCAGGAACAGTTGTGATGATTCAGGAAATGGCTTAAGCGTATGATCTCGATTCCTGTCTACAATCTTGAAGGAAAAGAAACGGGCACTCAGGATCTGCCTGAGAACATCTTTGATGTGAAGATGAATACAACACTTTTACATCGTGTTGTAACCGTTTCTCAGAAGAACCAGCGTATCTCTACTGCCCACACAAAGACGCGTGGTGAAGTACGTGGTGGTGGCCGCAAGCCATGGAAGCAGAAGGGTACAGGACGTGCGCGTGCTGGTTCGATCCGCTCTCCATTGTGGCGGGGTGGTGGAACTACCTTTGGTCCACGTAGTGAGCGTGTTTACTCTGGAAAGGTGAACAAGAAGGAGCGTCAAGCGGCACTGAAGATGGTTCTTTCAGACTTGGTGCGAGACAATCGATTCGTTGTTGTGGAATCTTTGGAGCTTCCAGAGGTAAAGACGAAGGTTCTTGTTACGGCTCTTGCAAAGTTGCCTGTGGTTGGATCTACATTGTTGGTAAGTGCGGACAAGAGTGAAGATCTCGTCCGAGCTGGTCGCAACGTACAGTCTCTGACAACAGAACATGTTGGGACGCTTTCTCCTTCATCTGTCTTGCGGCATGGAACTTGCGTTGTCACTGTTGATGGATTGAAGAAATTGATTGAGCGATTTGGTGCAGAGCGACAGAGTGCAGTGAGAGGTCGTTCAGTCGTAACGGAAACAGCATAGGTGTATGGCATTGTTTTCTCGAAAGGAAAAAGAAGAAAAGGCAGAGGCGTTGAAGCAGGTTGCTGCAAAGCCTGAACAAAAAGCTTCTGCGAAGAAGGCTGCTTCGCGTGCGAAAGCTTCAGAGAAGAAGTCTGAAAAGAAGGAAGTGGTATCTGGAAAGCCTGTCGCTTCAGAGCAGGCGATGGCACACCGGGTGCTGCGCCGTGCATTGATCACTGAGAAGGGAACGAATCTTTCGAAAGAGAACACAGTGTTGTTTGAAGTGTTGCCAACTGCGAGCAAGCTCCAGATTAAGCAGGCCGTTTTTGAAGCATACGGCGTTCGCCCTGTTTCCGTGCGTACCATGAACATGTCTGGAAAGCGCGTTCGATTTGGACGTACGCTTGGATCACGTCGCGATTGGAAGAAGGCAATGGTGACGTTGCCAGAGGGTCAGTCGATTGCCATTCATGATGCTGTTTAGCGTATGCCAGTAAAGACCTACAAGCCAACGACTCCAGCGCGTCGCTACATGTCGACTGTCCGTACGGATGAGTTGACCACGAAGCGAAACACGCCAAAGAAATCCCTTACAACGGGAGGAAAGCGTGCTGCTGGACGTAGCAAGGGACGTATTACAACTCGTCACAAGGGTGCGGGCGTAAAGCGAAAGTATCGAACCATCGACATGAAGATGGATCTGTATGACGTGCCGATGACGGTACAGTCTGTTGAATATGACCCATACCGTTCCGCTTGGATTGCTTTAGTAGAGCCTGAAGGGCACCCAGTGCGTTACATTCTTGCGACAGATGGCATGAAGCAAGGTGATGTTGTCTTGTCTTCGCAGAATAAACTTGAGCCAGAAGTTGGAAATCGAATGCCGCTGAAGTTCATTCCTGAAGGAATGGAGATTTGCGCAGTTGAATTGCAGCCTGGTCGTGGTGCTCAGATGGTGAAGTCTGCTGGAACCTTTGTGACGATTCTTTCGAAGGAAGATGATGCTGTTCAGATCAAGCTTCCATCCGGAGAAGTTCGGTTGTTCCGAGGAGACTGTCGCGCCACGATGGGACGCATGTCTAACAAAGATCACGGCAAGCAGGTGATCGGAAAGGCTGGTCGTGTTCGTATGATGGGCAAGCGACCTTCTGTTCGTGGTAAGGCGATGAACCCTGTTGATCACCCGCATGGTGGTGGTGAAGCTGGAACGTCGATTGGTATGAAGCATCCAAAGACGCCATGGGGTCGTCCAGCATTGGGTGTAAAGACACGAAAGAAGAAGAAGGCCAGCAACCGTGTGATTATTCGTCGTCGTCCTAAGAAGCGTAAATAGCCTATGAGCCGTTCACTGAAAAAGGGACCTTACGTAGACGAGAAACTTCTCAAGAAGATTTCGAAGTTGAAGTCAGGTGATCCAACAATTGTTAAGACCTGGGCACGAAACTCTTCAATTGCTCCTGAATTTGTTGGGTTTACCTTTGGTGTGCACAATGGTCGTGAGCACATCAAGGTGTTTGTGACGGAAGACATGGTGGGACACAAGTTCGGAGAATTTTCTCCAACTCGTACCTTCCGTGCACATGGTGGGAAGAAGTCTGATGGTGATGAATAGTCTATGAAAGTATCTGCAACACTACGACACGCGAACGTACCTGAGCGCAAGGCACGCCTTGTAGCTGGTTTGGTGCGCGGTCTTTCTGTTCGGGATGCAGAGCGCCAGCTGAAGTTCTCACAAAAGAAGTCAGCAGACTTGATACTTGGCCTCCTGCGATCCGCTGTGGCAAACGCCCAACATAACAACAATCTCGATCCTGAGACTCTCAAGGTAGAGAGTGTATTGGTTGATGGTGCGGGCATGTTTAAGCGCTACCAGCCACGTGCATTTGGTCGTGCGTATCCTATTCGTCGACGTCGTTCGCACATCACCTTGACAATTGAAGGTGAAGTAGCGAAAGTAGCTCCTAAGAAGAAGTCCGCGCAGCCTGCCAAAAAGGCAGAAAAGAAGGCGGAAACCTCTTCAGCTCCTGCAAAGAAAGCTGAAAAGGCTTCTTCTGATAGCGCTGCCAAGAAAGCGCCGAAGGCCAAAAAGGCAGCTAAGAAGTAAGCAACCGAACTCCTATGGGACAAAAAGTTGATCCACGTGCATTCCGACTCGGCATCCTTCGCGGATGGAGTTCTTTGTGGTTCTCGAATAAGAACAAGTACGGTGATCATCTTGTGAACGACCTCAAGATTCGTCGCTTGCTTGAAAAGCGTCTTCGAACTGCAGGTGTTGCCAAGATTGAAATTGATCGTCAGCCAGGCGGGGTGAGCATTATGCTTTACAGCTCTCGTCCTGGAATTATTATTGGTCGTGGAGGAGCTGGAATTGAAGAGCTTCGAAAGGATCTTGGAAAGCTCATGCCACCGAACACAAAGGTGAGTGTGGATGTTCATGAAATTCGACAGCCTGAAAAACACGCAGCATTGATTGCGCAGCAAGTGGCTGAGCAGCTTGAAAAGCGTATTTCGTTCCGTCGCATTTTGAAGAAAACGATCGAGCGAGTGATGGCGACACCAGGTGTTCAGGGTGTGAAGATTCAGGTATCTGGTCGTCTTGATGGTGCAGATATGTCACGTCGCGAATGGTTGTCTGACGGAAAGATTCCGTTGCACACGATTCGTGCTGACATTGACTACGCTCGCGCAACAGCGTTTACAACGTACAGTGCGATTGGTGTTCAGGTGTGGTTGTACCGAGGTGATGTGTTGAAGACGGATGATGCCATGGAACGCGAGCGACGTGAGCGAGATCGTGCACGTAGTTCTCGACGTGGTAACGGTCGTCCTGGTGGTCGGAATGCAGCTGGACGCGGCGGAGCTCGTCGTTCTGCGCCTGCAGGTGCAGAAGCTAAGCCAGTAGCTAAATAGTCGCGGCTTATGCAAATGCCTAAAAAAGTGAAGCACCGAAAGTGGCACAAGGGCCGCAGTCAGACTTCTGTTGATGCACGTGGTCACCGTCTTGCCTTTGGAACGTTTGGTTTGAAGGTCTTGGAAGCCGACTGGTTGACCGCTCGTCAGATTGAGGCTGCTCGTCGTGCCATGACGCGTGCGATCAAGCGTGGAGGAAAGATTTGGATTCGTGTCTTTACGGATCGTCCTCGTACACGAAAGGGTGCTGAGGTTCCGATGGGTAAAGGTAAGGGTGTTGTTGACCACTTTGTGGTTCCGGTACAGCCAGGACGTATTTTGTTTGAAATCGATGGTGTTTCTGAGGACTTGGCACGCGAGTCATTGCGACTTGCTGCACACAAGCTTCCTGTGAAGACTTCGATTGTGGCCCGTGTAACGCACGGAACGGCTGCTGTTGCAGATGAAGCGTAGTAGAAACCCCCTATGACACTTCTCTCACTCGAAGACCTTCGCAAGATGTCAGATGCTGAGTTGCGTAAGTACGCCGCTGAAGCAAATGACGCACTTCGTGATATGCGATTCCGCGTAGCAAGTCTGGAGCACAAGAATCCAAATGAGCTCCGAGGATTGCGACGTTCTGTTGCGCAAGCAAAGACGCTTCTACGTGAACGCGAAATTGCGACCTCGATGCCTGCTCTTGAGACATCTCCTTCAACTACTGCTTAGCGTATGACAGATTCTACCGAAAAAAAGACTATAGTTCGTACGCTTTCTGGGACTGTTGTGAGCGTTGCGGGTGATAAGACAGCTGTTGTGGCTGTGCACACCATGAAGACGCATAAGAAGTACCGCAAGCGCTTCGGTTCTACCACGCGCTACAAGGTGCACGACCCAGAAAATACTGCGAAGCTTGGAGAAACTGTAACGTTTAAGGCGTGTCGTCCTGTGTCGAAGCATAAGCGCTGGATGCTTGTGCCCGACGAAACCGCCTAGTATTTATTGTGTATGATTCAGCAAGAGACCAATCTAGTTGTTGCCGATAACACCGGGGCGAAGCGCCTTCAGGTGATTCGTGTGCTCGGAGGGAACCGCAAGCGCTACGCTGGTGTGGGTGACGTTGTGATTGCCTCAGTGAAGGAAGCGACGCCAGGCGGCATTGTGAAGAAGAAGGAAGTTGTCCGAGTCGTATTGGTGCGTCAAGCAAAGGAGCTGGGTCGCAAAGATGGTTCCTTTATCCGATTCGATGACAATGCGGGTGTGATTTTGGCTGCTGAGGGCGTTGAACCACGAGGAAGTCGTATCTTTGGTCCTGTGGCTCGAGAACTTCGAGCTGCTGGGTTCCAGCGTATCGTCTCCCTTGCTCCTGAAGTCCTGTAATTCTAGGTGTATGCGTATCAAAACAGGTGACACCGTTGTCGTGATCTCAGGGAAGGACCGAGGAAAGAAGGGTAAAGTAACCCAGGTTTTTCCTACCGAAGATCGTGTGGTGGTTGACGGAGTGAACAAAATGGTGAAACATTTAAGGTCAACCCAGCGTGGACAGAAGGGTCAGCGTATTGAGTTCCATGGTCCTATTCACGTTTCGAATGTGATGGTGGCTGATCCAAAGTCTGGAAAGCCGACACGCGTTCGCTTTACTGAACAGGGTGAAGGGGAAGACAAGAAGAAGATTCGTGTCGCTATTGGAAGCGAAACTGAACTAGAATAGTGTATGTCACTTATTGCCGAACAGTATAAAACGTCCGCATTTCCTTCGTTGAAGGAGAGGTTTGGTTACAAGAACCTCCATCAGGTTCCACGTATCCAGAAGGTCGTTGTGAACATCAGTACTGGCCGTGCTTTGGATGACAAAGCCCTTATGGAGACGATGGAAGAAACGTTGCGTCGTATTACGGGACAACAACCAATGAAGCGTCCTGCACGTAAGTCGATTTCGAACTTCGGTATTCGTCAAGGTCAGATCGTTGGATTGTCTGTAACGTTGCGTGGTTCACAGATGGAGGCATTCCTCGATAAGCTTATTAATGTGACTCTTCCTCGTATTCGTGACTTCCGTGGTATTCCAGAGACATCGTTCGATGGAAATGGAAACTACACCTTGGGTATTCGTGAACACAATGTGTTCCCGGAAATTCGTTCAGATGAGGTGGAAAACCTTCACGGAATGCAGATCACCATTTCTACGTCTGCTGAAACGAATGAAGAAGCCCGTGCGCTCTTAGATGCGCTGGGATTCCCATTCTTCAAGCCTGAAGTAAAGTAATTTCTCTTGCATGTCCAAGCAATCTCTCCAAGCGCGCGCCCGTAAGAAGCCGAAGTTTTCGACACGTGGTTTTAATACGTGTGGAATGTGTGGCCGAACGCGTGCGTATATGCGTCGCTACGGAATTTGTCGAATCTGCTTCCGTGAGCATGCAAACAAGGGAGAGATTCCTGGTGTGTCTAAAGTGAGCTGGTAGAACCTATGCCGTCAACTGATCCAATTGCAGACATGTTTACCTCCCTGCGCAATGCCGCAGCGGTTGGCAAGCGTGATATCGCTGTTCCAGCGTCTCGTTTGAAGCGTGATATCGCCGACGTATTGAAGGCGGAAGGCTTCTTGCACGAAGTCGAGTCACGTGGAGAAGGTGTACGTGCTGAACTTCTTTTGTCGCTGAAGTACGACCAGCAAGGAGCGCCTGTTCTTCGACACATTCAGCGCATTAGTAGTCCAGGACAGCGGCTGTCTTCTTCGTATAAAGATTTGCGTCGTGTGCGACAGGGACTTGGGCTTGCGCTGCTTACCACGTCGAAGGGAATCCTAACGGATACACAGGCGCGAAAGCAGAAAATTGGTGGAGAGATTATTGCTCACGTGTGGTAGTTGCGTATGTCACGAATTGGAACACAACCTGTTGAACTTCCTGAAGGAGTAACGGCAACCATCGATGGTTCCGTTGTGACGATGAAGGGGCCAAAGGGAGAACTTTCGTTCGAAGTTGCTTCATCTGTTTCTGTTACGCAAGGGGAAGAGGGGATTGTTGTGACGGTTGAAAATCCTTCTACTCAGGTGGCTATTTGGGGAACGTCTCGTGCTTGTATTGCGAACCTTGTAGAGGGGGTTACGAATGGATTTGAGAAAAAGCTTACGCTCGAAGGCGTTGGGTATCGTATTCAGGCATCTGGAAGGAAAGTGACATTGAACATCGGGTTCTCTCACCCTGTTGAATTAGAAGCTCCGGAAGGTGTTGAAGTTACTGTGGATGACAACAACGTGATTACTGTTTCTGGAATTGATAAGCAGCTTGTTGGGCAGTTTGCGGCAGACATTCGTGCCGTTCGTCCTGTTGAACCATACAAGGGGAAGGGAATTAGATACACTGACGAACACGTGCGCCGTAAGGTTGGTAAGCGTGTTGTGGCCGGTGGTGCTCCTGGCGCGTAATCTTGAATTGATCTATGTCAGCTCTACTGAAGCAACAACAGAAGTTCCGTCGTGCACATCGAACACGTGCTCGACTTTATGGAACTGCCGAGAGACCACGTTTGTCTGTGGCGCGTTCTGCAAAGCATGTCGCCGCGCAGCTTATTGATGATGACTCGGGAACAACTGTGTTTGGATTGCATGACTCTGCGTTGACAGACGCTTCGTTGCGAGGAGTCGAGCGCGCAACAGCCTTTGGGAAGTTGTTTGCTGAGGGGGCTGTGAAAGCCGGCGTTTCGAAGGCGGTATTCGACCGAGGATCATTTTCGTATCATGGACGAGTGAAGGCATTTGCCGACGCTGTTCGTGAGGGTGGTATTGAGTTCTAGTTCTATGAGTGAAGCAACCAAAGAAACGTCGAAAGACATGAAGGACGCGCCGAAGGCTTCAGAAGCCCCTTCTTCAGCTGTTCCAAAGGGAGAGAAGAAGGGCGGTCGTGGGGATCGAACTGATCGCCGCGGTGGTGGTCGTGGACGTCGTGAACGTCGTGAAAAGCCAAAGCCAGAGTTTGACCAGGAGCTTGTCGACATTGCACGTGTGACTCGTATTGTGGCTGGTGGCCGTCGTTTCCGATTCCGTGTCACTGTTGTATTAGGAGACCGAAAGGGGCGCGTTGGGTTTGGCATTGCCAAGGGAACGGACGTGTCGCTTGCTGCAGAGAAAGCTGCGCAGCGTGCTAAGAAAAGCATGATCCGTGTTCCACTTGTTGGAACGAGTACAATCCCTCACGAGGTACAGGTAGAGTTTAAGGGAGCTCGATTGTTCTTGAAGCCCGCTCCTGGTGGTACTGGTGTGATCGCTGGTGGCTCTGTTCGTACTATTCTTGAACTTGCTGGTGTTCGAAATGTTCACGGAAAGATGCACGGTTCAAATAATGCGTTTGCAAACGTGCAAGCAACCTTTAAGGCGCTTCGCCAGTTGGAAACACCTGAGATGGTTGCACAACGACGTGGTGTTGAAGTGATGACTGTTGTGAAGGAACCTGTTGAAGAGGAGTCTGTACAACCAGAGGCAGATACAGAGAAGAAGGAGTCTGCTGCGGCTTCTGCTACTTCCTAATGTGAGTGTATGCAATTGCATGATTTGAAATCCGGCCCACGTTCTTCAAAGAAGCGTGTTGGTCGTGGATCGACGCGTGGATATACGTCTGGTCGTGGATCGAAGGGACAAGGAGCACGTTCTGGCTCGAGCCGTCGTCGTGGATTTGAAGGTGGCCGTACTTCATTAATTGAGTTGCTTCCAAAGGTACGTGGCCGTGGATTTTCTCCTGTGCGACAGCCGATGGCCGCTGTGAATGTCGGGGAGCTCGAGGCGCAGTTTGAAGATGGTGCAACCATTCTTCCAAAGGATTTGCGCACTGCAGGATTGATTGGACGTCGTGATAAGTTCGTCAAAATTTTGGGTGACGGCGAATTGACAAAGAAACTGATGGTGTCGGCGCACGGATTCTCATCTTCTGCAAAGGAGCTGATTGAGAAGGCTGGCGGAACGGTTGCGATCGTACCGAAGCCAGTCAAAAAGGGTGCGAAGCCAAAAGAAGAGCGAACTGCCGGTTCTACTCCAGCAGCTAACGGTTCGTAGTCCATCGCCGCTCTCTGAGCGGCGTGTCCGTTTTTAGCAAAGACCAACCTGAAGTCCTGTGGCAAATCCACTTGTCTCCATCATCAAATCGAAAGACTTGCGTACACGTATTGGATACGTGCTCTTGATGTTGGTGTTGTTCCGCGTTATTGCGCATATTACGTTGCCAGGAATTGATCTGGATAACTTGCGCAACTTCCTTGGATCAAACCAAATCTTTGGATTGTTGAACCTGTTCTCAGGTGGAGCGCTCGACAACTTCTCGATGGTGGCGCTTGGTGTGGGGCCATACATTACTGCAGCGATTATCATGCAGATGTTGGTGTATGTGGTGCCGTATCTTGAACGACAGCAGAAGGAAGAGGGGGAAGCTGGACGGAAGCGTATTAACCAGATTACTCGTTGGATGTCGTTGCCATTGGCCGTGATTCAGGCGTACGGTCTGATCATTATTTTGGAACGTTCTGGTGCTGGCGTATTGTCGCCAACGTTCGGAGCCTTTGAAATTACCGCCATGATCATCGCTATGACGGGCGGAAGCGTGTTCTTGATGTGGCTTGGTGAATTGATTACAGAGCGTGGAGTTGGAAATGGAGTTTCGTTGCTGATTTTCGCAGGTATTGTAGCGGCGCTACCAAGTTCGCTGCGACAGACCATTTCAGCGTTTGATTCTTCGCAGGTACTCGAGATCTTGGCCTTCGCCGTGATCGCCATTCTGACTGTGGCTGGTATCGTCTTTATCACGGAAGGACAGCGTAAGATTCCTGTTACCTATGCTCGCCGTTCGCGTGCTGCAGGTGGAGGCGGAAGCGAATCTGTGTTGCCGTTGCGTGTCAATCAGGCTGGTGTGATTCCGATTATTTTCGCGATTTCGATCATGATCTTCCCGAGTGTGATCGCGAACTTCTTTATTGGTTCAGATACGGCGTGGGTAGCGGATACAGCTCGGTATGTAAATGAGTTATTTGCAAATGACTTATTTTATGCAGTCCTCTACTTTGCCCTGGTAGTGGCGTTTACCTACTTCTACGTTGGGTTCACCTTCGATCCTAAGCAGATTTCTGAGAATTTGCAGCGTCAGGGTGGGTTTATTCCTGGTGTGCGGCCTGGCACAGAGACAGATTCCTATCTGAAGCGAATTTCTAGTCGTATTACGCTGACGGGAGCCTTGTTCCTTGGTGTGGTGGCTATTTTGCCGAATATCATGGAGCAGTTCGTGTCATCTCAGTCGTTGCAGATCGGAGGAACGGGAATCCTTATTGTGGTGTCCGTGGTGATTGAGACGGTGCGTCAGATCGAGGCCCAGCTTGTCATGCGTGACTACGAATCGTTCTACTAGTATGCAGTTGCCTCCAACAACGCTGCTCGTGATGGGAATTCAGGGGGCAGGCAAGGGAACGCAGGCGGATCTCTTGATGGATCGTCATGGGTATTCCTTTATCTCGATGGGAGATCTCCTTCGTGCAGAGAAAGAAAAAGATACCGAGCGTGGTCGTCTAGTGAAGGGACTTGTTGAGGCAGGAGAACTCGTTCCAGATGATGTGAGCACGCCATTGCTACTTGATGCTGTTCGCGATCTCGATCCTGAAGCTCGATTGATTATTGATGGGCACCCACGTACCTTGGTGCAGGCAGATCTTCTCCTTGACGGTCTGCAAGAAGTGGGACGTTCTGAGGTGACAGCACTGTTCTTGTCGATTACAGAGGAAGAAGGAATGAAGCGATTACTAGAACGCGGTCGGCAGGATGATACAGAAGAAAAGATCCGAAAGCGGTTTCAGTGGTCACGTGACTCACTTATGCCAGTGGTAGACCGATTCCGCTCTGAGGGTCGTCTTGTGGAACTTGATGGTGGAGGCACGATCGATGATGTGTTCACTGAACTTGAGTCAGCACTAGATCTTGGATAGGTAGAGAGGTCGCCGAACGGCGATCTGTTCGTTACACTTCTATCAATGCCAATTCGAAAAAAATCACCAGAAGAGATTGAAACAATTCGGGCAGGAGGCCAGCTTCTTTCAGGTATTCTGAAAGAGTTGATTCGCATGGTTGAACCTGGACGTTCGTTTCAGGAATTAGACGCGTATGCGCGTCAGCAGCTTTCGAAACATGGCATTCCTGAGTTTTTGGGATATGGCGGCTTTCCAGCTTCTGTCTGTATGTCGTGTAATCAGGAAGTTGTGCATGGCATCCCTGGTGACCGTGTCATGGAAGAAGGGTCTGTATTGGGAATTGATATTGGGTTGCGTCACAAGGGGCTTGTCACAGATATGGCCGTTACGGTTCCTGTTGGGAAGATTTCACATGAAGACAAGAAGTTGTTACAGGTTACTCGTGATTCGCTGAAGGCAGCCTTGGATGTCATTCGTGATGGCGCTCGTTTGGGAGATATCGGTGCGGCGGTAATGCGCGTTGTGGAGCCACATGGATATGGCATTGTTCGGGATCTTGTGGGGCATGGCGTTGGATTTGAATTGCATGAAGATCCGTCCGTTCCGAATGTTGGTCGTGCGGGAGATGGTATTCGTTTGGAAGCTGGCATGGTCCTGGCGATTGAACCGATGATTACCGCAGGCGGAAGTCATAAAGTGAAGACGCTAGAAGATGGCTGGACGGTCGTCACGAAGGATGGTTCGAATGCAGCGCATTTTGAACATACGATTGCAGTGACAAAACAGGGATACGAGCTTTTGACGGCATTTGATACAGGATTTACACACGAAGGATGAGTCGCATTTTGGGAATCGATTACGGAGATCGGCATGTGGGTGTGGCAATTTCTGATCCAAATCAAACCATTGCCTCTGCTCGCGAAACCATTGTGTATCAGGCCCGTGTCGTTCTGTTTGAGGCGCTCGAGGACATTATTGCGGAAGAGGAGATTGAGGAAGTTGTGGTGGGACTTCCGCTTTCGATGTCGGGGGAGGACACCGCACAAACGGAACGTACGCGCGTGTTTGCTTCTCAGCTCGAAGACGAGTATGGGCTTACGGTTCATTTGGAGGACGAGCGCCTTACGTCGTTACAAGCAGCCGGTGCTCTTCGGGACGATCCCTCTGCTCACGACTTAGACGTGGATGCACATGCGGCTCAGGCTATTTTGCAGGGATTTCTAGATCGGAAAATGGCTCATTTGTAAGGTTTCCGTTCTGCGGCGGCATGGTATTGTGTGTGTAGTATCTATGTATGGAACACACATCGCATTCAACGGGTGAGCGACCATTTCTTACGGTCATCATTCCAACTCGGAACGAAGCAGAGCGCATTCAGCCAACGCTGAAGGATATTCATGCCTATTTAGAGAAGCAAGACTACACGGCGCAGGTCGTGATTATTGAAAATGGATCTACGGATAATTCGGTAGAAGTCATCCAAGGGTTTCAGAAGACTATGGATGAATTAGTATTGGACTCTCCGCGTCCTTGTCCTGGAAAGGGATGTGCCGTGAAAATCGGTATGACGAAATACGATGGTGAGTGGTTGTTGTTTATGGATGCAGATAATGCCACGCCACTTCGTGAGGTCGAGAAGTTTTGGGCAGCTACAAAAGAAGGATACGAAGTCATCATTGGCTCTCGTCACATTAAGGGCTCAAGCATTACGGCGGATCAGCCTTGGTATCGTCGTTTGCTCGGTCGCTCTGCCAACTTGTTGATTCAGGTACTGTTGTTGCCTGGTATTAAAGACACGCAGGCCGGATTCAAGATGTTCTCTCGTGACGCCGCCAAGAAAATTTTTCCGCTGCAGTCGATTGATCGATGGGGGTTTGATATGGAAATTTTGGCGCTTGCAAAGATGTTTGCGTACAAGATCAAAGAGGTGCCGATTGAGTGGCATGATGTGGGTGAATCTCGATTGCGCCCGGTGAAAGCTGCGATTGGCACACTCTCGGAACTCCTCACGATTCGTTGGCGATTGTTGAATGGTTCCTATCGTCGTGCAGCAAACAAACAAACCACTGCTTCTCACGATGCCTAGTGTTTCTCTGACATCAACATCTACGTATGATCGACATTGCTTCCTGGTTTTCTAGCTTGCCTCCACAACTTGCAACTCCCTTGATTGCAATGTTTCCCATTGGCGAATTGCGAGCTGCGCTTCCGGTGGCACTTACGGTGTATGATCTTCCAATTTGGCAGGCGGTGCTCTTGTCTGTGTTCGGGAACATGATTCCTGTGGTGGGGTTGTTGGCATTGTATGGTCCGCTTTCCGAATGGCTGTCAAAACATTCAACACTTGCAAAGCACTTTTTTGATTGGCTGTTTCAGGCAACTCGCGAACGACATAAAGAGAAGTTTCAAAAGTGGGGTGCGGCTGCCTTAATTTTGTTTGTTGCTATTCCCATTCCAGTCACAGGCGCTTGGACGGGGTCTGTGGCGGCATTTGTGTTTGGCATTCCTTATAAGCATGCACTTGGCTATATCTTTCTTGGGGTGTGTATTGCCTCTGTGATTGTGACGTTGCTGACCCTTGCTGGTGGAGGGTTGTACGAACTATTTGTGCATTGAACCTATGAATCCGTTGGTGATTGCGAACTGGAAGATGCATAAGTCCGTTGAAGAGTCTGTTCGTGATGCCGCGAGAATTGCGGAACTGGCAGACGTTCGACACATTGATGTTGGCATTGCGCCCTCTATTGTGTGGCAGAAGGCAATTCATGGAACGTTGCATGGGACGGGCCTGCTTACGGTTGTGCAGGATGCACATTCTGAACCGTCTGGTGCCTATACGGGAGCCGTTTCATTTGATCAGCTCGCTCCGTTTTCAGATATGGCACTCGTCGGTCATTCCGAGCGGCGACATGTATTTGGCGATTCGGATGAGCTAGTTGCCTTAAAAGCTCAAGCTGCACAGCGAGCAGGTTTGCGTGTCGTACTCTGCGTTGGAGAAACACGTGAAGAGCGCGAGGTTGGAGACGGAGAGTCTGTTGTACGTGCGCAGATTGCTTCGGTGTTGGACGCTGTTGATGCGAATGCTGTCGAGATGTTGGATGTTGCGTATGAGCCTGTGTGGGCGATTTCTGGTGGTGATGCATCTGTGGAACCTGCGACAACCGATGCTATTGCGGCGATGCATTCATTCATTCGTTCCTTCTTGCGGGAGCGTGTTGGCGAGTCGCATGATCGTATACGTGTGTTGTACGGAGGAAGTGTAAAGCCAGAGAATGCCATGGAGATCTTTGCTGTCTCGGATGTTCAGGGCGCATTGGTGGGTGGAGCGAGCTTAGATCCGGAGTCGTTTGTGCAGATCCTTGAGGCCGTACCTACGTGTTAATGTATGTTTGTGGATGATTCTGAACGTCTGTCTGAATCAGCATCCGGTCCTCACGTGCTTGTGCTTGGTGTTGGGTTTGCTGGCCTTCAGGTTGTACTGGGGTTGGCAGATCGTATTGATACGCTTCCAGAGGGAACGCAGGTAACAGCGGTTGATCGAAGTGATCGACATACGTTTACTCCGTTGTTGTATGAGGTGGCTTCAGCTGCGGTTGAGCAGGGGAGTGATGAGTTGCTGCGGGCTGTGATCGACGGAGCTTCAATTCCGTATACGACACTTTTCGATCGGATGCCAGAGGAAGTATCGTTTTTGCAGGGGTCAATTGAAGCAATTGATACTGATTCAAAGAAAGTTGCCTTGGCAGATGGAACGGTATTGCCGTACGACATTCTTGTGTTCGCGCTCGGATCGACCTCGGAATACTTTGGACTACCTGGAGTCGAAGAGTTTGGTATGAAGCTCAAGACGATCGATGATGCGCTCGCCATTCGTTCGAAGTTGTATCAGCTGGTGAAAACCTGTTGTCATGGAGCAACAGCGCGAGTTGTAGTTGCAGGCGGTGGTCCAACGGGCGTGGAATTTTCTGCGGAAGTTCGAAGTTTGCTTCAGATGTTTGAGAAGAAAGGTGTGCTGAAGGAAGGATTGGTAGAAGTGCATCTTATTCATGCTGGCGAAGTTGTACTCGATAAGTTTCATCCGTCTACTTCTCGCAAGGCGATGAAGCGACTGCAGGGCACAGGTGTTCATTTGCATTTAGGGCGTCGGGTTGAAGGTATTACAGAAACAGTGGCGACGCTCGATGACGGAAGTAAGCATCCTTTTGATGTGTTTGTGTGGGCGGGAGGTATTCGCGGGCAGATGATTGCAAAAGAAATGGAAGGATCAACGCTGACAAAACGAGGCACGATGGAAGTTTCTGCAGACTTTCGTGTGACGGGGCTGTCAGATGTGTTTGCAGCAGGTGATGCTGTGCAGTTTTTACATCCGGACACGGAAGTTCCTGTGCCTGCTATTGCTCAGGCAGCTCAGAAACAAGGGGAGTTGCTCGCAAAGAATATTGCTCTGTCGTTGTTGGAGAAGCCGCTAGAGTTGTATGATCCGCCAGAAACATGGCCAACAGCTGTTCCGTTGTATGGGTCGTATTCACTGATTGAGCTGAAGCATGTCCGTCTGAGTGGGCGATTGGGGTATGTTGTGCGTCTTTTGGCTGACCTGCGGTATTTCATGACGGTCTTGCCATTTTGGGAAGCACTGAAACACTGGGGTCGGGGAACGCGTTCGTATGTGAAGAATGACGCATAGCACCGAATTACTCCCTTCCTTCAGTTCGCGTGCTGCAGAACGTTGTGCGTCATGTACAGAGACCTCCTTAGTAAAACGGTCTTTTGCTCCGAGCCTTCAAGTGTTTTCTCGAAGCCTTAGATTCGGCAGTCACCTCGGAAGAGGTGGCTTTTGGTTGTAAGGCAAAAAAGTGCATAGCTACGCCATCTTTTTAGGCGGGATGCTATACTTTCTTTCCGCTTCAAACAGTTGTGAGCGGATCTTATCTAAGACGTATGGCAATCAATGTTGCGATTAATGGATTTGGCCGTATTGGCCGTATGGCGTTTCGAGTGATGCTCGAAAAGCCTGAAGTGAATGTAGTGGCAATCAATGACTTGGCTGAGGCAGATGCGCTTGCCTACCTGTTGAAATACGATTCTGTTCAGCGTCGGCTTGAGGCCGAGGTATCTGCCTCTGAGAACTCCATTACCGTTGATGGAACGACGTATCCCGTTTTTACCGAAAAAGACCCGGCAGCGCTTCCTTGGAAGGACCTCGATGTAGATGTTGTCATTGAATCGACTGGCGTCTTTCGTAAGAAAGAGCAAATGCAGTTGCATATCGATGCCGGTGCCAAAACTGTCGTATTGTCTGCTCCTGGTAAATCGGACGGCATCGAAACAGTGGTGCAGGGGGTGAACGACCAAACCTACGACAAATCAAATGTACATGTCTCGAGCGCGTCGTGTACGACGAACTGTATTGCGCCTGTCATGGCAGTGCTAGAACGTGAATTTGGCGTAGAAAAGGCCATGATGACAACGATTCATGGCTATACAGGAGATCAGAATCTTGTTGATGGACCACACAAGGATTTTCGTCGCGGACGTTCGGCGGCGGTGAACATTGTTCCAACCACAACAGGAGCAGCTCTTGCTACCGGGAAGACCATTCCTGCACTTGCAGATACATTCGATGGAATGGCAATTCGTGTGCCGGTGCCGGATGGTTCGTGTTCTGACATTACGGCTCTCTTGAAGAAAGATGTAACAGTCGAAGAGGTGAATGCGGCATTTAAGGCGGCCGTACAGGACGAACACTTTGGACGGATTATGGCTGTGTCTGAAGACGCAATTGTGTCGACTGACATCATTGGTCGAACAGAGTCGAGTATTGTGGATCTTCCATTTACCAAGGTGGTGGCGGGAAATCTCGTAAAGGTTCTCGCGTGGTATGACAACGAAATGGGGTACTCGCATCGACTTGTGGAGCAGGCGATTCAAGCTGGTGAATTGGTCAAGAACAGCTAGGCCGTATGTGGAAGTCCCTCAAGGACCTCGACGTCTCTCAGAAAACAGTATTGGTACGCGTGGATTTTAACGTGCCGCTTGATGATCAGGGACGCGTAACGAACGTGAAGCGCATTCGGGAGACACTCCCAACATTGCGGTATTTGCATGAACAAGGTGCTCGCACCCTGTTGCTTACGCATCTGGGTCGTCCAAACGGGGAGGTTGTTTCTGATCTGACGACAGATCGATTAGTGAAACCGCTTTCGGAGTTGTTTGCACAAGAGGGTATTGAGGCGACCGTTGATTCTGTTGGTGCGTTGTCAGGTGAGGAGGTGCAGGCACGTATTACGCAGCTTCCTGAGGGCGGATTCTTGTTGCTCGAAAATGCGCGGTTTGATGCTCGAGAAAAGAAGAACGATCCATCGTTGGCCCAAGAGTGGGCACAATTGGCCGACGTGTATGTGAATGATGGATTTGCGGTGTCTCATCGAGATCACGCTTCCGTGACTGGTATTGCCAAGTTACTTCCAAGTGCGGTTGGGTTCAGCTTTGAAACAGAAGTAAAGACACTTACGGCTGCCATTACGTCGCCGCGGCGTCCACTACATGTCGTCATGGGAGGGGTGAAGATGGAAACGCGTATTCCTATGATTGAAAACTTTTTGGAGAACGTGGGAGCAGAAATGATTTTGCTTGGAGGTGCGATGGCAAATACCTTTTTTGTGGCGCAAGGTCATGCAGTTGGGATGTCCTTGTACGAGCAGGAATATGTGTCTACAGCTTCCACGTTGTTGGAGCGTTATGCAGACCGTCTCGTGCTTCCAGTAGATGTGGTCGTTGCTGATGCCATTGAGTCCGATCAGACGGAAGTTGTGTCTGTCGATGCTATTCCATCATCTAAAATGGTGCTTGATATTGGACCTCAGACTCTTCAGACGTTCGCAGGCGTCTTGTCAGGTGCGGGCACGATTATTTGGAATGGTCCTATGGGAGTGTTTGAGCGAGATCCGTTTCTTGCGGGAACAAAGGGAGTGGCTGAAGTATTGGCAG
Source organism: Candidatus Doudnabacteria bacterium (assembly GCA_020429185.1). Classification (GTDB taxonomy): domain Bacteria; phylum Patescibacteriota; class JABMPQ01; order JABMPQ01; family JAGQLO01; genus JAGQLO01. Next base: position 40,580 of record JAGQLO010000008.1, read on the forward strand.
GTGCTTCGGCAGATACAATTATTGGAGGTGGGGACACTGCTGCGGCTGTGGAACGTGTTACTCTGACAGATAAGATGACCTTTGTTTCAACTGGCGGAGGTGCCTCACTTGCCCTGTTTGAGGGGAAGCCGCTTCCAGGAATTGAAGCGCTTGACGAAGTGTAAGTCGTTTGAGACCCGTATACAGAACGTAGATCATATGCCAATTATCACAGCGATTCGCGCGTACGAAATTATTGCCTCGGGAGGAACTCCGAGCATGGAAACACGTGTTGAGCTCGATGATGGCTCTGTTGGAATTAGTTCTGTTCCCTTTGGTGCTTCAGCGGGAG
>JAGQLO010000009.1 GCA_020429185.1 Candidatus Doudnabacteria bacterium
CATGCTGAAGCGACTGTAAGTTCGATCCACCCTGACCAATCAACAGATTGGCGTCTTTTGTACGGAGGGCGAACACAGTAATTTCTCCATCTTCACCCATGGAAATACGAGGAACGATGGTAGCTTCTACCCGCATCATTCCCAAAAACTCTTGAATAAGTTCCTGTACCTGCGGAACAACGTTTGACGCTTCCTCTACTGGAGCTGTCGCAACTTCTGGCTGTGGGGTAGGCATGTCAGACATAGGAATAGACTCAAGAAACGGCTGGTCAGCGTAACAGGGATGCAGCCAGTTGACTAGGCTTTCGACGCATTCGTTTTGTTCGCCTGATCAAGGCTTGTGTCAGCATCCTCTTCCATTGAACGGAAGATGACAACCTGCTGCACGATGGCAAAGACCGTTGTCGTAATCCAATACAACGCCAAGGCCGAAGGAAGTGTCATGGCAATGAACAATGTCACGGCAGGCATGATGTACACCATCTGCTTACTCATGGCAGAAGCCATATCTCCGATATTCTCTGGAGATGGCTTGTCGGATTTCTTCTTCTCTTCCTTTTTCGGACTCGACTTCTTTTGCTTGTCACGTCGCGCCAACATGTACTTCGCCTGGAAGAACTGAGCCGCGGCAGCCAATACCGCGAGAACAATGTTTGGAACCGACAAATCTACAATGCCAAAGAAAAGCGTGTTTACGATTTCCGGCGCTTCTACAAAACTGTAGAGCCGCGTGAAGCTTTCCTCATTCAATCCATCACGGAATACGTGATACAGCGCCAAGATAATCGGCATTTGAATCAACAGGGGCAAGCAAGACGAAAGCGGATTTACCTTGTTTTGCTGGTAAAAACGCATGAGTTCCTCCGACTGCTTTTGCTTGTCATCCTTATGCTTCTCCTTGATCTCGTTCATTTTCGGCTGCAACACAGTCAACGAGCGCTGTGCACGCAGCGACTTCGCAGAAAGTGGAAGCAAAATAAACCGAATAATGAGTGTCACAATGATCACCGCGACACCAAAATCATGTCCCGGCAACACATTCACAATCCAAACGAGCAGATTCAAGATCGGCTCCGTAAGTAGTTGATGGTACAGCTCAATCATGTTCGTAGACTAAAAACAAATCGCGCTACTTCTTCCGGGTGGCACGCTTAAACCCTTTCTCTGGCACAGGATCAACTCCCCCATGGGAATACGGATTACAGCGCAAAATACGCCACCCCGTTAGAGCGATCCCGACGAGAATACCACGCTGCTCAATAGCCTCATAGCCATACTGACTACAGGTCGGGTGAAACCGACAGTACCCATACGGTACAAACATTGAAAGAGGACCATGATCGAGCGACAACGTACGCTGATACAGTCGAATCAGCAACAACAACGGCATTCGCATCACAACACGCACAACAGAAAGAGCTGTGTCTGTTGGGCCCTGAATAGCAGGCGCATCTTCAGGAGACGAAACAGAAGAAGTTGGAGCCGTCACCTCACGTGCAACACCTACTGTTTTTGGAGGAGGAACCGTCATACAGAAGTTTTCACAATCAACCCCGCCCGCTCAAGAACCTGTTGCAACTCCTCCTGAATTTCCTGCTGTGTAGCTGTTAAGATACGCGGCTGCACAAGCACAACAACGTCATACCCAGGAGAAATGCGCGGCAGAAGCGCGGCAGCAGACGCACGCAATCGACGACGAATTCGATTACGCTGTACAGCGCTCTTATGAATCTTTTTACCTACAAGAAACCCAAAACGCGAATCTGTGTTCGCGGTTGGCAGTGCCTTTAAAAACAACAGACGACCGCGCGAGACGCGGCCGTTGCGGTGCACACGGTCAAAGTCGTTGTCTCGCGTCAATCGATAGCGACGCGGAAGCATTAGGCGGCAGCAGAAGTAGTGCGGGCACGCCGCTTTGTCTTCTTGCCCTGCGGGTCACTTCCCTTCTTTGGACGACTTGTTGGCGCAACTGTAAGACGCTTTCGTCCCTTAAGGCGACGTCGCTTCAAAACAGCAACACCTCCACGTGTTCGACTTCGCTTTCGAAGCCCGTGCTTTCGGGCACGAGCGCGCTTCTTTGGCTGGTTGGTTCGCTTCATGAGTTCTGGTCAAATACGGGCGCATTCTAAGGAAAAAACAAAGCTCGGTCAAGTGCCAAGCATATACTCGACAAATCGTCATTTCTTCGTCAGGATGAGGCGAACTTATCTTGTCGCGAAACCCTATGGGAACAACTCCCATCCTGCTGACAGGAACATCTCACCCCACTTTTGCAAAACAGCTTGCAAAAGAATTGGGTATTTCTCTCGGCCGACTCCACGTCGATCGGTTTGAAGATGGAGAAATTCACGTCGAGCTCAAAGAATCTGTTGAAGGGCAGCATGTGTTCGTTGTGCAGTCTTGCTACACACCAAGTGCAGAATATCTACTCGAACTGTGCCTTATCCTCCGTGCTGTCCGCGACAATGCCCCCGCAAGTCTCACAGCTGTCCTTCCGTTCATGTGCTACCGCAGACAAGAGCGCAAGCTTACACCAGGTGAAGCTGTTGGAGCAGAACTTGTCACACAAATGATTGAAATCGCAGGTGCAACTAGCTCAATTGCAGTAGACCTGCACGCTACAACAAATGAAACCTTTTTCACGGGCAATCTCATACATATTCCAACATGGGATTTACTTGCAAACGCAACACGCGAACTTCTAGGAGACATTTCAAATCTCACAATTGTCGGCCCAGACGAAGGAAGTAGAAATCGCGCCTCTTCCGTAGCACACCGACTCGATGTTCCTCTTGCAATCATGAACAAGAAGCGGCCAAACCACGACACGGTTGTGATTACAGATTTTGCAGGAGATGTGGAAAACCGAGATCTTCTTCTTGTTGATGACGAAATTTGCACAGCAAATACCACAATTGCTGCTGCAAAACGTCTTCGAAAAATGGGTGCAAACAGAATCTTCCTTGCCGCAACACACCCTGTACTCACACAATCGGCCGCACATGATCTGAACAAATCACTTGTAGAGCACGTCATCACGACAGACACGATCCCGCACACAACAAGCGAACTTCCAGAACAAACTACCGTTGTTTCTGTCGTTCCCCTGGTAGCAAATGCGATTCGTGAACAGCTATATACAAGCGAACATCTTCCCAATGCTATTGAGCACGCATTGTAGGACGCTCAAAAAGCAGATAGGCTGACGCTACACGTTTGTCGTACGCTATGACCACTCCAGAACAGATTCAAGAGCTCCTCACACGCGGAGTTTCCAATGTAACCGTACAAGAAGAGCTCGAAAAAAAACTCGCATCGGGTACCTCTTTACGCGTAAAACACGGCGTAGACCCAACCACGACCGATCTTCATCTTGGCTACGCAACGATCTACCTAAAGTTGCGAGACCTCCAAGAACTCGGCCACACAATTGTATTTTTGATAGGTGGATTTACCGCTCGATTTGGAGACCCAACCGACAAGGATGAGTCGCGACCCATGCGTACAAAAGAAGAAATCGATGAAAAATCCCGAGAATACATCGATCAATTAAGCATACTACTCGACACGTCAAAAATAGAAGTACGAAACAACGCCGAGTGGTTCGATACATGGTCATTCGAAGACGGACTTCACCTCCTTTCAAACACAACAGTGGCGCGCATGTTAGAACGCGATATGTTCGATCGCCGCATGAAAGAAGGAAAGGATATTCGTCTTCATGAAATAACCTACCCACTTCTTCAGGGATACGACTCAGTTGAACTCAAAAGTGACGTTACCGTGATTGGTACAGACCAAACCTTTAACGAACTTCAGGCGCGACCCCTTCAAGAAGCAAAAGGTCAGACGCCTCAGGATTTGATTGCCATGAAGCTCCTTGTTGGAACAGACGGCACACAAAAGATGAGCCAAAGCCTTGGAAACGACATTAAATTCCGAGACAAACCAAACGACATGTATGGAAAGGTAATGGCGGTACACGATGACGCCATCTTTGACTACTTCGAACTCGTCACGCGCGTTCCAATGAACGACATTTCAGACATGAAGGCAGATGTGAACGGAGGTGCAAACCCACGCAACCACAAAATGCGGCTCGCACGAGAGATTGTCATGCTCTTTCATGGCTCTGAAGCTGCACTCGCAGCAGAACAAGCATTTATAGATCAATTCCAGAAAGGAAAAAAGCCAGAGACGATTGAAGAGTTCACCACAACAGAACAAGAACTCCCGCTCGTGGAACTTCTTGTGACCAGCGGACTAAGTACAAGTAAATCCGAAGCTCGTCGAGTGATCGAACAAGGAGGCGTTCGCGTAAACGATGAGGTGCAAACAGAAGTAGATGCGATTATTGACCTAACAACCTCTCCCCTTCTACAGGTAGGAAAGCGTCACTTCAAGCAAGTCAAAAAAGCGTAAGAACAAAAAAACCGCCCACACCATGTGAGCGGTTTTTGAAACTCTAGAATCCAAACACACCTCCCCCGCTCTTTTTTGGAGGGCGAGCCTTGCCTTCGTCAAATAGCTTGCCCGCCTTCTCACCTTCGTGCTCGGAATACGTCACGGGTGCGGTGTGATCCCCAACACCCCTTCCATCTTCGCACGGCATCCACTCGCGTGATTCGAACTTCTTCGATCCGGAGTGAAAAAAGTCATCTTTTTTCGAAAGACCCGAAACACGAAAAGAATCGCCACAATAAGTACACCACACCTTAAGGCCCGAGTTCCCTGAACCACTACTTCCCATCACAATATCTAACAATCCCATAGAATTATAATGACCGATAAAACAACGCAGCCTCTTCTGGTGAAACCGCATTAATGATAAGTCGCGACCCCAACTCAACTCCTGCCCACGTATTTACGCGAGGGGCAACACGTAAACAGAAATGCTCAACATCGTCCTCGATTGTTTGATGCATGTAGAAATTGTACGGCATATTCTGAGCATGCAACGTTTGAATCACGTGATGCAACGCCGCGGCAAGAGATCCCAGTTCTTCCTCAGAAAGAAGCGAAATGTTGTCGACGCGTCTTCGGGGTACAATCCATGCCTCATACGGATACAGAGAGGCATACGGGGCAAACGTAAGCATACGCTCGTCCGACCAGATATGACGGGGACCCCCCTCTTCCTGCTCGAAAAGATGTTCGTAATAATCAACACCATTTTCGCGGCGAAATTCTCGTAGCCGCTCAGCTTTTCGCACAATATGCGGAGGAACGAACTCAGAAGCAAAAATCTGAGAGTGGGCATGACGAAGCGATGCACCTGCTTTTCCACCCTTGTTCTTAAACACCAAAATGTACCGAATTTTTGTGTCTTCACTAATCGCCCTCAAACGAGCTGCATAGGTGCGCAACACGGCGCACGTTTGCTCAACCGAAAACTCTGCCAGTTCGATTCCAAATTCAGGAGTTTCAACAACGACCTCCTGTGTCCCATAAGCGCTCGGATTGTCTTTTGAGACAGCCGGAAACTTGTTCGGAATCGCACGAACAACGCCGCCATCCGCCCCCAGATCTTCGTGTAACACTGTTTCAAACGTTTCCTCCTTTGAAAACGGATCGTCACTTGGATCGCTCTCAGGATCTAATTCAAGCACAACATCTTTCGGACGCGCCCCACGCTTTGGGGCAACCAACACAAAACGATCTTGCACCACATCCTCGCGAAGCTCAGACCGTTCAGGAATAGATGAATCAATATCGTTCATGTCTACAGCGTACTACGACTTTGCCACCTCAGGGAACAAGTCATCAATAATCGGCCCAGCAACATCTCGTCCTTGCCCTCGGGCAGGAAAGTGATGCATCGAAAGCATCGGAGAAGCGTTCAATTCAATCACAATATAGGTCTTATCATCCTGCGGAGCAGTGACATCGCGTGTCATAAAATCAAGACCAGCATAGGGCAACCCAGGAATGGCACGTACAGCACGTACAGCAATATCTTTCACACTCTGATGAACCTCATCCGTAACGTCGATACTATCTCCTCCTGTCGAGAGATTAGAGTTTCCGCGCAGCTGCACATGCTCATCTTTTGCTGGAACATCTTCAATCGTCTTCCCGTGTTTTTCTAGGTACTGCTTCAACGGAGCATCGATTTCAATATGAAAGAGAGGTCGCATGTACCCACCTTTTTTAGACACACGATTTGGATCTGCATTCTTCATCTCAATCAATTGTTCAATTGTACGCACACCATCACCCACAACGTTTGCAGGCACACGATTCGTTGCCGCAAGGAAGCGATCGCGCGTAGCAAATAGTCGATATTCTGTACCTACAAACATCTCTTCAATCAGTATGTTTTTTCCTGTTTCTTGCTTGATGCGTTCATACACCTGTCCCAGTTCTGCCATGCTCGACACACCAACATGCACAGAAGAACCGTGTATCCCACGAACAGGTTTCATCACCAAAGGAAACCCATGCTGTTCCGCCCATTCTGTTGCCCCTTTAAGCGACATCACTCCCTTTCCTGCAGATACACTCACGCCAGCCCGCTTAAGAAACTTCTTTGTAATATGTTTTCGGCTCGTAAACGAAAACGCAGCCGCAGAAAGACCAGAATGCCACTCCGCATTCACATATTCCACATGATCTCTCAATGTAAGTTCATACACCTTTGTACGGTCTAACGAACGAACCGTGATGCCTCGATCAATTGCAGCATCAAGAAGAAGCTTTGTATCGATCGTCGTAGGAGGACGCCGACCATACTTCGAAGAAACGATCCTGTCGGTATTCTGTTTTTGCATACGCACGCATTACGAGACAGACGCAGCAGCTTTCTCGAGAAGGTCTAGAATATCCTCGTAAAAACGCGTCTGTACTTCTTTATCCTCTTCCTGAAAATACACACCAGGCGAGTAATTCAACTCTACCAGACGTGGCGTCGTTCCATCTTGAAAGAGAAAATCCGCGGTAAACAACTTAAACCGGAAGAGGGAAAACCGTTCAAGCATTACTTCTGCCACCGGACGCATTGCATCGGGTAATGTGTCTAGAGGGACATCCACCATCGTGCCGCCCCGCGCTACGTTGCTAATTAATGAGCCTCTCTGCGGGATACGAAGATAGGAATAGGAAATCTTGGAGCCCACAAACACAAGACGAAGGTCATGCGGACCCTCTGTGAGTCCAGGCACACCTTGCGTTGTGTCGATCAGTTCTTGTAACACCCACTCTTCGCCGCCTGACAAGTCGAACTCAGCCATCATCTCGCGTGAACGTATTTCGACACCCTTTCCGCCAGAGCCGCTCATCGGCTTGATCACAAGCTGATCACCCTTCAACGAAGCAATCGCTTCTTCAAGATCGTTCGAACGACGCACAATACGAGACGCAATCGCCAAATCTGGAAATAATAGTTCAGGCGTAGTCTTTTCTGAAAACAATAACGTCAATCGGGGGTCGTTCACAATTGGAAATACAGATGACATCGCGAGCTTCAAGTCATGCGTTGCGTGATACGCCGGTGAACGGTCCCAAACAACATCTGGTTGCAACAACCCATCTGTACGTGCCCAATCAGGGTGTGACATGTCATACCCGAACTCAAATGCACCTTGCTTCTCGTTATAGGCGGTCACAGGAACACGCACAATACGATGACCACGATCGATCGCTAGTTCCATCAGGCGACGATGTGCTTTGTCGTACTTAGGATCCTTAATCGAAAAAGCCTCTTTCGGCTCTTCTTCATGATGCAAGATACCGATGGTAATAGAGGCCATAGGCTATACAAATGAAGAAATGGCAGAACGTAGGTGATCCATGGTCAGAGCAAAGAATCGATCCTGTGTCGCTCGATCCTCGTCTTCAAAAAAGAATCCGGGAGTATAGTTCATTTCTACAACACGAGGACCGTCAGGCCCGAATAAGAAATCAACACTGTAAATTTTGTGTGTAAAAACCGCGAATCGTTCACGAATCAACTCAATCACCTCATTCAACTCAGAAGGAAGAAGATCTGGCTGAATTACATGTTTCGTCGCCCCGCGAGCCACGTTACTTATAAGAGATCCCTCGGGAGGAATGCGCACAGAGGCGTAACACACTTCTTCGCCCACAAAGACCAATCGAAGATCATGCGGACCATCTGCAATACCAGGAATACCAACAGTTGTATCCACTAACTCCTGAAGAACAAGTCCCGAAGGCGGAATATCTGTCAGCTCCTTTATTTGCTCACGGGGCAAGATGTGGACACCTTTTCCACCTGTACCAATCATCGGCTTTGCCACCAACCGGTCTCCAGAGAGAGCTTCGGCAGCTTCTTCAAGTTGTTCTTGCCTCCAGATAACGCGGGTTGGAATCGCATAGTCAGAAAACAACTCATTCGGTGCTAACTTACTTGCCGCGGTCAACGAAAACAACGGATCGTTGACCATCGGAATAGTACGCACTAATTCAAGTTTTCGACGATGCAACTCAAAGCTAAAGGGAGCTCTATCCCACAAAACAGACGGCTGAATAAACCCATCTGTTGTTCGCGGCCACGCAGGATCAGATAAATCGTAGAATGATGTAAACCCACCTCGCTCAGCATCATAGCTTTCTGCGAAGACCCGATACGTCTTCATTCCGCGAGAAGCAGCTTCGTCCACAAGTGACTGATACGGCGCACGATACTTCTCGCCACCAAATGTCGGTCCCTCCGCCTTATTTCCTGTTCCAGCAATCAGGATTCCTAGAATCAATTCTTCTCGCATACAACTACTTCCTTTTTATGGTTAAAAAGGGTCGTTTTTTCACACCCTTTCCGACTACAGAAGGGTCTCGTTTTGGAATCGCCCGAGCTGGATCAATCAAAAAACGCCGCAACTGACTTCGACCTACAATCATCTCATACTTTAGCCCAGAGCGTTCGGTAATGTTTGCCAAAGCAGATACTTTTTTTCCAGAAATCTCAACAACAACACGAACGACAGGACGGATGCCCAGCCCACTTCCGGAACGAATGGAAATTGCCTTCACCAACCCGGGGATTTTCCCCTTTAATTTACGTGTAACTTCATCTGCCAACGCAGAAGATTCTTTTGGCGGAGTATTTGGATCCAACGTCATCCACTGAAACTCATTCAGCACCTCATCAAACCCTAATTTGCGGGCCACATCTTTTGAAATGGATGTTGAAAACGCCCCAGTGTCAATTTTTGCAAGAACAGACTCCTCGTGATCCAAATTCGCCGGATTCGCTACGCGCACAACTTCCACTGTTCCAATCATTTCGCGCCCAGAAACCTCCTCGACCAACTTTTCCGTTTCTCCTCCAAACAAATCTTTTGCAACACGGATGCCCTTTTCAGCCGTTTGAATTTTCAATCCCTCAACACGCTCAAGTCGTCGTTCTAACCCATCCTGATTCACAACCTGTATCTCAAGTCCGGGACGCGCATTCAACTCAAGCATCACCGGACCCTCCTGCTGGTCAATCACCACATCAACACCTAAAAATCCGACTCCAGAAGCCTCTTGTGCTACAACCGCCATACGTAAAATGTCATCCCAAAATGGAATCGCAAACCCATGAAGCTCCACGCCTGTTTCTGGATGCGTATCGATTACACGACGCCAAGGCAACTTAATCGATGCAGTCGTAGTAAGACCACGTCCAATATCGATGCCCACACCTATGGCCCCTTGAGCAAGATTTGCACGACCACCCGAGCGCTGTGTAGGAATACGCATCATAGCCATAACCGGAACCCGATTGAACACAATGATGCGTACATCCGGAATACCAAACGGCGCATACTCCCGAAACGCTTTATGACGAATCACGCGACGCTCAAAAAAGGCCACGTCAGGAGTTTCCTGCAGAGAAAACTGACCATCGAGAATACCGAGTACATGTGATCGCAACTGATCGTATGTAATCTCACTTCCATCTGGCTTCAACCACACGCGCGCTTCAAGTGGAAGATCAAGAAATTCCTGTTTGTTTAGCGCATTGCGCAACACCAAAATACCTTCTCCTCCAAATCCACGATTCGGCTTCACGACAAAGTTTGTTGGAAGCTTTTTCCAGTTAAAGTCTTCAAACTCGCGAATCGTGCTCACGCTACCGTACAACTTCGGAACACGTACACCCGCCGCCCTCAACACGTCTTTTGATTGCAACTTATCATCAGCAACTTTTCGACGACGATTATACACGCGAATGTACTTCTCGTTCCGCGCATTCATCCCGAGAATTCCAGAAGAGCCCATAAGGAACACTTAGGAGGCCTCAGAATCCTGTGAAGAAGACTCTTCTTCTGAATCAGATCCAGATGACTGGCGCCGAACAGCACGGAATCGGAAATACTCAGAAACACGAAGTCCTGTCCATTTGCCTGCAGCAGCATTCAATACCAACGTGAGTAAAATAACCTCTGGATACGCCAAAATGAACGTGCGGAAGGAGGGCCAGGTCACAAGGAGATACGCGGCCACTGCTACAAGCATTGTCTCAACAGAAAGCAACACCGCTGGTCCAAGTCCTTTTTCCGCCTGAGCTGTGACAAATCGCTCCGTAAGCATCACCAATACAAGAACAGGGAAAATAGAAAGGAGAATTACACTTGTTCGACCACTCAACGCACCAGCGAGCAGGACAAAGAATATGGTTGCCGCCACAACAGTAAGCACAATGGCCATCCGAGGCATATACGACAATCGGAACCAGCGCATGATATAGCGCATGGCCGTGGCCACAATCAACACAATGATAAACACGGCTAACCCGAGTCGAAGGCCCGTCACAACAAACGCAAGCGTGATAATGGAGGGCGTGTAAATACCAAATGTCTTCACTCCAAATACTTGCCGCGCAATCGCCACAATTGTGGCAATAATCGGCAACATCAAAAGCAACAAGATGTTCTCAACCGCAACCCCACGATTAATCATGAGATTTACTCCAAACGACAAAAAGTTATTCCAAGACAACTCAGAAGCACGTCCGCTATATACCCCAATCAAACGACTAGACACTCCGCTCTGCTGTACCTCACGCAACACATTCGAAGAAGTCCGCGCAGCCACGACGTCAGTCAGCGCCTCTTCTTGCGTCAACAACACATACTCTGGACGCAACGCATCAAACGCAGACTGCGCCAAACGAGAAACCGCAGAAAGCGACTGATCAGTCACAACAACAATTCCCTTTTTTGCGAAGTTTAAATCTTCAACATTCTCAGCCTTTGAGGCAAACGAAGTTAGTACATTCACACCCAGCGAACCCTTCGTCCACACAACAATCACCTCAGTCTTTGCAACATCATCCCTAGCCTTGATAAGGGAATCAACAAGTTCACCCTCAACAACATAATCCGCACCGGTCCCAGAATGCACAACAGTATCCAACAAGATGCCCTGCCGGAACGCGTGCTGTTTCAAACTTTCTAATTCTGCCGCCGTTGGACTTCCATCCGCAACAAGCAACACAATATCTTCATAGACAGACACTACGAGTTCATCTGTAAGAACTTCATCGCCAACCGTTATACGAAGTTGTGCCGTAAAATCCCCAGCTTGTGTATAAGTGTGTGTAACATCAATCCCCTCGCCCAACGGAGAACCATCACCAAAGTCCCAAGTGTAACTCGCAGAGTCCTCTTGGTCGCCTAATGAAGAAGAAGAGGCATCGAACAATACTTTTCGGTCGATCGCAACATTGCGATCATTTCCAGCAACCGCCTTAAGAACAGGGGCCTCTTGCTCTCTTCCTGTAATCACGTCTTCGGAAAGGACCTCACTTCCTTCTTGTGCATACGCAAAGGGAGCCGACAGAAGAACTGTCGCCACAAGGAAGAGCAATGCGAGAAGCGTGTGAGAAACACGCCAGAGTCGAGTCAACATGATGTTCAATTCAGTGGATGTTGGAAACCTGCTTGAAAGAAGTATGACACAGCGCAACCGCGAGCGCATCTGCTGCGTCGTCTGGCTGCGGAACTTCCTGTAACCGCAGTAATAACTTTACCATTTCTTGAACTTGACGTTTAGGGGCCGATCCAGAAGACGTAACAGTCTGCTTCACCTGAGAAGGCGCATAATGCGCGATGGGAATATGAAGTCGCGCTGCCTCTAATAGAATCACACCGCGAGCCTGCGCAACCGTAAGGCCAGTTGTAACATTTTTCGCAAAGTACAGCTCTTCAATTGCTAATACATCTGGAGAATGGAGTTCAAACAACGAACGTATATCTTCTGACAATTGAAGAAGACGTCCAGAAACCTCGGAGTTCGGCTGTGTTGCAATACACCCAGTATCCACAAGATGTGGGCACTGACGCTCATCGACATCAATAACACCAAAACCAGTTCTCCCAATCCCAGGGTCCACCCCAAAGACGCGCACCATACGCTACGCAGACATAGTTGTTGTCACTGATACAACATCATCAACTTCCTCTAGGGCTTCGACGAGCTGGTTAACGCGCCTCTGATCGTCTTCAGAGACCTCCACAGGGTCGTTTGGCAACATTGTGATCTCAGAGTCCTCAACTTCTACAGAAGCCTCAGAAAGGGCCTTCTGAACCTCCTGGAGCGAATCTGGAGCGGTATACACCACAACCATATCCGCCTGTACTTCAATCTCATCGGCTCCCGCCTCAATTAATGCAAGCTCAAGATCATCCTTTTTTGCAGATGTTGGAAACGAAAGCACCCCTCTTCGCGCAAACTGCCACGCAACTGTACCTCCCTGTCCAAGCGATCCGCCATTTTTCGTAAGCGCCTGTTTTACGTCTGTGAGCGTCCGATTTGTATTGTCTGTCACTCCCTCGATCAAAAACGCAACGTTTGCTGGACCATATGCTTCATACACAACCGACTGAACAGAATCCGCTCCACCCTCGCCCGCTCCTTTCTTTATCGCACGTTCAATCGTGTCGTTTGGCATGTTCACGTTCCGCGCGTTATCAATCGCTAAGCGCAGCGCAAAATTCATCTCCGGATTTCCACCGCCTTGTTTTGCAGCAAGCGTGATCATCCGCGCATGGCGCGTGAATATCTGACCACGTTTTGCATCCGCAGCGCCTTTTTTTCGCTTAATAGTGGACCACTTTGAATGTCCGGACATACTCCTCTAACTCTTAATCGGCATGATGATATATGTATACCCCTCAGACGCATCGCCCGTTGGAAGAAGTGCGCCTGGAGCTGCGTCACTGTTCAAACACAAACTAATTTCATCCGTTCCACAAGCCGAGAGTCCATCGAGAAGATATCGGTGGTTGAATACAATCTTTTGGTCACCTCCCTCAACCTCACCAGGAATCACAGAGTCATTTTTTCCAAGTTGACCAGATTCCGCTGAAAAACTCACTGCCTGATCTTTTTCCTGTACAGCGAGATGCAAGTCAGACGCATCTGCTCGCGAGAATAAACTTGTCGCTTTAAGAGCAGTTGAGAATTCCTTTTGATTCAACTTCACCTTCGTTAAATAGGATTCGGGGATAATCTGTGCGTAGTCTGGATAACGCCCCTCGACGACACGAGACACAACCTCAACATTTCCACCCGTTAGAGTTGGATCTTCAAACGAGAAAATGACCTGCCCATCTTGAAAGGCCATTGAAACCTCGCCCGCTCCCGAACCCAAGATCCGATGTAACTCTGACAATGCCTTTCCAGGAATAATTGCAGCTGTCGGTGAACCCGTAAGCCGAACTCCATTCTTAAACCGTCGCTCCGCTAAACGATAGCTATCTGTTGCTGCCATCCGAACCTCTCCATCATCCATAATCTGCACGTAGACACCAGCAATTTCTGGACGTGATTCATCTTTTGCTGCTGCAAACACAACCTGACCAATTGCCTGTGCAAGACGCTCTCCTTCAATCACAACATTTGGATTCTCCTGAGTGCCTGGAATCAATGGGAACTCAGAGGCAGGAATTCCCTTAATCGATGCGTGGTTTTCACCACATTCCAAATTCAATGTATCTCCAGAAACTTCAAGTGAGACACTATTACTTGGAAGATTTGAAACATAATCAAGAAGAAGACGCGCTGGAACCGTGAGACTCCCTTCTTTTTCAACACGAGCCCCAACAAAACACGTCACACCTAATTCAAGATTAGTAGACGCGAGTTTAAGACGACCGCGTTCTGTTGCAAGTAATACATTTGAAAGAACAGGGAGGCTTGCATCCTTCCCAACACTCCGTGCAACGATCCCAACGGCTCGTGTCAGATTCTCTTGTGTACAGGTGAGCTTCATGGGGTTCTTTCTTATATAAAAGATAGAAGTCATAGTCATAAGGGAGTGGATAGCGGGGAAAAGCTACCCTATCCCCTTGGTTACGGGATTCTCTCTGTGAGGATTCGTGTGGAAACGGCGTGAATGAGAACTGAACAGAATGAGGATAGTGAAACGCTTTCTTCGTGAGATGTGGATGAATCCCGTACCTTCCTCAGTTTATCCCATCCCCCTATCCACGGATTCACGGGGGTTATCCCCGGTTTTTCCCTGTTTTCCACAGAGATATCCACCATTGTCAACAGCAGAGAGAGACAGGGACCTACAAATACAATTTCTGCTTCAGAATGTCGATCTCCTGTTGAAGACTCTCATCTCCCTCGAGTAACTTGGAGACTTTTTCAAATGCATGAATAGCAGTGGTGTGATCGCGGCCACCAATATGCTGTCCAATTGAAGGATAGCTCGTCTTTGCTTCTACGCGCATGAGGTACATGGCAATTTGTCGTGGCCATACCACCTCTTTTTTACGGTTTTTAGCGAGTAATTCGTCGATCTCAATGTTGTAGAAACCGGAAACGATGTCGAGAATCTGTTTTGGATTGATATTCGCACGTCTTTCTGCAGATCCAGCGCTCACAAGTACTGATTTTGCGAGATCTTGAGTGGGCTCAGTTCCATTCATCTCGCAGTGGGCAATCACGCGGGCAACAGCGCCCTCAAGCTCACGTACGTTACTTTGAACATTCTGAGCAATGTAATCAGCAACATCTTCAGGAAGTGAGATGTCTTTTTCTGCGCATTTTGAGCGAAGAATAGCCTTTCGAGTTTCGAAGTCTGGCATGCTGATATCAGCGATCATTCCCCCTTCGAATCGCGAAATAAGTCGATCTTCAAGGTGAAGAATAGCCTTTGGTGGGCGGTCTGATGTGATAATAACCTGGCGGTTATTTTGGTGAAGTTCGTTAAATGTGTGGAAGAACTCTTCCTGTGTACGCTCCTTTCCTGAGAGGAACTGAATGTCGTCGATGATTAAAACGTCAGCTGTGCGATATTTCTGCTTGAATACAGAAGAATCCCCCTCTCGCCCCTTTGAGTTCTGAATGTACTTAATGAAATCGTCTGTAAATTTCTCACACGTAACGTATACAACCTTCTTTTGGCTGTCCGCAGACAAAATAGCGTTTCCAATCGACTGGATAAGGTGTGTCTTTCCAAGTCCCACTCCTCCATAGATGAAGAGTGGGTTGTACATGGTTCCTGGATTCTTCGTGACGGCACGAGCAGCAGCGATAGCGAGTTCATTGTTTGCGCCAACCACAAGGTTTTCGAACGAATATTTGCTGTTAAGTGCGGTGGTTGCGTTTGGTATGGATGGAGAACCAATCGGGGTGCGCATTGTAGCCACGGGCACAGGAATAGAAGTGCGTGTGGATTGTTCTTCACGGAGCTTCTCCTCTTCCATCTTCTTGTGTTGTTCCTCCACAGCTTCGGCCTGTGAGTGGAGTTCGTACGAAATTTTTGTAATGCGCTCACCTGTTACGTTTTGCAGCGCCTTTGAGATGTCCTTGTGATACTTATTCTGAAGCCAGTTGCGTGTGAACATGTTGGGGACAAGAATCACTGCCTCTCCTCGTTCATAACGCAGAATGGAGGTGCTTTTGAACCAGGTCGTAAAGTTTGCCTTTGAAATACTGAGCTCAAGCTCACCAAGGACCGCTTGCCAGATAGATTCTGGAGTAGATGCAGCAGAAGAAGAGACGTCTGGAGCTACTACGGAGTCGTTGGTGTGGGACATACAGGGCAAAGTAGAATGTCTAGAAGGGAGTTCCTAGAACAAGGAACGTTCCCGGCTCGTCCAATAAGGAGGAGACGGGCAATATCCTAGCACGGGTGTGTATAAGTGTCGTTTTTCAACAACACCTGTGTAAAACCCCAAAAGCTGGGGATAACAAGTGGAGATCTTGTTCCACATTGTGCACGATGATACCGTGCTGACTAGTAGGACACAAGTCTCATATGGCTCATACAAGCAAAAAACCATCCACTCACCACCCGAAGCCGATTCAGCGAACGCGAAAAAAGCCGAACTGGAATAAGGTGTGGAAAAACGTGTGGAAAGTGACGTGGATAGGAGCAATCGTCGTGGGTGTGGCGATCACAGCTACCTTCCTTTGGTTCCTCAAAGACCTTCCGAGTCCGGATAAGTTGGACGAACGAACGGTTGTGGAGTCCACAAAGATCTTCGACCGTTCTGGTGAAACAGTGTTGTACGAAATTCACGGTGAGGAAAAGCGAACACGTGTTCCGCTTGAGAACGTTGCTGAAGTGATGCAGCAAGCCATGATTTCCGCAGAGGACAAGGACTTCTACTCACACTTTGGATTTGATCCAAGAGGCATTGCGCGCGCGTTCTTCTCGAACGTGGCGAGCGATTCACGTTCAGGAGGGTCCACTATTACCCAGCAGTTGGTGAAAAACTCGATTTTGACGCCTGAACAGACGATTACCCGAAAGGTGAAGGAGTTGATTATCGCGATCGAGGTTGAAGTTCGCTTCTCTAAGGATGAAATTCTTGAGATGTACCTCAACGAGATCCCCTTCGGATCAAACGCCTACGGAGCAGAGGCTGCGTCACAAACATTCTTTGGAAAATCAGCCGCAGATCTAGAGCTTCATGAGGCGGCCACGTTGGCATCGCTCCCGAAGGCACCTACCTTCTACTCGCCCTATGGATCAAACAGTGACCGCTTGCTCGATCGACGCAACTGGATCATGGATCGCATGGTTGACGACGGATTTATCACGCAAGAAGAGGCAGATGCAGCGAAAGAACTTCCTGTAGAGGTAAAAGAGCGTAGTGCCGGCATTATTGCGGGGCATTTTGTGGACATGGTTCGTGCAGAACTTTCTGAGGTCTATGGAGAGCGCATTGTGGAGCAGGGGGGTCTACGCGTTACCACAACGCTGAACATGGATCTGCAACACATCGCGGAACGCGTTGTGCCGGAAGGGGCTGCAAAAGGTGAGGCAAACTATGGAGCTACAAATGCAGCATTGATCGCAATTCATCCTGCAACTGGAGAAGTACTTGCACTGCAAGGGTCTCGTAGCTACTTCGATCGTGAACATGACGGGAACGTGAACGTAGCGATCCGCGATCGACAACCCGGATCCTCATTCAAACCCATCATCTACGCAGCTGCATTTGAAGAGGGATACACTCCAAGTACGAACCTCTTTGATGTGAAGACAGACTTCGGAGGTGGATACAGTCCAAATAACTACGACCTCTCGCAAAGCGGAATCATGAATATCCGCACGGCGTTGCAGCAATCGAAGAACATTCCTGCTGTGAAGGCGCTGTATCTCGTGGGACTTGAGGATGCGATTGCGTTTGCAAACAAGCTTGGCATTACGTCATTGAACGACCCAGACCGATATGGACTATCTCTTGTGTTGGGTGGGGGCGAAGTGAAGTTAGCTGACATGGTGTCTGCATTTGGAGTCTTTGCAAACGATGGTGTGCGAAAGCCGTATGTAACAATCCTCACGGTGGAGGATGCAGAAGGAAAGCTGCTGATCGATAATCGTGACCGGCCGGGTGAACAGGTGATTGAGCCACAAGTGGCGCGCCTGATTACAAACGTACTGAGCGACGATGGTGCCCGTTCTGCGGTGTTTGGAAGTCGTTCAAGTCTGACACTCCCCGATCGTCCTGTGGCAGCAAAGACGGGAACAACAGAAAGTTACCGTGATGCCTGGACGGTGGGAGCGACACCCGATCTTGCAGCGGGTGTCTGGGCAGGAAACAACGACGGAACATTGATGCGCCGCGGTGGTGGTGGATTCCAGGTGGCAGCACCAATTTGGAATGCATTTATGCGCGAAGCAACAGCAGGAACAGAGGTTCGCGATTTTGTGGCGCCAGCACCTGAAAACACAGGCAAGGCTGTTCTTGATGGCCGCCTCGGTGAGAGTGAGGAAGTGCGGCTCTGTAAGCCAAGCTTGAAACTCGCAACGGATCGATGTCCCGAATCACAAGTTGAAGTAAAGAAGTTCCAAAAAGGGCACAACATCTTGTACTACGTAGATAAAAACAATCCTCGAGGGCCAATCCCAAGCAATCCAGCAGTCGATCCGCAGTTCAATTCATGGGAGAACGCAGTAAAGAGCTGGGCTGAGCGTGAGAATATTGCGTTAGAAGACCCGCCCGAGGAGTTTGATGACACGCACGATCCGGAAGACGCTCCAAAGATTGAAATCCTCTCACCAAAAGCGAATGAGCGTGTGGAGGGTGCATTTATGAATGTTGAAGTTGGTGGGTCTGCCGAGCATGGATTTAAGGATGTACGCTTCTTTATTGATGGTGTTGAGCTGGCGCAGGATACGAGTTGGCCATACATCGTAGACGTGCCGCTTGCGGGCATCTCAAGTGGGTTTCATACGCTAACCGTGCGGGCAACAGATCTCATCGATAATGCTACCGATGTCTCTATCCAGGTGAATGTGCGGGTTCGAGAGCAGCTCTCCGTTTCAATTACCTCTCCAACGGAAGGTGAAAGAGTGTCGAGTTCCGAGGGATTCCGTCTTACGGCAGTCCTGAGTGGAGATACTGAGCCGCAAACGGTCTCTATGGATGTGCGTCGCGACAGCGGAGAGAATGCATTCTCGAAGCGCTTGCAGGCAACCACAGGAGAGACAGTCTATTCACAAGTTGTGAAGGATATTCCAACAGGAAACTACACGGCAATTGTGTCTGTACGAGATGTTGACGGAGTCGCATCACTTGTTCGCACCATCACATTTACCGTGTTACCCTAGCGCTACATGAAGCTCCTCCTCATCATCGTCCCCCGAAATCATCAGAAGGAGTTACGTCAGTCCTTACTAGACGCGTCACTTCCTCTTACGCAGTTTGAAAGTGAGGGCGGATTCCTCCGCAAGAAGAACTTCACCTTCCTTCTTGGTGTTCCAGATGGTGAGGTGGAAAAAGCCATTGAGATCGTACGGGAAGCCTGCGCTTCTCACGAAGAAGTGGTTGCGGCACCAGTACTCTCTTCCACAGATGTTTCAGAAGCAGTCGTTGCTTCCGACGCAACACGCATTACAGCAGGAGGAGCAACAGTGTTTGTCCTAGATGTTGCGAAGTTCGAAAAAGTGTAGGAAGGCCGCGTCGCACGATTGTGCGCACTATCGAATCGAAAATCGAATACGATCTACCGCATCCTTTCCAAGGATGCGGTTTGTTGTATGAACAAGTCGTTTTGCATACATCTGAAGTTCGGCGGCGAGCGGTGCTCCCTCGACTTGTACGGTGAGCATACGGTATTTGTACGAAACTGGTTGTATTGTGCCGTGTTTGAGTTTTGGATGGCCTTCAACAACCTTTAAAAAGGCTTCACACACACTTGCGGCTGTAAGTTGATGGTCGCTGACACCTGCGCGATCTAGGGCGGCGGGCAGTAGTTCAGCAAGGGGTTTTGCACCAGGCATATACTAGGCAGTAACAGGAGCACTTTCTTCTGAAGTGTGCTGAACGGTTTTCGCTGCGGAGTCTTCAGGTTGCTCCGTTTGGTCGGGGTGGGCGTGTGCCGCTGTTGGCGGTTCGCACACAGGGGAATTTATAGAAACAGAGCCCTTGTGAACATGAATAATCGTTGCTCCAAGCGTTGTTTCAGGGTGAAGGTGGGCCAGGTCTGTCGTTGTGACAAAAGTTTGTTGTCGGCGCACAAGCGACAAAAGCGCATTTTGTCGGTCTTGATCGAGCTCAGAGAAAATATCATCAAGGAGCAAAATCGGGCGCTCTCCGAATTGTTCCTCTAGAATATCGAGTTCTGCCATTTTTAGGGCGAGAATGGCACTCCTCTGCTCTCCACGCGATCCAAACGAAGACAGTGGGTAGTCATTCAGGATAAAGCGGATGTCATCTCGGTGAGGTCCGCGCAGAGAACGACCTGCACGAATATCTGCGTCTTGGTGTGTCACTAAATCGCACGTAATGTCATCGCAATCCAGCGTAAACGATGGATCGAGTTGTAGTGTCGCTTCTGTTTGATTTGAAATCTTGCGATACGTGTCGGTGAGCTGGGCGTTAAATGTCTCAATGAGTGAACGGCGTGCGTCAAGAATAACCTTTGCATGCATGGCGAACGGGGCATCCCACACATCAAGTTGCTCAATAGAAGCTTCGCCATCGCGTATCTGCGCAAGAAGACTATTGCGCTGCTTTAAGACATGTTTCAGGGAAACAAGCGCTGCGTAATACTCAGGAGATAGCTGACAAAGCAACGTATCGAGGTACGTTCGGCGTGTGGACGGAGAGTCGCTAATGAGTGCAAGGTCTTCCGGAGTGAATAAGACCGTCGGAAGGGTGCCAAGCAGCTGCTTCATGGGGCGTTTTACCCCATCAATCGTGACGCGCTTTCGCGTGGCGCTTGTTGAAACGGGAGATTGTTCCGTGAAATAGGTAAGAAGCCGAGATTCTTGATTGCGCTCAAAAGCGGCCTCTACACGGCAAAACGTGGCCTCATGATGAATAAGATCGCGGTCAGAGGAGGCTCGAAATGACTTTGCAAGCGACAAACAACGAATGGCCTCTAGTAATGACGTCTTTCCGGCAGCATTTGAGCCAACAAAAATCGTAAGCGATTGCTCAAAAGCATGCTTGGTGGCCGCGTGATTGCGGAACGTCGTGAGATGGAGGGAGGTGAGCTTCATGGGACTCATTAATCTAGCATGGATGCAGATGCAACAGAACCCCAACAACGCGCTATACTACACACAAGATGAACGCATCTACAGACACACAGAATCGAAGTCGTTTACAGCGAAGCGTTGTACCAACTGCCATCTTTGTGTTGCTTGCAAGTGTAGGAGTCGGAAGCCTTATGTGGCTTTCGAACGGGTCGGCACTTTCTTCAACTGACACACATGCTCCACGTACGCCCGCGGGGCTGCAGGCAGCAGTGACGGGAAATGCGGTGCATGTCACTTGGGAGTTGGGCACAGAAGAAGACCTCTTTAGCTATGTGGTAGATGTGCGGCCAATCGGATCTCCTCCGCAGGAAGAGCTCGTGGGACAAACCGATGGAGTGAGCGTGACAGACCTCCCCTCTTCTCGACGTATTCTTATTCGCATTGCGGCACAAGATGGTGCTGGAAACCGGAGTGCATTTACGCCAGACCTGATTGTGCGCACAGGAGGTCCGGGCACAATTCGGTCAGCACATGCATGGACACCTATATCTGCGGATGCGCAGGACGTACAGGAAACTGTGCATGCAAATGCAACGCTGCTTGGGTCGATCTCTCCATTTCGATATGACGTGCAAGAAGGTGGTGGAATTGTGAGCAAGGGGGAAATAGCTCCAGAAATCCTTGAGGATGCGCGAAATGCCGGAACAAAGATTCTTCCAACCGTGGCGAATGTAAACGGACCAGATGGTGTGGTCTCAACGCTTCTACAAAATGAAGAAGCTATTGCTCGACACATTGATGTCATTCTCGCAGAGGTGGTGGAACGGGGGTACGACGGAATCGACATCAATTACGAGGCGCTCGGGGCAGATTCTCGTGATGCCTTTACTGCATTCGTGCAAGAGTTGAGCAAGCGGCTGCACGAACAAGATAAGCGGCTGAGTGTAACGGTGCAGCCAAAGGTGTCTGGGTCAGAACCTTGGGCAGGTCCAGCTGGAGTGGACTATGACGCAATTGGTGAAGTCGCTGACCAGGTGCGCATCATGACGTATGACGCAGCACGTCCAAATACGCTTCCAGGGCCTGTTGCTCCTCTTTCTTGGGCAGAAGATCGTGTCGCCTACGCGCTCCAGCATGTTCCTGCTGAAAAGCTGGTGGTCGGAATTCCACTTTACGGATATCACTGGTGTCTGGGTGGTGCACCTGAAACAAGTGAGCCTGTGTCCGCAGAAAATGCATGTACGACGACCGGCATCACATGGGAAGGAGTGCAGGATCTCACAGAAGAATTCGGTGTTGTTCCTCGTTGGGATGAAGAGTCTCAAACACCATGGTTCCGTTACACCGACAAAGCAGGAAACGAAAGCGTCGTGCATTTTGAGGATGCAAAGAGCATTGGAAAGAAGTTAGAAAGCTATCGTGCAATGGGGGTGCAACAAGTAGTCTTTTGGCGACTGGGAAGCGAAGATCCGGAAGTCTTTTCCAAACTTCGTTCTGTCATGGAAGACCAGAGCGGCCCAGCAAACCTACGAGTAGAACCGCTCAACGGCGCACTCCGGTTAGCATGGGATCTTCCTGAGTCGGGGGAAGAAGCGTCTTGGCGACTAAGCTATCGCGAAGAGAATCGCTCATTTGCTACGCCAATTGTGATAGATCCTGGTCAGGCAGAAGTGGTGGTGGAATCGCTGCAAAATGGATCTCCGGTAGACGTATTTGTGGAGCGTGAAACAAATGCAGAAGAGGAATCTCGTACACGAATCGACGAGCTTGTTCCGGTGGTGACAGCAACGCCATTCGACGCGTCCCCCCCTCTTCCTATAGAAGATTTGCGTGTTGAGGCTCAGGCACCTACATTCGTAGAGCTTGCGTGGACAGTGCCAGAAGAAGATCAATCCGATCGTGTTGAGTACGATCTTCGGGTGAGTGAACAGACTATTTCTGGAAGAACCTTTTGGGATGCAACGCGTGTAAACGGAATGCCAGAGCCAGCCGCTTCTGGTGTAGAACAGCACACGCTCATTCGTGGGCTGACACCCGGACGGCGCTACGTCATTGCATTACGCTCATACGACACAGAAGGAAACTATTCAGACATTTCGAATGTACTCACGTTTACAACTGAGGATACAGTGCCCCCTGCAACACCCCTGGGACTACAGGGAATCGAAGGAGATGGAAAGGTAACGTTGAATTGGCTGCCAAACGGTGAGGAGGATCTTGAAGGGTACGTGCTTGCATACAAGACAAGTGAACGTGAGACCCAGACACGCGAGATCGAATCACAAACAACAAGTCTTGTGGTGCCAGATCTTCTGAATGGAATTGAGTCAGTATTCCAAATAGCTGCACGTGATCATTCCGGCAATACAAGCGGCTATTCAGAGCCTGTCTACCTCAGGCCAACGCCGAACGGTCCAACGGGAGAGGCATCTGCAGCCCTTTCCTCTGTGGGTGGGAATATCAAGGCCGCGGTCGCCACGGTGGCAGATACAGTAAAGCAGCCCGGAGCTATCCCCTATGTGGTTATGGCAACAATCATTTTGTTCAACATCTTCCTCTTTAAAGGGATGCGAAATGATCTCGCAACCGACCTTGTCGACCGTCGTGCAAGGGAGCGTCGTCGGGTTCGAGAACACGTCGTAAGGCGCAGTATGGGTGAAATACAGGCAACGCGAACACGTGTTGCACGTTCGGCAGTTCAACAGCGAACGGAGCGACGTGTTGCGAGACTGGTAGAGTCGAGACGAAAGTCTCCGGTGGATGAGTTGGCAACGACCCAGCCCCGCGTGGATGAAGTGAGTTCATTTAGTAAGCCTTCTTCCGATGCTGATAGCAGAAAGGGTTCCTTAAGTCGGAAAGGGCCGAGGCGCATTATTTAGCCTTGTTGACACGAAAAATACGATTGAGTAGATTGTCTAGCCGGTCATCCGCACTTGATACCCTCCTTATTGAGTTGCAGGTGATCGGCATGAAGTGCCCCGGCGTAATGCTGGGGCTTTTCATATCTAAACTAGGCATTTTTCAGACGAAGTTCAGAAATCCGTGTTCGGATCTGAATGCCATAGCGTTTCCAAAGCCACCACCCCACTCCAGCGACAAGGAGAAGGACGGTGCCGACGATTATGCCAACATCGAGTCGATTCCATTGAGACAAGAGCGTTTTAGTGGAGAAAACAGCTTCAGATAACGTGTCTTGCGCGGGAGGAGTGGAAGTTGTTTCGTCTGTTGCCCCAAGCGCTAGAGCCTTGGGCTGGTCATTCTGTTGCTCAACATCTTCCGGGACGGATGGATAGAGTCTCCATCCGTCAGATGTTTGCAGTAATATTCCAGATAGTGTGATGCGCGAACCTGTTTCCCACGATGGTTTTGAAATTCCAGTGCGTTCACGAAATGTGACACGTAACTCTGTGCCCTGGTCCTCAAGCAGCATCGTCTGTCCTTGTTTCGAGAGAAGAAAGCCCGATGTGATAATGCGGAAGCCAACATCTTCAAGGCCAAGTTCGCCCAACTCGCGATCGAGGGGAGTTGGAATCGCGTCCTCGCCCAAGACGGTTACGCGTGAAGGAGATTCTGCGCGTACAATCGTTGCAGAGCGATAAGTGTCGATTGTTCCCACGACTTCTACGTTTGCTCCTGCTGAGATCTCGGGAACGCTATCTCGAGGAAAGATCACCTGAATGCCAGATGTCTCGTCTTGCACCACAAAGCCGTTTGAGATCAGCTCGCCTGCCGTTGCTGTCACAATTCCTGAAACACGAACAGGCGTGCCCTCTGGAAGTGATCTGGCGGTGCGAATAGATGTACGCTCTCGTGTGCTATCCGTTGGGCTTACATCAGCATCAGAGTTTTGTTCATCTGTTTGGGCATGAGGTGATGTTGTGGCGCTGGTTACAGAAGAGGTTTGTGCGTTGTCTTGAGAAGGAGTATTTTCTTCGTCCGGCGTTGGAGAGGTTAATTGCCAGTCATCATCGATACGCGAGAAACTCATTCCTTTTGTTGTTGATTCGTACGAGAAGGAATCCAGAACATCTCCAGCTGGGGCTAGGAAGTGAACAGTGTCAGCTGTGTTGTTAAGAGCAATGCCAGATTCTGACTTCGGAATCGTGAAATATGTCTTTGCTTCAATGCGAGATCCTTCCGGAAAAATATAGGACTTGCTTCCCCCGTCTGTAATGTCATCGAGTTGATAGCCTGAGATGTCGATTGTTTCTTCTGTTGGATTAAGCAGCTCGACCCACTCATCTTCCAAGGTGTGAAGAGGGGCTGGGAACACCTCAGAAAGGCGTGCCAATCGGCCGGATGTTGCGAAGGCAATTGAACTGTCCGCGAGTGGTTCCACTTTCTGCTCTTCCTGTGTGGTTGTAACAGCGGGTTTTTCGGTGGGTAGAACAAATGCTTTGGGGGTTGGTTGGGCATATTGCGGTATTTCGGTTTCAACGACGTCACTCGGAGTATCAACGCTGTCGTGGTCCCATAGCCAGCCTGCTGGTGTGCGGGCATAGTATTCGCCTTCAAACGAGTTGGTATAGGTCACTTCATCAAGTAGCACATCGTTTGGGTCGGAAAGTCGAATTGTTTCACTGCCGGAGTTATTGAGTGAAATACGCGTTAAGGAACGAGGAAGAATAAGCGTTTGAGCTGGTAGTATCTGCTCACCTTCCGGAAAGCGATACGTTGTTGTCATGTCGCTAAGGGTTACCCCTGAAAGATCGATGGAGTGGTTGGAACGATTCCGCACGTGAATCTCTTCCCCTTCCAAGTCCGATCCTTCTGGATTGGGGAGGAGTGCTGCAAGTTGTAGATCTGTGTAGGAAACAAGTGCCTCGATACGATCTTCAACTGGATCTAGCTCGTCTTCCTCTGAAAATCTGGGTTGTATTTGTTGAGCGTCAGGCTCTTCCATTGGATTTAGAGGCGTGACAAATTCCTGGATTTCGCCTTCTTCTACGGAAAAAAGCGTAGGAGTCCATGACACAATTAGTTCATGAACCGCGCCCTCCGCATGAGGGGCGCCAAAGTCTGGTAGGCCTGGGAACACGTGCACATATTCAGGCATGTCTTCAAAATAGAGAGTGGAAGAAGTGAATATGAGGATATCGCCGGACGCAACTGAGCCCGTGGTTGAAAGTGCAAAGACTCCACCAGGACCCTCAATCGTGAGGTTTGTAAGGGGTTGAGTGGAAGAGGTTTGTAGAAAGACGGCTGAAACAGTGTTCGTCACAATGGCATCAATCACAATTGCTTCCCCTTCTGACGACGGGATGGATTCCATAGCATGAACGGTGGGCGGCGGCATCATGCCAAGTAGCACTGCAGCAGAAAGAAGTACCCAAGAAAGAAAACGACGCATAGTGCGAACCGTATAAGTAGATAACGGCGGCTGCACCACTCATACGTCACAGGTACAAAAAGAACCTTGTATGACACAAGGCTCCTTTAGTGGAAATCGTGTGGACGAATTGGGGACTACTTCCCTAATTCAGACTTGAAGAGGTCTACCCATGGAATCGGTGAAGGGTCGATACCGTTCAGCATTGCTAGATAAAATCCTACATAGCCGCCAATAAGGAGGAGTGCAAATGCCTGCTGAAGAGGGGTGGCTCCAGGAACGTCAACGCGATCAAAAGAGATGCCCTGTTTTTCGAGGATGAGTTCGATCACTTCATAGCGCTTCTGCGTACGCTCAAAATACAGTGAAGAGGGAAACAGCAAGAAATGAAGGTCTTTTACAGATCCGGGATGTGCAAGTCCTTCCATGGCGTGATGATTCATCTCTGGAACGGGAAGAAGTGCGGACATGTGCTTTCCGTTCTCATTGAGTTGATTGCGCATAACATGAGCAATCCCCTGTAGATGTTCAGATGAAGACAGTACAGGAACTTTTGTAGAGAGGGTCCGAGCGAGTTGTTTGGCTGAATTATCGCTTTCAGGGGTTTCTGGGCCGTAGGTAGGAATGAGGTCCCGAAGGAAGGCGATAGTGTCGGTTAACTCTTGTTCTGTGAGGGGAATGAGTCCAAGACGGGAGAAAAAGGCGAGCTGGCCGACAACGGAATATCCCACAGCAATACGAGGTTGACCACAAGGGTTGTAGGTTGGGTCGATATGATAGATCGGGAGGGAGTGCTCTTCGGCAAGTGATGCCAAATCCTTGCCGGTAGCAATGACGAGGACTTTGGATCCCCTGCCCATGACTTCTTTACCGGCCGTCACGACTTCTTCCGTGCTTCCGGAATAGCTGGAGAGTAAAACAAGTGTTCGTTCGTCAACAAAACCAGGAACGTGATAGTCATTCACGATCGTAACGGGCACCTTCAACTGCTTTGCGTACAAGTGCTGCAAGATGTCAGTTCCGAGGGCGGATCCTCCCATGCCGAATACAACAAGGCGGTCCACGTTTCGATAGTCTTCGGGAAGCGAAATCTGCGAAACACTTTCCCACGCGTGCTTCATTTGATCAGGAAGCATGCCAATCGAAGTCAACATGTCTTGGCTGTCGAGTTCGAGCGGCGGAGTAAGTGAGTCGAGGTCTTGTGTGGCCATAGTCATTCGTATGATGTCGTAATAAGACGAGGATACGTGACGAATGCGAACAGGCCAACTCGTAACCTGGGGATTCCCCTTTTTTATAGGCTCTGGCTTGCCAAACCGTGTGCACACGCTACGCTTTTTGTACTAACGCATCGCCATTATGGACCGACAACGTCTCACCATTACCCTCAGAAAGGATCTGCTGAAAGAAGTGGATGAGGCTATTGATGGTGCAAAAATTCGCAACCGATCACATGCAATTGAGTACTTGCTCACGCAAGCCCTGCGACCAACCGTAGAGCGAGCAGTTATTCTTGCAGGTGGAAAAGGCGTACAAATGCGCCCGTTTACCTACGAGATGCCAAAGACTATGCTTCCGGTTGGTGGGCGTCCTATTCTAGAGTATGCAGTTGAACGACTTCGCAAAGCGGGCGTGCGTAACATTACGATCGTCATTGGTCACTTGGGAGAAAAGATTCGAGACCATTTTGGAGATGGTTCTGCATTCGGAGTTCGTATTGATTACTTCGAGCAACAGGGTGAAACAATTGGTACTGCCTATCCGCTTACACAAATTCGAACGTTGCAAAAAGGCAATCCATTCTTTGTGATGTACGGAGATACGCTCGCAGATATCGATCTACAAGACCTGTTCGAGACTCACGACAGCACGGGAGCCATTATGACGGCGGCACTTACGTCTGTAGAGCAGCCTGGATCATTTGGTGTGGCGTCGTTGCGAGGCTACAAAATTGTTCGATTCGACGAAAAACCAGGTGTTGGAAAGAGCCGAACACATCTTGTGAGTGCAGGCGTGTTTGTGTGTAGTCCGGGCATCGTAAACGTAATTCCAAAGAAGAAGACAGCGTCAATCGAAAAGGATGTTCTGCCACATTTGGCGGGAGAAGGCCTTATTACCGGCTATCCGTTCGAAGGACGGTGGTACGATGTAGGAACTCCAGAGATCTACGAGAAGGTCATACAGGAATGGGTGTAGACAAGAACGCCAAGATAAAGCATCTTAGGTGAGCAACAACAGGCCGAGGTGGCGGAATTGGTAGACGCGCTAGGTTTAGGTCCTAGTGGGCTATGCCCGTGGAGGTTCGAGTCCTCTCCTCGGTACCAGTTAAAAATTGGCTTGAATAAGGCAAAAAGTACCCCAATTGTAGGGGTGCTTTTTATAACACTGAAAGTATTGACATTTGTCAACGTTTATGGTAGATTTCACGTAAGAACATCAGGGACGGCTCCGCACGGATCTTGGCTGAAATAAGCCAAAACCGAGCGAGTGGTCCGTGGTGGGCCGGTCCTTGAAAATCTGGAAATCAGAAATTCAGAAAAATACCTTGAGGAGGTGGGAAGATGGCGAGCCGACGACGTGGTCCGTCGACCCGTCTGCAGCTGAACCTGCGGACGGAGTGGGACGTCGCTGATGAGGCGACGTTCGTAATTCCAATGACGGCCGTCGTCTTGGGGCAGCTGCCTCGGGATGTCGGCTTCGAGCAGCTCGAGTTGAAGGTCGTGGTGAACGGGACTGCGGTCCTGGACACCAAGGCTTCCCGTTCCGACGACCAGGATGATTACCCGTTCGACGCCTCGATGATGGCGTCGTGCGGGATCCCAGTGCCGCACGGCTACCGGGGGTCGCTGAACGTGTCGGTGGTTGCGTTCGCGCCGCCATCCGATGCTGGAGGTGACGAATGGTCGGTGGCGGCTCATGCTGCACTGACCATCAACCGGCCGGCGACGGCCACTCCCACCCCGGCCTCCGTGTCGGACCCCACTCCCTCCAACCTCCGGCTCGAGCTGCTCGGCGTGCCCGCTGAGGCCATCAAGCTCGCCCGAGGTCAGTCGCCGGACCCTGTCCGGATCGGCGTCGTCCTTCATGGAGATCATCTCCAGCCAAAGGACGTGAAGCGAACGCAACTCGGGTACTGGTGCCCGACCAACGCCGCCATCCGTCAGGATTGCGTGGTAGCGTTCGCTTCGGGCGTGAGGCACGCCCACATGGACGTCACTCTCCCGGCCGACTCGGAGGGAACGTTCACGATCGAGATCATCGCCTACGTAGGCCGGGAGCAAGCTCCGGTGACGAAGGAGATCTCGATCATGGTGGAGCGGGAGGCCGAACAGCCCGCGCCGCCACCTCAGTCCCCCACCAACGTGTCGGCGAAGCTGCGTGTCATGCGCGTGCCGTCGGTCGTTGAGGGTGACGAACTTGTCGTTTCACTCCAGCTGGAGTTGAACGGCGAGCACCTCCCGGGCTCGGGGGAGGTCAGTGCGATCGTACAAGCGATCAACGCTGTGGGGATTCAGGACGCTCGGCTCCGGCCGTGGCAGCCCGATGACCCGTTCCGAGCGATGAAGGCGACCATCCGCGTGCCGGCCCGCGTGCCGGAGGGGGAGGTCGAGCTCATCGGTCTGGTGGACGTGCCTGGTTTCGGCCGGGTCGAGGCTCAGGCCTCGTTCACGTTCACGCGGGATCCCAGGCCGGCGCCGCCGCCGGACCCGGAACCCACGGTGCTTGACGACAACGACCTCGAGGACATCAGCGATCTGACTTCTCCGCCCGAACAGGCGGCGGTCGTCATGTCGCTCATCGCTGTCGGGACCGAGTCGAGCCCGGGCCTACCCCCTCTTCCTCCGAGTGGGTACGTCTTGGATGTGCACTTGGAAGAGACCGGTTCCGGCCGCGCGCTCGCCGAGGGCATCTTGGATGTCGTCGTGCGGGAGGCGGTCTGGAATGGGCTGACCCAGAGCTGGGACGAGCTCGAGGGAGAGGGGTCGGTCCGAACGCTCCGCGTGCCGGGCACGATCCCTCTGAACTTCGAGCCCGGGCGGTCGTACAGGGTGATGATCCCGGCGTACGCCGGGGCGGACTTCGGTCCGCAGTACGTCATAAAGCTGCCCACTGGAACTCACAGCAACATCGTGCATTTCGAATGCGGGTCATTCCGTCGCTCCGGCGGCGGCGCGGCTCGTGGTGCACGTGCGGCTGCGCGAGGCTTTGGGCGGTTTGCTGGGCTCGCCGTGCGGAGCATGCGGCGTGCGGCAGCTTCCCTCGTGGAAGATCCGGCCAGCATGACTGAACGTCCGGCTCGGC
This sequence comes from Candidatus Doudnabacteria bacterium, assembly GCA_020429185.1. Lineage (GTDB taxonomy): Bacteria > Patescibacteriota > JABMPQ01 > JABMPQ01 > JAGQLO01 > JAGQLO01. The sequence continues at coordinate 30,534 of JAGQLO010000009.1, forward strand.
GCCCGCTTCTCGCAAACCTGGGACCTTCGGACGCTGGTCGCGCGCGACGCGCGGCTGCGGACAGGGTTGAGGCGGAGAGGCTCGCTGCGGCACAGGCCAAGGCTCGCGAACATGAGCTGGCACTGGCGGCAGCGAAAAACAAGGCGGGTGCGGCCAAACCCTCCGGTGGCGGTACGTCGGGGGGTGCGGACGATGGATCGGGCGGTAGCTCGACCTAGTCCGCATCGAGGTCGACACGGTCGACGGCAAGCGCACTCGTTGGAGATCGCGCACAACCGTCGTCCGTGCCGGCCACTCATCTAGAACTGAATTGCCGGCCCCGACAAAGGGTTGGCTCGCGAATTGATGAAGGAGACAAGCATGACCGCGTGGATGTGGTTCTTGCTCATCGTCTGCGCCATCGGAGTGACGATCCAGTGGCGCATGAATCTCAACCGGCTCGGTCGCTTCCTCGTCGGTGGGGTGATGGCGTACTGTGCCTGGAGGTTCCTCGGGAAGCTCTGGTACATGTACCCAGAAATCATGGCGCCCGTCAGCGCCATCCTGTTTCCCTTCGCCGTGATGGCGATCGTGGGGCTCTTCCTCGGTCTGTCTCGCGGTGAAACGTGGGGCGACGGGGTTGTGGATGTGATGCGGTGGCTGAACCGCGCAAAAGATCCCGTGACCGGGGGCGTGGACCAGAAGCGGAACAACCGTTGGTCGGTGCTCGTGTTCCTGCCGATGGCACTGTTCATGTTCGTCGCGGCGCTGAACGTGCCGACGTCGGATGTCTCAGTGGTCAGCGCCGTCAAGCGGGGCGTTGTCGAGCTACAGGCGAACTCAAGCGTTCAGACCCTCGTCGAGAAGTTCGAACACGGCGACGACAACGCTGGAACGTTCGACGCGGACGCTGAGGCGGCCAAGGCGAAAGCCGAGGCCGACAAGATGGACGCCGAGGCTGAAAAGGGTACCTGGTGGGTCTGGGCGGAGTTCGTCCTGTTCCTGCTGGTGTTCGTTGCCTCGTTCATCTTCTCGTGGTTCGACGAGATAGGGGCGTTTGCCATGGCCATCTTCGGAAGGTCAACCGGTATCCTGAGGACGGTGGCAGAGGGCTTCGGCACCGCTGCTGCACTCAAGGAGGGTACGGGAGGCATTGCGAAGATTGTTTCCGCGGCCAAGGGGCCGCGGAGGGCAAGCTAACGAACAGCACCGTGAGGCCTAGAAGGCCTCACGTGACTCAGAGTACGGAGAAGTCATGATACGCATGTTCGGTATTCTCGCCTCAGTTCTCCTGATGGGGATGGGAATCCAAATCTTCTGGGAGGTCGACATAGCCCTCGTGACCGGGATCCTGGTCACGGCGGGCGTGCTGACGGCCCTCCAGAACAACCCGGCGTACGCGCCGGGGATCAGGGGGCTCAAGCGGGCGCTGATCGCCACGCTCCTCGTGTGTGTGGCGGTGTTCCTGTACGCCGTGGCTGGCTGGGGCGTTGGCTCCGTATTCGGGATTTCGTGGGCCGACTTCAAGTTGGCTTGGGGAACCCACGGTGGCCGCTCCGGCATCATGAGTGGGCGCGGCACGCCTGAAGAACTGCAGGCCGTGTACTTCATGATGGTGTGGGTACTGGGAGGGTTGCTGCTCTCGGTCAACGCGATCTTCAATCCGGCTCGAAGCCGGAAGATCGTGGTGATCATGACGGCGATCTTCATGGTCCTACTCGCCGCGCTCATCATCTCCCCGAAGGGGGTAGATCTGGTGGGCCGGCTTGCTCGGAACACGGCGGCGACCTCAGAGACGGCCCGGAAGGTTGCGAGGGCGGACAAGGTCGAGAAGACGATCTACGACACCAACGAGTTGCGTGAAAGCGCTCAAGCGGTGGCCGTGGAGCGGATCAACGACCAGATCGAGGCGCTCAAGCGCGCTGCGGTCTGTCCGCGCGGAACCGGGTTCTGCCCGAGCCCGGCACAGCGAAACCGGCTCGAGGAGCTCACGCACCAGCTCCAGGTGGCCAACACCTCGGACTGGCGGACCAAGGTTCGTGGCGACACCGGGTTCACCCCCGTCGTTCCCCTGGTGGACGGCGAGGTGTTCCAGGTGCGCGAGACCGTCGACAAGACGCGTATCGCGGACGAGCACGGCTACCCGTTGCTCTCGCTCGACACGAGCCGAGGCTGGAAGGCCTACGGGCTGCTGGCGGATGTCTGGACGACGGCTCCCAACGGTTGGCTGATGGCACTCGTGGTCATTGGTCTGATCGGTTGGGTCGTTGGCTGGCGCTTCGGTGGTCGTGGACGTCGTGGGTCGCTGGTTGGTACGGTGATCGCGTTCCTGGCGGCGAGCACGTGGTTCTGGTTGATCCCAGGCGAGCACGTGAACCCTGCCTGGGCGGGCCCTGAAGGGCTGGTCGGCCGCACGTGTGAAAGCGTGCTCGAGCAGTTCCGGCAGAACGAGGGCTCGCAGAACGCGAAGCGCGCTGGTGTGGAGGCTGGGGACACGTGCCTCGCCCCCAACGAGCCGCTCGGGATGCTCCTAATGGCCGCCTGGCCAGAAGGAACGAAGCCCGAGCTGCAGAGTCTCGTGAACATCCGGCCCATCGGCCGGGTGGACGCGGACGACCAGCTCGCGCCGGGCAAGCAGTTCGAGTTGACGGAGTGCGGCAACGTGATCGACAAGACCACGGGGCAGTGTGAAGTCGACTCGGACACGGGCTTGTGCCGACAGCGCACGTGCACGGTCGTCTACGTGGTGAACCACTGGCGCAATCGCAAGATGCGTCAAGCTCGTCACGGTGGCGCTCTGCACGTCCTGGGCTTCCAGGACACGCGCTTCCAGGCTCAGCCCCAGAAGCCCGAGGTCAAGACCGCTGCGGCAGCCCCGGGCTCCGAGATGGTCTTCGATCCCGTGCCCATCGCCCTGAAGCTGGCCGGTGCCGAATGCGAGAGCCATTCGGAGTGTGAGAGTGATCTCTGCTCCGAGGGTGTCTGCACCGAGACGACCGACTGACTGGGCAGGTGACAGCGCCCATTCGTCGCTCCTTCGGCGCTGCACCTTTGACCGTCGCACTTTTTGTACCTTCGACCGACTTCGGCCTGCGCATCCCTCCGGGGCTCTGCGCAGGCCTTTTTCTTTTGTCTGGATGAATAGATGTACAACAAAACAGCCCCGAAGGGCTGCTCTGAAGTGTTTCCTTGCGGAATGCGGTAGACCGCCTCTATGCGCCACTTGTCGAAAGTAGGGCTGAAATCACAAAGTCGGAAACCACAAAGGCCGCGAACACGATGACGGTACCGATAATCGCGTAAATCATCACGCGCTTTCCGGTCTCGACACGGTCTTCGTTTCCAGCGGATGTTGCGTACAACACACCACCGTAGACGAACAACGCTACAAGGAGTACTCCGATGATACCTAGAATCCATCGAATCATGGTCGAAACGAAGGAAGGAAGGTCATCAGTTGCAATACCAGCCTCAGCACCGAACTGCTCATCGAGTTCGATTGAAGGGGGCTGGTTTGCTGCTACCTGAGCGAAGGTCATAACAGGAAGCATAAGCATTCCTGCGGCTGCAAACGCTGCAAGTGTCTTTTTCATGGACGGTCCACCTCCTTTCGCAGATTGATGTTCATAAAGATCAACAAATACGCTTAGTTACTGCATCGAATGCTACCAAAAATGTTAGGACAACACAACTGCCCTTGTCCGTCAACATAGCATCGATCTGTGTTGCGAGCCTTCTTATCGAAACAGGAGTACGTCGTTCCAGAAGACGTTCGACAGCATGTTTGATTCTGATCGTTTACAAAACAATCATTCGAGTTCGTGACATTGCCGGAGCGCGCGGCTGTTCCTCCATTCGAGAAGTTGCTGTTGAACTGATCAACTGAACCACTAAGGTTTGAATTTGATCCTCCTACAACGGCCGTAGAACCCCCTCCTCCGCCTGTTGTGCCTCGTAGGGCCCCAATGGTGAACTCAGACACAATAAACGCCATGAAGATGATGACAACGCCGATAATGGCATACGTAAGAATGTTCTTGGCGGTGTCAACGCGCCCTTCGTTACCAGCGGAGGTTGCATACATCACGCCTCCGTAGATGATAAGTGCAACTAAGATCACCCCGATAATTCCGAGGACCCAACGAATAATGTTCGCCGTGTAAGAAACGGGCGAGTCGGTTGGAAGTCCGGATCCCTCGTTTGCAAGTTCTGACAGTCCTAGGTCAGACGAAGCAGCGAGTACGCTCGGCATCTGAAACAGAAATACAGCACCGGCAATGGTGAATGTAAGGAACAGTGCAGACATGATGAGAAACGCGCGCATGGACTGTGATGTGTGGGACAACATTATTGGCCGTTGATCAGATCATCTGTTTTCTCTGGAAGTGTGGTTTCACGAAAGCTTGAGGTATTGTTTGTCACTTCCCCGCTTCGACGTGTAATGCTGTCTTGGCGTACAGCGCCTCCGAGCTCATAGTCACAGTAGAATCCTGGAGGTGGGTTACACCAGGTTTCATTTGCCGGGTTCAGGTTGTTCGTAGGAGTAACATTTGTAGTGGTGTTTTGACCAGTAATCAGTGCTCCGACCACAAAGCGCGCGATGATAAACGCAGCAAGTACGACGACGATTCCAATAATCGCCCATGTAATAATGTCCTTTCCTTGCTCAACACGTGATGAGTTTCCAGCAGAAGTCATGTACATCACCCCTCCAAAAATAAGGAGACCTACAAGGAGAATGCCGAGAATGCCGAGAATCACACTAATAGTACCTCCGAGGAATGAGGCTGGACTGTCGTCACGAAGACCGAACTGGCTTCCAGAAAGAGTGCTTAACCCAAAGTCCTGGGCGGCCGCAGGAAGTGCCACAAGTGCAAGAAGCGTGAGTGAGCCGAGAGTAGCGTACGTTGTACGAAGTCGAGATCGGAACATAAGAGCGTACTACGCCGCAAGGGCACGAATAACAAGCTCAGCAATAATGAACGCTGCGGAAACAACCACAATTCCGATAATGGCGTAGGTGATAATGTCTTTCGCCTGTTCTACGCGTTGCGCGTTTCCGGCGGAGGTCATGTAAATAATGCCTCCAGCGACCAGTAGGACGACAAGAACGGCAGCTAAAATACCTAGAACGGTGCGCACCACTCCCGTGATAAAGGCTTGAGGAGAGTCGGTACGAAGTCCAACGTTCTGACCACGGAAGAAGTTAAGACCAAAATCTACGGAGTCCGGAGCAACATCTGGGTCGAGCGCGGAGCCATCACCTGGTTTTCCTCCGTCTGCGCCTCCCCCATCACCACCATCGGCTGGCTTAAAACACTGCTTTGTGTCCGTGTTACAGTCGAATCCAGCAGCACAGTCATTTTTCTCCTCACATGGGCCACCGACTTGTTGCGGAAGCGTACAAGCGCCTGAACGTCCTTGGCCGAATAGTCCACCAATATTTGTTTCGGCAGTGTTACAAATGAGCCCATCAGCACAGTCTGACTCCGCAAAACAAGTGGAACCTTCTTGGTCAATACATTCTTCACGAGCATTCGTATCGTTTGGGTGAATGCTGAAACAATATTCACGCCACGACGTGATGGTTGTTCCAGCAGAGCCCTTCTTTGCACATTCACCGTAATCGTATCCGCCACTGAAGGCGATAGCAGAGGACGAAGCGCTACACACAAGGTTAGATGATCCTCTTCGATTACAGTCATACTGGTTACAGTCATCTCCCTCATTTGCAAATGCGGGCACACAGATCGCTTCGGGGGCTACAACTCCTGGCTTAAGAATCAGTTCTCCGTCGGCAGAATAGGTGTAAAAATCATCTACATTCGAGGTTTCTAGCAAGTTACAGCGAAGATCTGCCTGACACTCACTACTCTTCGTACAAGACTCACCAGCTGATTTTGTGCCGGTTGCACTTCCAGCTTCTACCGGACCAACGAATGCAACAGCAGCAAGAAAAGCGACAAACAGCAGTACGATCGGAGCGGTAATCTTGTGCAAAGAAGAGGTGGTCATACAGAAATAACTAAGCGGTCAACGCGCGAATGACAAATTCCGCAATGAGGAAGGCAGCGAACGCGATCACTGTTCCAACAATAGCGGCAGTAATCACCTTCTTTCCTTGTAGGGCTTTCCCATCTTTCCCACCGCTTGCACCTGTCATATACAAGATGCCTCCGTACACGATGAGTACAACGAGAATGGCACCGATATACAGGAATACTTGGCGAACAATGGTAATAAGAAGTGTCTCTGGGCGTCCCTGATAGAGTCCAAGACCGCGTAATGCATTGGTACCAAATCCACTTTGCTGTGCGCTCTGGAGATTTTCAGCTCCTGTTACAGGACCTCCTGTAGCTCCGCCACCTGTCCCTGCTCCAGCAGCTCCCCCTGTTGTGCCAGCAGCCTTTGCCGAACAAGCACCTTTGTCTGGGTCTGTGGGATCAATGGCAACACAGGTCTGACCAGCCTGGCAGGCGCCAGTGCCATCGTTTGTTTCTGTGCTGACATCGCAGGCCGTCAAGCAGATTCCCTCGCCGGTTGCGTTTCGGTCACCACAGCGCTCATCTGAAGCACAAGTTCCTTGAATGGAATCTGCAAACGTAGCTGTACAGGAATCTCCAAGTGCAGCTTGTGTCTCAGTGGGCGTGACAACAAACGTGAGTGCTGCAAGGGCAATCACTGCCCCAGAGAGAGAAAGAAAACGACGCATAGGCTTAGGTCGCACCGATAATACGGAGCGTGAAGTTCACAATGAGCAATGACAAGAAGACAATTACAAGTCCAAGAACCGTGTAAGAGATAGTTCGTTTTGCAGAAGCTGCTCGCGTCTCGCTACCTGCAGAGGTCATATAGACGATACCGGCATACACCAACATGATGACGGCAACAGCACCAACCATCGATAAAATGAAGTTGATGACACGCGCGATAATCACGGGAACAGAACAGGCTTGCCCTCCACAATTGATTGGTGAAGTGAGAGAGACAACGCCAGAACGAACGGCGTTCACTTCACCCGCTTGGTTGGCAGCCGTTCCGTTGCCTGCATTGTTTTGATCTCCAGCAGGAGGTGCACCTGGATTATCGGTTCCTCCAGCCGGCGCGCCTTGTGCTCCTGGGTTGTCTGTAGATTGAGCAAATGCAGGCGAGGCAGAAAGTGCCGTAACGCCGAACAACGCAATACACGCCACAAGAATGGCGAGCGTACATCGTTGAATGGTGTGTAGAGATTGCATCTTTATTTTCGCATGACGGCGGTAACCTGGTCTGCTGCAGATTGCAGCGCCTCCTCAGGAAGGGTGCCGAGCACTACTGAGGTAATCATATCAGCGAAGATATTCTCGATCAACGATGAGTCCTGACGGAACCAAGTGCGTGCAGTAAGTGCCTGTTGTGCAAACACTGCAACCTCGGGGTCGGTAAGCTGCGCCTCTAAGACATCGCGGCGCGAAGAGGGGCGCCCTGATGCATCTGCATAGGTTGTGGCGTTGTCAGTAGAAGCAAGGAAAGAGATAAAGCGCCACGCCTCTTGTTGTTCGGCTGTTCCAGAAGCCTTTGAAACCACATGCGCCCAGCTGTTTGCGTACGTGATGTCTTTTGCGGCACCGGCGATCTGTGGAATTGGGGCAATCTGATAGTTCAGCTGAGGAGCGCGTGCCTGAATCGTACTGTCTACATACTGGTAGTGGAACAGGAACGCCGCTTCTTCATTTACGAATGCGTCAACAGAGTTTGCTTTTGTGGGGTCCCACGTATACACGCTCTTCTTTGGGTTTGCGAAATCCGTGTAGAACACAAGCGCATCGAGTCCTGGAAGGAACTGCTCCCCATCAGCACGTGTAACGCGCTGGTCGAATGTGGCGCGTTGTCGAGCTACATCAACCATTGGAGTCTGATTCTGGAGCATGAGAAGCGCCAAAAGATCCCCACTATTCTCAACATTGTCAGCTGTTCCCATGGCAGCACCAGAACGCTCTACGTTGCCAAAGTCGTCAGTAACAGTGAGTGTGCGGACGTCTTGTGCAAAGTCTGTCCAGTTTTCGGGAGGGTTGATAATTCCCTGTGACTGGAGCAAATCCTTGTTGTAGTACATCGCGAGCGTATCCACATAGAGAGGTACACCGTAGACCAGCGGTGGAAGCTGCGTTCCGTCTGCTGATGGAGCAGGAACAAGAACATAGTCTTCATACACCGAATCTACAAAGCTTTGCTGAATGGTTGCAGCGTCGATCACTGAGGGCGAAGCAGGCATGAGCTTATCGAGGTGTCGTGGGAGCCATGCGTTCTGCAGGAGCCAGACATCTGGACCACGTCCTGCAGCAAGCGCCTCTACAACGTCCTGTTCATAGCGATCGATCGTAAGTTTGCTGTAGGTAATCTTCACGTTTGGGTGAAGGGCCTGGTAGCGCTCAATGAGCGGCTGATAGACATCTCGTCCATCAAAGACGCCCCAAAAGGAGAGCTCAACAGGCTCCGGTTCATCTGTTCCACGGGTACAGCCAGCGCCAACCAATAACAAGATTGCCAACGTGGGGATGGCGATCTTAAGTAGTGTTCGGAAGCGGGGTTGAGTTGTGTTGTTCTGTTCGGCTGACATGAAGGAGCAGATGATAAAGCGTACGAACACTTTACATCATTGTCTTCATGTAGTCTTGTAGGCCATCTCGGAAATCTTCCGACTTCATGGCGTAGTGAATGTTGGCTTTGAGGTATTCAAGCTTGTTTCCACAGTCAAAACGAGTTCCTTTGTGGGTCATGGTGTAGACCTCATTTCCTGCCTCGAGATACTTAATGAATGCATCTGCAAGACGAATTTCATTGTCTTTTCCTGGGGGTGCAGACTTCAGTACCTCGAACAGATCAGGTGTAACGATGTAGTGTCCTATAACACCGAGGGTAGAGTCTGTTTCACCTGGCTCAGGCTTTTCAACGAAGCGCTCCGCCTTTGTGACTCCTTCTTCAACCTGTGTTCCTTCAACGATGCCATACTTACCTACCATCTCCTTTGGCACGTCTTCAACGAGAATAACGGGCGCATTGTACTTCTCGTAGACAGCGATCATTTCCTTTAATACAGGCGTTTCTGAGTCGATGATGTCATCACCAAACAACACGGCAAAGGGTTCGCGCTCAACGATGTTCTGTGCGGAAAGGATGGCATGTCCGTCTCCAAGCGGAGTTGGCTGACGCACGTACGAAAAGTTTGCCATGTTGGTAATGGCGCGAACTTCCTCGAGGGCTTCCAACTTCTTCTTTTCCTGAAGACGATATTCGAGCTCAAAGTTAGAGTCGAAATGGTCTTCGATGGCGCGCTTAGAAGAACCTGTCACGAGAACAACTTCGTCGATCCCTGAATCAACAGCTTCTTCAACGATGTACTGAATAACAGGTTTGTCTACAACGGGGAGCATTTCCTTCGGCATGGCTTTAGTTGCGGGAAGAAAACGCGTGCCAAAGCCGGCAACAGGAATCACGGCCTTGTGGATTGGGTGTGCCATATCAGAAAACAGACTGCTTAGAAGTCAATTTAGATGACACCATCATACACTAACGGTAGTACGTCAGCCAATTATTGAGTACAAAATATACTCAAGTAATCCCCTGTTTATACACGGTTTTGAAAGACGGCGTGCGTAGGACCTTGTTTGAGCTTCTTGTAGTCGCCAAACGTATCCTTAAATGAGCGCTTGATGAAGTCTTTGAGGCCCTTTACGACAACGACAACAACACGACCGCCGGGGTTCAGTCGCGCCTTTGCGTCATCGAGGAATCGCTGTGTGAGTTCGCGACCAATTTTCGCAGGAAGATTCGAGACAATGAGGTCGTAGGTCTCGTCTTTGGGAAGATGTTGAAGGCCATTTGAAAGCAGTGCCTCTGCATTCGAGAGGTTGTTCAGTTGAATATTTTTGTTTGCATATTCAACAGCAACAAAGTTTGTATCAACCATCGTGACATGGCCTTGTGGAAGCTGTTTTGCAATGGGAATACCAAGTGCTCCGTAACCACATCCCAAATCAAGTACGTTTGCATCCTGAGGAATGTCGCCTAAGTACGTTAAGAGGAGTGCGGAGCCATCATCGATACGTTCAGGACTAAAAAGACCCCACGTTGTGGTGAATGTGAGCTCGCTTCCGAGTAAGTTGGCAGAAAACTGAATGTCTTCCATGCGCTGAGCCTACGGGGCAAAGAGATTTTTTGCAAGAAACAAAACACCCCAGCTTTCGCTGGGGTGTGATGAGAAGCCTGGCACGGACCTACGTTCT